>CAYGKL010000026.1:1719-33004 GCA_964350505.1 uncultured Roseivirgaceae bacterium | reverse complement strand
ATTACCTAAAATCAAACGCATCAAGTGTTTTTGATGAATGGACAAAGGAATGGGAATCAATGGAGAACTAGAGAATGTTTAGCCGCCAGCGAGA
This sequence comes from uncultured Roseivirgaceae bacterium, assembly GCA_964350505.1. Lineage (GTDB taxonomy): Bacteria > Bacteroidota > Bacteroidia > Cytophagales > Cyclobacteriaceae > Roseivirga. The sequence continues at coordinate 32,910 of CAYGKL010000026.1, read as the reverse complement.
CTTATCGTTAGGGAATTGTAGTTTAAATATTTTTGAGAAATTTCAAGAAGGTCGTTTGCACAAACGGCTCGAATTTGTTCAATGTACTCTTTATAGAAATTTAAATTCAAGGATTGAGTATTTACAGTCTTAAACTTAGTTATTGGTGCAAATGGTGTGCTGAATGAATTCACGAATGTTCCAATCATATAGCTTTTCACGACATCTAGATCTTTGTTAGCAACAAGCTTGTTTGCTAGCCTATCTAATTCATTTTGAATTTCTTGGAGTGTCTCTTGCTCATTTTCTCCTTTCACATCTGTTGATATCAGAAAGTATCCTTGGTGTTTCAAGGGATACAAAGCGGAATAGATACCATAAGTATATCCTTTATCTTCTCTGATATTCTTCATTAATCGAGAACCAAAGAAACCTCCAAGGTATTCATTGGCGACAATGAATTTGAAATAATCTTGATGAGATCTATTGAATAATCTCCGACCTATTTTTATTGAGCTTTGGATGAATTTTGGATTTCGATATTCGCAATATTTCTCTTCATATGTATTACTTGTGATATTTGACTCTATTCTGCTGGAGTTCTTAGTAAAGCCCTCCTGAATTATGCCTAGAAAGCTTTCTGGAATATCTCCAGATAAGTAAATGTCAAATGATTGTAAGAATTCAGAATGAAAAGTGTGTAAATCTGCAATGGAAATGTTTTCCAAATCTTGGAATGAGAGGCTATAGCCATATGGATGATTTCCGAAAAGAGTTTTTCGAAGATTGGTGGATGAGATATATGATCCTTTTTCAAGGTTCAACCTTAATTTATCCTTTTCTTTTTCCTTTAGCACCTTAAGTGATTGATCACTGAAAAGTGGCTGATATAGCAATTCAGAGAGAATGGCGATGTTCTCGGGAAAGAATTTTGTTAAGCCGTATATTGAAAGTGACGAATTGTCAAAACCGGGTGAGAGTTCAAGAAAGCTACCTATTGAATCAATATGTTCTGAAATTTGATGGCTTGTTCTATTCAACGTTCCTTCTGCCAGTATTTTAAGGCCTAGTTGAACTTCTGCTGAATTTCTGCCATTTATATTGCCTCCTTCAGTGAGAATTTCAATTTTGAAGGCGTTAGTATTAGGTTCTCTATGAACATATAAACTTCTTCCTTCGGGTAAATTATAAACCTCAATTTCTGGAATATTTATATTTTGAATCTGGTGAATTTGAGGTGCTTGTGTTCGGTCAAGCATTTAATTTTCTTCTGTTTTCTTAGCAAAGTTAAATATGGCTCCAAACCTTAAGGTTTCCGCCAATGGGTGCTCCTGTAATTGAGGTACCAAGTAGGAGAAATTGAGCTCTACTTTTTCAAGCTTGAAGCCTAAGCCCATGGTGAAGTACTTTCTATTTCCTTTGTTGATGTGCTCATAGAAATATCCGGCTCTGATAGCTAATGTTTCTTTGTATTCGTATTCACCACCAATTGAAAACATGATTTCTTGTAACTCTTCGTTCAAACCACCTGGAGCATCACCGAATGATCCAAACATACCGTCCAGCAGTCCTTTGTCTCTATGTGATCCATCAGCTTGGGGGGTAGGTACCATTAATTTGTTGATATCTAGTGCCAAGGTTATTTTGTTATATGGGTCTAAGAATGAAGAAACAGCTGTTCCAAGCCTTAGATTGGTTGGAATAAAATCTTCTTCGTCTGCACTGTTATAGGATATTTTAGAACCAATGTTAGAAATGGTTGCACCATATGATATCTGTGATTGCTTTTGAAATAGCGTTACTTGTGTTTTGTAATAAATACCAATGTCTGCAGCTATACTTGTTCCTGGTTTTGGATCTGTTATTGGGCTCGTGGTTATATTACCCGAAAGGTTAGAAAGAATGTATTTACCAGTCACACCAATACTCAGATTATCACTCAATTTTCTTGAATATGTTGCACCAAGGGAGAACTCTCTTGGGGTAAAACTACCTATAGGTTGACCAGCACCATTGGTTAGATCGATATCTCCTAAGTTAAAGTATGACAACGATATGCCGAAGGCTTGCTCATCATCTATTTTCTTAAAACCTGAAAGGTATGACAGGGACATATCATCTACATATTTTTGCAGCCAAGGAGTGAATGTTAAACCTAAACCTGAGTTTTGATTTACGTAAGTTAACTTTGCTGGATTCCAGAAAGTTGAGTTCAAATCTGGAGTAGTTGCCACCCCAACATCTCCCATAGCTCCTGAAACAGGGTCTGGGGCTATCGTCAAAAAGGGAACTGCTGTGGCAATAACGTTTCGATCTGTGTCTTGACCACCGATTGTTCCTGAGTTTTGCGCCAAAGCGGTGAAAGAAAAATAGGAGAGTACGCAGGTTAAAATTATGAGCCTATTTCGCATGAATTTTTTGTTCAAAGGTAGCACTATATAGTTAATTTGAAATTATCAGTTTTCTGCGTACAAAGTCGCTTTTTCCTGTTGTTTTTGAAACAATTCTGAATGTATAAAAATAAATTCCAGCTTGTAATTTTTGATTGTTATGATCTCTTCCATTCCAATTTGTTACCAAAGGTGTTTCTGCACTGAGTATTTCTCCAGTTAAAATTTGAACAGGTTGACCTCTACTATTTAAGATTTCAATATTGATTTCGATGTTTTCTCCTTCGAGGTCATGCGAGACACTAAAGAATGCTTCATTAATAAACGGATTAGGGTATGCTTTTATTTCTGTGATAAATGAACTTTTGGTCACAACATTAAATTCAATCATTTTAGTTGTTGAATTACCCTGTATATCTCTGGCCGAGACTAGAATTTCATTAATTCCCTCCTGAAGATTAGTCAATTCTATTTCAACGATTCCCTTATTAAAGCTATTCAATTCGCCTATATACCTGTTGTTTAGGTTAATGTTTAAGGTATCGTTTAGTGTAAGTGAAAGATTTTGACCCAAAACTATATCGGAAATGTTTATACCGCTGTCGTCAGAGAATTTAATGATAGCATTTACATCCTGACCATAACTTCCACTTATATTAGAAAGTGTGTCATTTAAGAAGATACGAATTTCGGGTGGGGTATTGTCGGCAGTCAGTGACTCATAGGTTCCGCCTAGAGTAAAGTCTAAAGAGCTTCCAAGAGCATCGGTAGCCGAATTATTTTCAATTGCATATGCTAGCATTTTTCCTGAACCAAATGAATAGTTTATGTTCTTCGGTATTGTTAAGTCAATTTCAAATTGGCCAGCACTTACGGTTGCTTTACCACGAAATAATATAAGGTCTCTTTCTGTGAAATTAAATGGTTCATTCTCAGAGCCTCTGGTAGATTTCGACCGGCTTTTATCGAAAAATGTAAAGTCTAATTCACCATTAAATTGACTGTCAATGACATTGCCGCTCCTTATTACGCCTTTTATATTCACTGATTGAAGTGCTCGCAAGGTGTCTTGTATATCAGGAGATTTGCCATTGATTTCCGTGAATTGAATTTCTTTTTTAGGGTAAGCTAATTGCATGCTCGGGTCTCCAAGTAGAATAAAGTTTCTATTAAGGCTTCCCTGGAGTGAGTTGTTTTTTGTGTATTGAATTACCTCTCCTAATCTCTGATATTCACCATTTTGTTGATCTAACATGGTTCCGTAAAGTGCTTCATTCAATCTATAATTGGTGCTTGAGAAAACCGGTCTTGTGGTTGTTAACAGACCAATGGCGCCTCCGGTATTTTTGAATATTAATCTTTCAGCTCCAGACTCAGTGTTAGGGTCGTCATTTCTTCCGAACTCGCAGGTAGCTGTAATGAGAAAAGGAAGTTTGAATGTGTTTTGCCATTCATCCATGAGATCGAAGGTGAGGATTCGCTCCTGCATCCAGCCAAATTCCGCCCCATGTCCTGTGAAATTAATAATCAAACGGCCTTCATTCACAGCCTCAATTAGTGCTTGCTCGGCATCTTCTGAAAACTCTCCATTGGGTAGCCTTTCTTGCTCGAATGAATCTAAAAATAGTTTTCTAACCTGAAATTGTTGATGGGTTGTATCGACTAGTGTTGCCAGTTGGTTTGCATCGCGTTGGTGAATATTTCTATCGCCATCGTCCGCTACAAAAAGCAGTTTACTTCTCCAGTCTCCCAACGTTCTGTCATCAGTTTGGTAGAGAATAATTTTATCAACTGCCTTTTTTGCCTGTGCGATAGTTCTTGCAGGTATTCTTCCTATACCAATATTAAGGGAATGGTCACCGTTTCTAGTTTCTTCCCAATAGCCTTCATCATTATCAAGAAAACCAAAGAAGTCATCAGAGGAGAACGTGAGGAGCGGGTGAATTGAGTTTCTGGATTCGTAGGTTGGGACGAAATTGCTGTTGTTTTCAATTCTCTCCTTGTAGTCATAAGAACCTTTTCCAAATAGCAATACATACTTAAGGACTGCTCCATCGTCATATTTTAATTTGAGATAATCTCTTATGGCTGAAATGTCTTGTCTTCCGCTGCTGAATTCATTGTAGATATGTTTGGTGGTTACTACTTGAACAGACATATTATCATGCATTTGTCTGAAATTGGCAAGTCTTTGGGCTTCAAGCATGAATTGTGGGTGGCTAATAATAATAAACTCAGCAGCTTCGCTGCCCCTGAGGTTTTGATTTTGAATTATTTCGAACTCTCTAGGCTCAGGAAGGTTGTTTACTATGAATAGCTGATACTTTGTTATTTGATCAGAAAAGGCCCCAAACGTTGCCTGGTTGTTAATCAGCGAATAGGCTTGGGCCTTAATTTCAGCGGGGTTAGAAATATCCCAAATTTGCATCTGGTCTGAGGTGGTATTTATTCTGAAAGTTGAGATATCTATTGGAGCAGGTGTAAAATGCAATGCTTTTTGATCTCCTTGGAAAGCAGGAATAGTAGGTAGGTCGATTAAATATCTGTTTAAATAAGCAACTGCGTTGTTTGATCCATTTCGATTGAATGTGAATAATAAGTTCAGAGAGTTATTACCAACCAGATTAGAGTTCAATTCAAACTGGTTCTCTTGAATGTTTCCTTTGATTGCATATTGAGAATTCGGAATTGCCTGAAAATTAAGATTACCCAAGTCAGTGCCGTTTAAACTGATATTTAGACTTGTGCTATTAAACGCCTGTGCAATAAAGCTGCTGTATAGTTTTATCGCTGAATTAGTTTTGAGTTGTGATATCTCGTGCTCAAATCTTATTGTATTTATGGAGTTCAGTTGTTCACCAAGCCATTCTCTGCCGGAAGTAAGTAAGTTGGTTTCGTCTAATTCGTGAAAGATAAGCTCTCTTGAATGATCGATTTCAGGGAAATTGGCACCTAAATCTGGGCTTTGCTCTAATCTTAATCCATTGGTTGGTTTTTCTGTTAGGAAATAGAATATCTCTTCCGCGTAGAGGTTTTTTTCAATGGTGAACGAATCGGAAGTCGGATCGTAAATGGTCTTGTTTACATCGTCAACATAGAAGAGAATGAAGTCATTCTCATTAAACACTCCATCATTTTCTCCTGAGACGAGAATATGATTTTCAATTAAATCGATCGGTCTAGATTCACTGAGGCTTTGAGGTAACATGCCTCCTGGGTTACCATATATCGCTAAATTCCTAGGATCTACTTCCGATGGCTCGAAACCCATTTCTCTGAGTTTACTCCAAGTGATTCTATAAACACCAGCTTCATCGAAGCCCATTTTAATCCATTTGCCTTCTGCCAAGACACTATTCTGTTGGCCTTGCGCAGCTGACAAGGAACAAAAGAGTAGCAGAAGAAACAGCTTAAAATTGTTCAAGATATAGTTACGACAATTGATTAACGTTAAACCCTATGATCTCTTGCTTTCGGTCACCTTGAAATTAATGATTATTGAAAGTAAAAGATAAAGCATCATTAGCCATGGTGCAGACTCGTAACCCATTAAAATTATGAGGAATAAGCCTACAATCAGCAATGTGTATTTTTCCCAATTTTCGAAAAGCTTAAATCCCTTGAACTTCAAAGAAATCATCCTCAAAGGAGATACCATGAGATATGAGAAGAACACGGCCATCACAACTACCAAGTAGTTCATTTCAACCAAACTGTGAGCAAAATAACTTTCTCCTTGCCAAATAATGATAGGGAGAATAGATACAAATAAACCGTGTGCTGTAGTTGAAATACCTTTGAATGTTGAACCTTGGTCTTCGGAAATATTAAAAATTGCTAGTCGAATAGCTGAACATGCAGGCACCAATAAGATAAGGTATCCCCAGCCTTGCATATCGAATATTGAGGCATAAATAAATGTTGGTAATACACCAAAAGTTACAAGGTCTGCGAGAGAATCTAGCTGCACCCCAAATTGAGAAGGGACTTTTAAGGCACGTGCGATTGCTCCATCTAGTAAGTCGCAAAATGCAGCGGCAAAAACATATAAATGCACAGTCGGCTCTTGTTCTGGACCAGAACTTAAGATGCTTTTTATGGCCAATACTCCTAAGCATAAATTTGCTAGCGTAAAGAAATTGGGAGTATTTTTTCTTATCCAACTCATCTTAAGGCGCAAAATGGGTTGAACTGTTTTTCATGACCTATGGTCGTTGACTCACCATGACCGCAGTAGACTTTAGTATTGTCGGGAAGTTTGAAAAGTTTGCTGTGGATACTTTCGATTAGGGTGTCATGGTCTCCGCCCGGTAAATCGGTTCTGCCAATGCTTTCTCGAAAAAGCACATCTCCTCCAATTAATATGTTCTCACTTTTATTGTAGAAAGCAATGTGTCCTGGAGCGTGCCCTGGGGCAAAAATCACTTCTAATTGGCTATCACCAAATTTAACTGTATCGCCCTCTTTTAAATAATAATCAGGTTCGGCCGGTCTATACTTTTGAAAACCATAATTCGGTGCATATACCTGAACTGTTTTTAATGTTTCTACATCGTGCTCACCAATCCACAGCGAAACATTAAACTGATCTTTTACAAAGGTATTACCCAATACATGGTCGATATGCCCATGAGTGTTTAGCAATTTTTCAATCTCAATATCTTCAGCTGCAATAAAATCCTTGAGTTCTTTTTCTTCTGCAGGGTCGTAACATCCTGGATCTATGATTACACCTTTGTTTTTACTGTAGAGTACATAAGTATTCTCCATGAAAGGATTGAAAGTGAAAGACTTTATTTGCATCAACGCTTGAGTTTAGATTCTCTAAATTTCATTGTTTATTCACGAGTATCAAAAATACTTCGATAATTTCGCTCAATGCAGGTAGATTATCTAATTGTTGGGGCAGGAATTGCGGGTAGTGTTTTAACAGACCATCTCTTAAAGGCTGGTAAAAAAGTAATGGTTATCGATGAGCCGACCTTGTCTAATTCCTCAAAAGTGGCAGGCGGTTTATATAACCCCATTACTGGGCGCAAAATGGTAAAAACCTGGAATTGCGACTTACTTTTCGATTACCTTATTCCTTATTATAGAGACCTACAAGACAGTTTAGGCGCTAATTTTTTAAAGGAAACACCAATTTACAGACCTTTTTTCTCAGTTGAAGAACAAAATGAATGGATGGCTAAAAGTGCAGAAGCACCCTATGAACCTTATATTCTGGAAATAAAGCAAAAGGCACAATGGACAGAGGAAGTACAAAATCCTTATGGTGGAATATTGCTGGCTAAATCTGGCTATTTAGATACGAACATTTATCTAAGTGCTTTCAAAAATTATCTTTTTGGTAAAAATGCTTTAATAGAGGAAAAGTTTGAGTTTAGTTCTTTGGTTAGAGATAGTGATTTCTTCAAGTACAAAGATGTTGAAACGAAAAAAGTGGTTTTTTGTGATGGGAGACTCGCTACTGAAAATCCGTTTTTCTCATGGCTTCCGTATAGTTTGGTGAAAGGCGAGTTACTTTTTATTAAAACCAGCGTTATACCAAGGGTAATCCACAACAGAGGAGTATTTATTATACCACTTGGTGATGGAATTTGTAAGTGCGGCTCCACCTATGAGCATAAACATTTAGATGAAGTCCCAACTATTACCGCAAAAAATGAGTTAATAGAACGAGTGAAGAAATTGGTGAATTTCGACTTTAAAGTGATTGACCAAAAAGCCGGAGTAAGGCCTGCTACGAAAGATAGAAAGCCTTTTCTTGGCGAACACCCAAATGAAAAAGGGGTTTGGATTTTTAATGGTTTGGGTACCAAAGGGGTTTCATTAGCACCTTACTACGCCAAGCAACTTGTTGGTGCCATGGAGTCAAATACAGAAGTAGATGATGATGTCAATATTGAAAGGTTTTTTTCGTTATTTTAAAGGTATCTTCTTTAGCCAGAAATTTTGAGAAAATATTTCCGACATTTTCAGTGTATACTAATACTTTCCATGCTCTTGTTTGGAGCATTGGAAGGTGTTGCCCAGTCATACAATGAGAAATTCGGAAAAAACAGAATTCAGTATAAATCATTCGATTGGAGCTATTTTGCTTCGGAAAATTTTGAAGTCTACTTCTATGATGGAGGTCGTGATTTTGCAGAAATGACTGTAGAATATTTAGAGTCTGAATTCAAAAGAATCACCGAGACTATCGGCTATCCTCCTTTCGCCAAAATCAGAGTATTTCTCTACAATTCTATCCTTGACAAACAGCAAAGTAACGTTGGTGTGAATGCTGGGGACTTTACCATTGGAGGAGAGACTCAATTTGTTCAATCTCAGGTAGAGCTAGCCTATTCCGGAGATTACTCTTCTTTTAAAGAAAAAGCTATTTACAGCATCTCTGAAATGCTCATTGAAGAGATGCTTTATGGTGGGAATATCGCTGAGATGTTTCAAAGTTCATTTACAAGTGCTATTCCTATTTGGTTTACTGGTGGGATTGCACAATATGTAGCAAGTGGTTGGGATAAAGAATCTGATGACGCGGCTAGGGAATATGTTTCTAGTACAATAGAAGATAAGTTCATAAGAATGAGCCCAGAAATGAACAAGCTCATAGGCCAATCTATCTGGAATTATATTGCTCAAAAACATGGGCAGAGAAGTATTTCCAATATCCTCAACTTGGCAAGAATTATTCGTAATGAAGAAAATAGCATCGAAAGAACCTTAGGTGTGCCTTATGAGCAATTTATGAGAGAATGGCGTTTGTTCTATAGTAATGCCAATCAGCTGCTAAAAGAGAATTATTTTGCTCCAAATACTGAGAATATCATTTCGGGGAAAAACCGTCAGGATGATGTTTTTACCTCTATAAAATTCAGTCCGGACGGAAAGTTTTTGGCATATGCAGCCATGAACCAAGGTCAGTTCAAGGTTCGTGTTAGAAACATGATCAACAATGAAGAGCGTGATATTTTTAAAGGTGGTCTGCGACTGATAGATCAAGAGATTGATTTAAAATACCCACTTCTCAGTTGGGCTGATACCACTACAATAGGTATGATTTATGGTGAAGAAGGGCGGAATATTTTGGCAGTGAAGAGGTTGGGTGAAAAAGGTGAGCAGAAAATCACTATTCCATTGCTTGATAAAATTCAAAGCTTTGACTTCAAAGAAGGAGGGCGAATAGCAGTCATGACTGGAGCCATTAATGATGTTTCAGACGCCTTTGTTTACAATTTAGTAAGGGGTCAGGTGAGAAAAATAAGCGATGATAAGTTCGATGAAAGAGATGTGTCTTTCTTTAGAGGTTCGAACCAAATTATTTTTTCTTCCAATCGAACAAGTGATAGTGTTTTTGTTGAAGGGCCTTCGGAAATGAAAGACATAGATAAAAATCAGTTTAATATTTACACTTATGATATCGACTATCCTGACAGTTCATTCAAAAAGACAACAAATACATTGGCTGTGAATAGCATGTCTTCTGCTATTGATGGAAATTCTTTTCTTTTTGTAAGTGACCAGCAAGGCGTAAACAACCTTTATAAGTACAGTCTATTAGATTCTGTTAGCACTCAGGTTACTAATTTTCTTTACGGGATTAAAAATTATGCCTATCATCCGTCTACAGGCCAGCTAGCCTATATTTCAAGTCTAGAAGGAAAAGATGCTGTTTTTCTTAAAAAGGTTGATTTAGAGCAGACTCTATTTTCTCCCGTAACCCCGAGAAGAGCGCTTGAGGTTGCCAAAATACTTGCACAGAAGAGAAGAGAAAGGCTAGGTACTCAAAATAACAAGTTAGATTCAGTTCAAAATGGTGAAATTCTAAAGCCTACAGAAACAAAGTCTCCATTGCAGCGACTGGATTCTATCAAGGAGGGCGCAATAAATACCGAGGATTACCAATTCAAAATCGAAACCAAGGTAGACACAAGAAATTACCAGTTTGAAAAACCAGCTGAAGACCTAAGTGGTAATCGTTCATTCTTAAGTATTTATCAGAGTACCCAAAATGAAGATAAAATTCAAGGGCCTTCCCCTTATGAGAACAGATTCCAAACCGATAATGTAGTGACTTCATTTGTGTTGGATGAACTCAGATCTTTCTCTCAATTGATGGAGATAGAGATGAACGATTATTTAGAGAACCATAAACTGAGAGGTAGTTTACTTGTTCCTATGAGTTTTAGTCAAGGTTACGATATCGAAGCTGAATATGTATATCTAAAAAATAGAGTTGACCTAAGCGCCAAATACTTTCGAAAAAGTATAGTAAGACAAGATCAAGCCAGTTTTCTGAACCAACGATTCAATCTTAATGTCTTTCAGGTTGGTATGAGTTATCCTTTTAATCACAAGATGAGATTTGAGGTTAATCCTTTCTTTTCACAGACTAAGTATTTAGATCGTGACATCAGACTACTCATTCCGACCAACAATCCAGGTCAATTTGTTACGGAAAGTGCCGCGAGCTATTTAGGTTTTAACACATCTTTCGTTTTTGATAATAGTGTTGTTGAAGGCACAAATTTGCATGAAGGAACCAGAGCAAAGGTGAGATATGAATCTCATATGAAGATAAATGCTGATGCAATAAGCTTCAATAATTTGCAGGTAGATATTCGTCATTATTACAAAGTGAATAAAGGAATTTACTTGGCAGGACGGTTCTTTTTTGGTTCTTACTTTGGTAATGCTCCTAAGAAGTACTTGTTGGGAGGTGTAGACAATTGGGTATTCAATAGTACAGAGTCCTCCAATGCTGAGGTTAATCCATTGGACTTTCAGACACTCTTTGATAATAGTGATGTTTTATTCCATCAATTTACAAACCTCCGGGGGTTCAACTACAACACCTTCCAAGGAAGAAACACAATGACATTTTCTGGAGAAGTGCGATTCCCGATAAATCAACTCTTAACAAACTCTGAGTTAAAGTCTAATTTCTTGAGAAACCTACAGATTATTGGATACTATGATATTGGCTCAGCTTGGGATGATGTTTCTCCTTTTAAGGCTAAGAATAACTTAAACACCGAGCAGATTAACAATGAAGGCTCTCCATTTAGTGCTGTGATTAATAACTTTTCTAACCCTTGGTTACAAAGCACTGGAGTTGGTGTAAGGACAATGTTATTCGGATTTTATTCTAGAATTGATTTCTCTTTTCCTGTTAGAAATTTCGAAGTACTTAATCCCAAAGTGCAGTTGTCCTTCGGTTACGATTTCTGATTTTTTTAGCGGCTTAATTAGTCTATTTTTGTGCATTAAAATTAAGCTATGCTAAAATCGATGACCGGCTATGGCCGCACCAAGGGATATGTAAAGGGTTACCAAGTTGATGTTGAGATAAAGACCCTAAATTCTAAATTCCTCGATGTACAATTAAGACTTCCGAGAGCATTTCAAAGCAAGGAGTTAGAGATAAGGTCATTATTGTCTGATGGCCTTACTAGAGGTAAGATTTCAGTAAACTTAGAGATGGTACAAGATGTGAGCGATAATAACTCAGATCAAGTGAACCATGATCTTTTTAAGAGGTATTATCAGGAGTTCCAGTCATTAGCCAAAGAAGTAAACGCAAATGAATCAGACCTGTTCAGGTTGGCCCTGCATAGCCCTGATGTTATGAGCTCTGCCTCTACAGACGAGGAAGAAATTGAAGAACAATGGAAAGGCCTACAAACACTCTTAAGAGAAGCCATTAAGGAATGTAATTCTTTCAGAAATCAAGAGGGAGCAACATTAGAGTCAGAGTTGGTCGGTTATATAGATAATATAGGAAAGCAGCTAGAAGAGATAGTTAAGCATGACCCTGATAGACTAGAGGTTGTTAAAACTAGAATAAAAAAGCACCAGCAAGAAATAGAGTCATCGGAGGGGTTTGATAAAAACCGTTTTGAGCAAGAAATGATCTACTATATCGAGAAGTTAGATATTTCAGAGGAAATTGTAAGATTGAATAATCACTTGAATTACTTCAAAGAGATAATGAACGAGAGGGAATCTCAAGGGAAGAAATTAGGCTTCATCAGTCAAGAGATTGGTAGAGAGATAAATACTATTGGATCTAAAGCCAACCATGCTCCCGTACAGAAGCTAGTAGTAGGCATGAAAGATGAGCTGGAGAAGATAAAGGAGCAGTTGTTAAATATTATATAATATTAGTCTACCGAAACCCTTCCTAGGAGGTCAAGGCTGAAGACAATATCAAAAATATCTCCTTGGGTATTCATTTCTACATTCCTGCCAACGATATCAATTCTTAGATTAATTCTTCCTTGGGCCATTGTTTGAGTTAGAAGAGCAAGCCCATTGCCGTCTGCGCTACCAACGTTATCAACATTAAAAATTGGAATTTTTGCTAAAACTTCATTGTCATCTGCATCAAGGGTAATGGAGTTATTAAAGTCAACAATTGAAAAGTCTGTTAAACGCTGTGCAAAACCAGAATTATCAACTACCGATATGGTGCCTTCAAAAATTCCTATTCTGTTAACAGTTTCAATGTTTTTGGCATCAATGCTGAGGGCAATCAGCTCTGGGATAACAATCGCTTTGCCTTGAGGCGCATCAAAATTATCAGTAGTAATACCAAACACCTCATTAAATGAGATGACTGTAGTTGACGCAATGGTCTGATTTTGTTCTAAATCTGACCAATCTATTTCAATACTGTGCGTAACACTCCCTTCAACAAATTCAAAAGTAGGTCCATTATCTTCTGGAATACAACTTGTGAAAAGAATGAATAATAGAAATAGACTAGATGTTTTCTTCATGCTTTTAGAATTCTGATTCAAAATTAGAATTTTTGATTCGTTAAAAGGTGAAAACATTTCTCTTTTAACAAATCAAATGATTTATATATAATCGAATTATTTCAAATAGGTTCCCTAATCAGCTTCAAAAGTACTCCATTTGTCCATCCAAAACCATCTTGTACAGGATATTCGCCACCACCACTCAGCAGCGAAGTGTCTACCACATTATATTTCTCCATTAGTTTGCCTGTATTTTGAAAGACTTTCACATTCAGCGCTACCCATCGATTTTTAATTTTAGTGGCTAATTCGTTCAGTCCATAATTTCGTAGCCCCCAAATGGCCATCCACTGCAATGGCGCCCAACCATTAGGAGCATCCCACTGCTGCCCAGAGTCAATATTCGTAGTGAGAAGGCCTCCATCCTTCAGAAGTTCTTTCTCCAATAAATTCGCAACCTTTTCGGCTTGATCTTGAGTGGCTAAACCAAAAGCTAACGGAAAAACAGCACCTGCATGAACACTATCTGTAGGCATTGCCAGCTCATGATTGAAATCGTAATAGCTACCATTTTGTTCATTCCAAAAGTATTTCTGAATAGCTGCTTTTCTTTTGGCTGCCATTAAACTATACTTCTCTACATTTCCTTTGTCTTGCATCAATTCGTATGCTTTTGCTATTAGATCTTCTAAATGATACAAGAGACTATTGAGATCAACTTGAATCAAATCAGTGGTTCGGATAGTGCTTAAGTCTTTTGAAACCTCGCACCAACGCGAACTGAAATCCCAGCCAGACTCACAGGCTGCCCGAATGTTGAGCAGCGTATGTTTTCCAGCATTACCCTTTGTTTTGATCAATTCAACATCGTCTTGATACATTTCTGCCCTAGGGCTGGTAATATTATCGAAGTGCCTGTTGAGTATTTCACCATCGGCCAACATCACTACACGTTTGTGGGCCGTATTTGCAGAGTTTAGACTTTCTGCTCCTTCCATCCAGAACTCAAGCTCTTTCTCTAATTCAGGAAGAAATTTCTTCAATATTTCATCTCCTTTTTCATCGGCCAAAAGCTTAACCATGAGAGAGAAAAATGGTGGTTGAGATCTGCCGAGATAATAGGACCTGTTACCATTTGGTATGAAACCAAAATGACGGATCATATAGGCAAAATTGCTAACCATGTCTTCAACCATATCAATCTTACCGCTTTCAACTAGTCCGAGCATGGTGAAATAGCTATCCCAATAATAGATTTCGTTGAACCTACCACCCGGAACAATGTAGGGGTTAGGCAATGGAATGAGTGTTGAGAAGAAGTCTTGCTCCTCAGGCTGGCGAGAAAGAATTGGCCAAAGCTTCTCTATATGTGCTTCTACTGGTTGAGAGGTATCGCTAATATATTCTATCTCTCTGCTTTGAGCTTTGCCGAAGTGTTGATCATAGAACTTTTGTAGATTAAAGTCTGGCTTAGACCTCTGTGCTCTATATTTCTTTAGAATAATCTCTGGGTTATCAACAGTAATTGCGTCAGAGATTTCTTTACCATCAGGCCATAAACCAGAAGCATGGAGGTCGGTAAATAGTTCTTCAAAATCTTTCTCGGGGAATAGTAGCTTGCTCATGGTTTCGATTTATTGATAAATTGTGTTGAGTCTTGTGTTTTCATAAATATGGCAAAAAAAATAGTAGTAGTTGGTGCTGGTGCTTGGGGAGGTTGGGTCGCCTTTCATTTACAACAGGCGGGTTGTGAAGTGATTTTGATCGATAAAAATGGTCCGGGTAATTCATTATCTGGTAGTGGTGATAGAACGCGAATTATCCGTCTAGCATATGGTGGAGATAAAGTTTATACTCAGTTAACAGCTAGATCATTCGCACTTTGGGAAAAATTTGCTCAGCTTTTCAATGAAACCCTATTTTTTCAAAAGGAAGCTTTGTGGATGTTCAGGGGAGTTAGCTCAGATTATGCTGAAAAATCGATCCCTATAATGGCTGAGATGGGTTTTCCTTTGTATGAGGTTCCGCTGAAGGAGTTATCAAAGAAGTATCAGGAAATTAACTTTACCGATATCACAAAAGCATATTTGGAGAGCAAAGTCGCTTATCTGAGGGCGGGTGAGTCTTGTGAGATAGTCAGGGATAGGTTTGTCGCCAACGGAGGGCAATATGTAGAGGCTGAAGTGGTGTCCATTCTGAAAGCGGAAGATACTGTCGAGGGTGTACGATTGGCTACAGGGGAGGTGATTGAGGCCGACAATTATGTTTTTGCCTGCGGACCTTGGTTGAAGTATTTGGTGCCAGAGATGAGAGATATTATTAAAGTATCTAGACAGGAAGTCTATTATTTTGAAACGCCAGAGTCTTATAACCGACTTCCTATTTGGTTGGAATTCAGGGAGGGAGAAGAAATGTTTTATGGTATTCCCGATCATTATGGCGAGGGTTTCAAGTTTGCCTATGATGAACGGACTTGGACTTTAGATCCAGACAAAGATCATAGAGACATAAGCCCTGAAATTTTACGAAAGATGCAGGCGATACTTGTGAATCGATTTCCAAACTTAAGTGGCAAAGGAGTATTGAGACACCATACCTGTGTTTATGAAAACTCTCCTGATGGTGATTTTATCATTGATCGAGTACCTGAAACGAAGAATGCAATTATGCTGGCTGGTTCTTCAGGGCATGGGTTTAAAATGGGACCGGCAATTGGAGAATTGATCAAGGATAATTTGCTAGTAAATAAGGAGTTATCTGCTAAGTTTAGTTTAAGTAGGTTCAAAGAGGGAATTGCAAAAAAGACTCAATTTCAAGTTTAACTTACTAGTTGAACAGCCTTCAATTATAGGTAAGCATAAAAAAATATTTCATTTCTGTAAGAATTCTTAACGCATGAGGTACTAATGTTTTTGAAAGGTTAAGATGACAGAATCAGAACAGCATACAGTTTTTACGAATTGGCTGCATGAGCACAGAGGCATTCTTTTTAAGATTGTTCGCTCATACACTTCAGTTCAAGAAGATCAGGAAGATCTCTTTCAAGAGATGGCTGTGAACGTGTGGAAGTCGGTACCAAACTTCAGGAATAACTGCGCAGTTTCTACCTGGATTTACAGAATTGCCTTGAATCAGGCCATTAAATGGAGCTTGAAATCGAAGAAGCAAAAGACCAATGAAGCGGATGATGAAGTGAAACATATCCTTCAACCGCTAGAAGAAACACCAGATGAGAGATTGACGTGGCTCTATGAGCAGATTCAGAAACTCGATCAGGTGGATAGGTCGCTTTGTCTGCTTTTACTAGATGGCTTCAGTTACAAAGAAATGGCCTCGATTGTCGGTATATC
This sequence comes from uncultured Roseivirgaceae bacterium, assembly GCA_964350505.1. GTDB lineage: Bacteria > Bacteroidota > Bacteroidia > Cytophagales > Cyclobacteriaceae > Roseivirga. The sequence continues at coordinate 16,428 of CAYGKL010000026.1, read as the reverse complement.
TGAAAGTTACGTGGGAGTAAAGATTAACAGAATCAAGAAATATCTCACTGAACAATCTAAAATAATGTTGAACTATGGAATTTGATGAGATGAAAAAAATATGGGATACGCAAAGCAACAAAGCAATGTATGCTATTGATGAACAAACTTTGCATAATAGAGTGATAGGAAAAAAGATGAAAGCTGCCAAAATAGCTGATCGAACAGAGAAGATTTTAATAGGAGCTTTTTCACTTTCTGCCACATTTATAGTAGTGATGAGTATGGTCGACAGGCATTATGAAATATCCAGTCTATTGGTGGCTATGTTCATGTACATTGGGGCTTCACAGGTTTATAGAAAGAGAAGCAGTCGATTGACAGAACAGAACTCATTTGAGAATTCAATTTTGGGTGATTTGGAAGACGCCTTAACTAATGCCAATTATCAGGTAAACTTGTCAAGGTCGATTAGATATTTCTTCGTAATTATCGCCCTGTTAACTACATATTCTGTTGTAGATAGTTGGGAAGAATGGTGGCAAGGAGCAATTATGCTTGTCTTCTTCGGGCTAACATATGTGCTGGCAAAATGGGAACATAGAACCTTTTACGTGTCGCAAAAGCGAAACTTAGAGTCTATGAAAGAGAAGCTGGTGAATCTTCAAGAGGACCCAGTGCCAGAAAGTTAATCTGCTCGGGCTAATCAAACTAAGCGCTTCATCAGTAAATCTCGTTGAAGGTCACCTCCTAGTTTGAAAGGGTGATCAGCAAAAACCTCAAAGCCATGGCGTTTATAGAATGCTATGGCTTTTTCGTTTTTCTCCCAAACGCCTAACCAAATGCAAATCAAGTTTCGGTCTCTTGCTGCCTCTAAAGAAAAGTTAATCAGTGTTTTTCCCAAGCCTTGTCCTTGATGAGATTCTACAATGTAGATTCTTTCAATCTCTAAGGCATTGTCTAATACGAGATCGGATTGTGCTTTCTTGGTGTTCAACTTTAAATAACCGTGAACTTCTTCGCCCTTTTTAAGAAAGTAAAAGAAAGAGTCAGGATTTTGAAGCTCGGTTTTTAATTGCTCTTCGCTAAAGGCTTTAGAAAGATAAGCTTCGATGTGAGTAGCTGCATTTGTTATGGAAAACGTATCGTTGAAAGTATTAATTGACAGCTTCCTTAAACTTTCTAGCTCATCCACAGACACCCTTGTAATCTGATAACTTCCTGAATTCATTCCTGATAGTATAATTAGTGATTAAATCTCAGCCGATGCAATTTGGAAATCTTTTCCTGAAGGATTTCAATACAAAGCTTAAAACTGTTTTTGGAGATCATATGAATTAGGAATTGTATTTGTTCAGCAGGCCTCAAACCTTTAACTTCCTACAATTCAATTTGTGTTTATGGAGCCTACAATTAAAAAATTCAATAAACTTCTTGTTGCCAACCGTGGTGAGATAGCCATAAGGGTACTTCGCGCTGCCTCTGAAATGAAAATCAGAACAGTGGCCATGTATACTTATGAAGATCGCTATTCTCTTCATCGATACAAAGCTGATGAAGCGTATCAGATTGGTGCAGATGATGATCCATTGAAACCCTATTTGGACATAGATGAAATCATCACTTTGGCCAAAAGAGAAGGGGTAGATGCCATTCACCCAGGTTATGGATTTCTATCAGAGAATGTCAACTTCGTAAAGGCTTGTAAAGCTGCAGGAATTACTTTTATAGGCCCAGAGGCTGAAGTGATGCAGCAGTTGGGCGACAAAGTTCAGGCTAAAATTGTAGCCAAAAATGCCCAAGTTCCTGTAATTGAAGATAGTCATGTCGACCTGACAGATGGCACTATCGCCTTAGAAGAAGCCAAAAGAATAGGCTTTCCAGTAATGGTAAAAGCTGCTTCGGGAGGAGGAGGTCGAGGAATGCGAGTGGTGCGTTCTGAAGATCAATTAGAACAAGCGTTCAACGAGGCCAAAAGCGAGGCTAAAAAGGCGTTTGGTGATGATACTACGTTCATTGAAAAATTCATTGATAGTCCTAAGCACATAGAAGTGCAAATTATGGGTGACAACTATGGCAATGTTGTCCATCTATATGAAAGAGATTGCTCAGTTCAACGCAGATATCAGAAAGTTGTGGAAGTGGCTCCTTCCATTGGGCTTAAAGATGAAACTCGCGAAAAACTCTATGAATATGCACTAAAGATTACAAGGGAGGTCAACTATAATAATGTTGGAACGGTTGAATTCTTGGTCGATGCCAACGAAGGCATCTACTTTATTGAAGTGAATCCGAGGGTTCAGGTAGAACATACCATTACTGAAGAAATTACAGGGATAGATATTGTTCGATCTCAGATTGAGATAGCCCAAGGCTACCCTTTAGATCATCCTCGAATTTTCATTAAGAGTCAGGAAGATGTACAGAAAAATGGTTACGCCATTCAGTGCCGAATCACTACGGAGGATCCTGAAAATAACTTCAAGCCCGACTATGGAACCATTATAGCTTATCGTTCTCCGGGAGGTTTTGGAATTAGACTGGATGCTGGTAATTGCTATGCTGGGGTTACCATCTCACCATTCTTCGATTCCATGTTGGTGAAAATTACTGCATCTGGCAGAACCCTAAGAGGTGCCTCTCAAAGATTGCAAAGAGCTCTCTCAGAGTTTAGAATTAGAGGTGTTGTTACCAATAAAGGCTTCTTAGAGAATGTTCTGAACAATGAGACTTTCTATACGGGTAAGGCAACGGTGAAATTCATAGAAGATCACCCTGAATTGTTCAAAATGCCTCGCTACATGAATAGGGCGACAAAGCTTTTGAACTACTTGGGTGAGGTAGCTGTGAATGGAAATCCGAGTGTCAAGAAAATAGATGCAAGTGTTAAGCTCAGAACTCCAAAAGTACCCGAATTCGACCGATTGGGCGAATTTCCGAAAGGAACCAAACAAGTTTTAGAAGCAGGAGGGCCTGATGGTTTAGTCAAATGGATCAAGGACCAAAACCAAGTGCTCTTTACTGACACAACTTGGCGGGATGCACACCAGTCGCTTTTGGCCACAAGAATGCGTTCCTTGGATATGCTTAAAGTAACAGAGGGCTTTGCGAAGAACCATCCCAATGTATTTTCCATAGAAATGTGGGGCGGGGCAACTTTCGATGTGAGCATGCGCTTCCTCAATGAAAATCCATGGGATAGGTTGAAAAAAATGCGTGAGGCAGCCCCTAATATTCTGATTCAAATGCTCTTTAGGGGTTCGAATGGTGTGGGCTATAAAGCGTATCCAGATAATTTGATTGAAAGGTTCATTGAGAAGTCGGCTGAAAATGGAATGGATGTTTTCAGAATTTTCGATTCCCTCAATTGGGTGGAGGCCATGAAAGTGAGTATCAAGACAGTTCGTGAAAGTACCAATTCGATTGCAGAGGCTTGCATTTGCTACACTGGAGACGTACTTGACAAAAACAGTAAGTATAACATTCAGTATTACCTTGACATGGCTAAAGCGCTGGAAGATGAGGGAGCTCATATTTTGGCTATCAAAGACATGGCTGGTTTATTAAAGCCTGAGGCTGCAACTGTTTTGATTTCTTCTCTGAAAGAAGCTACAGACTTACCAATTCATCTGCATACGCATGATACTTCATCTATGCAGGCTACATCATATTTCAAAGCCATAGAAGCTGGGGTCGATATTGTAGATGTCGCCATAGCATCAATGTCTGGCTTAACCTCTCAACCTAATTTTAACTCGCTGGCTGCAGCATTGCAAGGCCATGCACGCGATCCTAAAATTGATGTGCATAGCTTGAATAAGTACTCTACTTATTGGGAAGATGTGCGCGAATACTATTATCCGTTTGAAAGTGGTTTGAAGGCAGGAACGGCTGAAGTATATGATCACGAAATTCCAGGAGGGCAGTATTCTAACCTAAGGCCACAGGCCACCGCATTGGGACTTGAGCACAAGTTCGAAGAGGTGAAAAGGAACTACGCCTTGGTCAATAAGATGTTTGGAGATATAGTGAAAGTAACTCCATCGAGTAAAGTGGTAGGGGATATGGCCATTTTTATGACATCCAATAACCTGAGCCCCCAAGATATAATGGAAAGGGGAGAGAGTTTATTCTTCCCCGAGTCTGTGGTAAGTCTATTTAAGGGCGATTTAGGGCAAATGCCGGGTGGATTTCCTCAAGAACTTTCGCGCATCATTTTAAAAGGGCAGAAAGCATATACCGATCGACCGAATGCGCATTTGGAGCCTGTCGATTTTGATAAGGAGTTTAAAGCCTTCCAGAAAGAGTTTGATGATTATTGCGATGAGTTGGACTTTCTTTCCTATCAGCTCTATCCGAAAGTCTTTAAGGAATTTTATCAGAGTTGGTTGAAATATGGCGCCATATGGCAGCTACCAACCAAAGCATTTTTCTTTGCCCTGAAGCAGAATGAAGAGGTATTTGTAGAAATAGGTAAGGGCAAGCATATCATCATCAAAATGCTCTATATCGCAGATGCAGATGAAAGTGGCATGCGTAAAGTATACTTTGAGCTCAATGGTCAAACGCGAGTCATAGATGTGCGCGACCAGAATATGAAAGCCACTAAGGCCACTAATCGAAAGGTTGATGGAGACCATCAGGTGGGTGCACCTTTACAAGGAAGAATTGCCGAAATAAAAGTGAAGGTGGGAGATAAGGTGAAGGAAAATCAGGCCTTATTTTTAATCGAGGCAATGAAGATGGAAACAACGGTTTCATCACCTCAAGCTGGTATTGTCAAAGCTCTTTACCTCAGTGATGGGGCAATGGTGGAGCAAGATGATTTAGTAGTGGAAATGGAAGCCTAGTAGTTAGTATTGAAATTGATGTTTTAAGTGTTCAACTCAATTCAGATAGCTATCAGGAAGCGGTGAATACCAAACCCGATATTAATTCTGCCGCCAAGAATGTTCTCCTCCGAAGGACTACTTAATACATTTTGTGCGAATAAATGCCAATCCCGAGCTTGTTGTATGGGACGTGGTTAATCGCGTATAAATTCTATCTTGGTCTTTTATCAAAGATGACTTTGATCATTTTAAAAGTTGATCAGAAGATGGACATTGAAACTTGGAAGTATTCTGATATAGGTATTTCTATTTAATTATCTGAATTGTAATACTATAAAGTGTATTTGGCTTTGATAACAAAGGTTTCATCAATACATTATAAGATATATATAGAGCTACATCAATCAGATATTAAGGAATTGATTAACTAACGCGGCTTTTCAAAAAATTGGAAGATACATCTAAAGATAAATTAAGCGTTTTGCTCATTTCTGAGGGAACCTACCCTTATTACGGAGGTGGAATTTCTACCTGGAGTCATATGTTATGTGATCGAGTAGAGAACGTAGACTGGACACTATATTCAATCAATGCCAGTTTTGAGCCAGAACCTATCTTTAAACTAAGTCCCTCTGTAAAGGAAGTAATACAAGTGCCACTTTGGGCTCCTGATGAACCGCAAGATTATGTTAGTTTCAGTAGGGACTACTATAAAGTAGTCAATAGAAAAGAGAATACAACGCCTCAGGTGATTAAAGAAAGGTTTGTTCCTGTCTTTGAGAAATTCATTCAGATGGTTTATGATGAAACCAAAGAAATGCGAATGCTTGATCTGGTTTTCTATGAAATGTGGGAATATTTTCAAGAGTTTGATTACAAGGAAACCATGCAAGATCGAGCGGTATGGGAAGCCTTTAAAAATGAGTCAACTCAGGAAATTACAGAAGATGGTTCGTTCACAGCATCACTTTTCGATATTACTGTAGGACTGAGGTGGCTCTATCGGTTTTTCATCCCATTCTCAATTCCAATAGAAAAGGTAGATCTGACGCATATTACCCTTTCGGGCTTTCCACTTATTCCAGCCCTAGTCTTAAAGTACAGGTATGGTACTCCAATGATGATCACTGAGCATGGAGTCTATGTAAGAGAAAGGTTGTTGTATATCAATCGTTCAGATTACAGCTATTTCATCAAAGATTTCCTCATTAAACTAACAGAAGCTGTTACACGGCTTTCTTATCATAAGGCAGATAGGATTCTTTCTGTCAATAAATTCAATATCACCTGGGAGCTTATGTATGGTGCTTCTGAAGATAAAATGGAAGTTACCTATAATGGGGTAGATCACGAAAAGTTCATTCCTCGTGAAAAGCCTGAGCATTTAAAGCACATACCGACAGTGGTGGCTGTAGCCAGAATTTTTGAGCTGAAAGATATCATCACCATGATTAAGTCTTGTGCTTATGTAAAAGCGAAGATTCCGGATGTTCAATATTTAGTTTATGGCGATAAAACTGCGGTTCCTGAATACACCAAGAAATGTGAAGACCTGATCAAAGAGTTGAGACTAGAGAATAATTTTTTCTTGAAGGGCTTTCATCATGAACCTCATCTTATTTTTAGCGAAGGTGATATATCTATTTTGACTTCAATTTCTGAAGGCTTTCCTTTTACAGTTTTAGAATCTATGAGTTGTGGAGTTCCTGTAGTCGCCACAGATGTTGGCGGTGTAGCAGAAGCAATCGATGAAGCTTCGGGCTTTGTTTGCAAACCACGCGATCCAAAAGCGATTGGTGACCGGGTTTTTCAATTGCTCACGGACGTGGCCTTAAGAGAAAGCATGAGTAGAAATGGAAGACAAAGAGTAATTGACCATTTTACCTTGGGCATTTTTATCGATTCTTATGAACGCATTTATCATGAAGTTCATCAAGCTCATTTATTGAAGGAAAAAAGAGGGCGAGAATGACTATCGAGCAAAAAATAGAGCAATTAGGCTTCGATGTCTACGATACAATTGGCAAACCAGTGAATGTCAATGTTGTGCGGGCCATCTTAGAATCAATGAGCATTCGTACCATAGATGCCCAACAAGATTATAAAGTTGAAAGCTTACAAGAGTTGGCAATCAAGGTTTACGGACAGATAACCTCTCCAGCATTTCTAAAAGAGAATCCAAGTAATTTACCTGTAAATGAGCAGTTCAGAGCAGATACCACATCAGCTTCAGATTATCTAAAAATTAAGACCAAGTATTTCTTCTATTACTACCCTATGGGACTTTTCCATGGTGTCCCGGTTTTCCTACAAATAGCTACGATTATCCTTTTTGGTTACTCCATGTGGACGTATACAGGCTTTAATCAATTGCAGTCTACAGCAGTCGTGTTGGGAGTTATTTTTGGCTTAATTGGAACTGGAGGGTTTGTGCAAGTGATTGGTCGGCAGGTTTCTCATTACTGGTTTAGTAACGACTTCCAGATGGCAAGGAAGAGTACTATTGAGGTTATTAAAGATGGGTTGGTATTCATGGGTGTGCTAAGCCTGTTGGCACTTATACTGAATTTCTTTGCTAATTTTTACCCCTACAGGTTTCTCTGGTTGGTTTATTGTTATGCCTATTCCATTGGAATATTATTATTGCTCTCTGCCGTTTTTCACCCATTAAAGGAACGTTGGGCTATTACGGTTGCATTTATTATTGCCGCTGGCATTTCTTTGTATTTGCATCTATATACCTCATTAGAGACCTACTATACACATTGGATCGGTATTTGGATAGCCATTGCCTTAATGGCACTTTACCTGAATTGGTTTTTCAAACGTAAGCTGAAAAAGACAAAAAAGCTCAATAGGGCAACCTCTAAAAATGTGGTGATGGTGTATAGAAACTACAGGTACTTTTTCTACGGCTTGGTGTTTTTCATATTCATTTTCACAGATAGATTTCTGGCTTGGTCTACTGTAAATGAAGGTTCGCTACCATATGTTATCTATTATGAAAAGAACTATGAAATAGGGATGGACATTGCCATTCTGATCTTCTTCTTGCTAGTTGGTGTTTTGGAATTTGGCATAGCTTCTTTCAGTACTTTTAGTGATATACTTCAAAAACAGACCTCTTATAATCAAGCGGATGTTTTCAATAGAAAATCTCTGAAGATGTATTGGGAACATGTGCTCATTTTGTTAATAGTGGGGGTGATCATGACCTTCCTACTTTATATGGTAATATGGCAGAGACTGGGCTATGAAAAGGCCTTCGATGAAGGGCTGAACTTTGTGAGCATCAAAGTAAGTCTGATTGGTGGTGTTGGTTACATTTTAGTAGCTTGGGGAATGCTCAATTCGCTTTACCTTTTTACCCTTAATCAACCAGCCAAGCCACTTAATGCTATTTTGATAGCTTGGTCAGTGAATGTCGCTGTCGGGCTTGCCGCCAGTAGACTGATCTCTTATGAGTATAGTGTGGTTGGCATGGCTGTTGGCTCTGCGGTATTTATGTTACTGACCTTGAGGTATACATTAAAGTTTTTCAAAAATCTCGACTACTACTATTATGCTGCCTATTAAAAAAATAGCTTCCTATTTGGCTTTATTCTCTTTGACGAGTGTATACTGTCAAGATATGAAGAATGCTTCTGTGTTGGTTTGTTATGGCGACATCAATCCTGATAAAATTCAAGGCTTTAATTATGTGATTCTAGAGTCTGAACATTACAACGCCTTCGATGTGAAATTGATGAAAGAGAGTAATCAACTCGTTTTAGGTTATATCAGTGTTGGTGAGGTAAGTCCAACCCGTCATTATTATGCTGAACTGAAGGATAAAACAATTGGCAAAAATGAAATTTGGGATAGCCATTATTTAGACCTAGCAGACCCTACCACACAAGAAGTACTCATGGCACAAGTAGATAAGATTCAGAAAAAGGGATTTAATGGGCTATTTCTGGATACAGTGGATGCGTATGGGCCATGGGGAACTCACCCAGATAAGGCTGGGGCATATGTAAACTTTATAAGTATGATCAAGGATAAGTACCCAGATTTTCACTTAATGCAAAACTCAGCTTTGGCTATCACCAACAGGTCCAAAGATTATATTAATTCAGTGGCATTAGAGTCGGTAGCCACTGAGTACAATTTTGAAAAATCTGACTACCGAATGAGGAAAATGAGCGGTTTTCATGAGAAAGTCACTGAATTGAAGAAGGTAAGAGATAACTATAATTTGCCGATTGTACTCATTGAATATGCTGATTCAAAAGGCATGTTCAACAAAGTAAAAGGTCAGTTAGCAAGTTTAGATTTTGAGTTTTTTATAGGAAATATTGGGCTTGAAGCTATGCCTAAGTTTAAATGAACATTCCATACATAGATACCATCTTTCTTGGAATCGTAAGAATGCTCTTATGGATACTCTTTCTATATATTTTAAAGAGGCTATTCTTTAGGGGCAGACGTTCACAGAATCAGGTAAAGACCATGGGTAATTTTTGGTCTTTCTACGGCAGCATTGTTCTCATAATGATATATCTATTGGTTCAGATCAATAGTTATGACCTTCTAACTATTCTGGTTTTGATCTTTGTTTTTCTTACCACCCGTTTTGTGGGCTTCAGAAATCTGAAATTTAGTGGTGAAAGTTGGTATCGGAAAAGGCAAGCCATTCTGCTTAGCGTAATCGAAAACATAGAGGATGAAGACCCAATAATTTCTATCAGTGATGAGAAAACCTCCAAACGCTTTTCTGTGAGGGCTGGTTTTCTAGTAGCCACTTCTGCCTGTATTCTGGCCATGCTGGTTCGGTTCTATCTCATGCAGTTCGATAATTACCAATTATCGATGGCTTGGTTTCAAGAGTATTCAGTTTTAATTGATTTAGCAGATCAAAGGTGGTTTAATCAAGATATGATCATGACAGGTCAATATGCCTTTATGAGTTTTTATGGCTTGATTACAGGTATCACTCCAGAGATGGCATTGGAGTCGTTTGGTTTGTTCCAAGTATTCATATTGTGCTTTATAATTTTTTGGTTCATCGATGCAATGACCAATTCACTCATTACTATTCCACTGATTGGAACAATAATATTTGCTTTATTTTTCAATCTAGCGCCCGTTAATGTAGCTCAAATTACGCACGGTAAAGATACGTTCATGGCCATGACATTTTTACTTCCGGCCATTGTATTCATAAGAAAACCTTGGAAGCTCTATCGAACCAATGAGAAGTCTTACTTCCATAGAATGCTCGTCATTTTTGCGGCTATTGCGTTAATTGATTTGTTCACTCTTGTAGTGTTAATTCCTCCTTATTTTTTGGTTGTAAGTGTCTTTATAAACAAAGAGTATTTCAAGTATTATTTCAAAGCTCTGGGGGCGTATCTTCTTGGGGCAGGGCTCGTTTTGGGTACTTTTGCGTTTGCCGCATATCGCAATGAAGTGGATTTTGGTGTCTTCTTCCGGTCGAATTTATTGTCTGTAACATCAACCACCACCACTGGAAATATGGTGCTAGATTATGACTCACTTGTTTTAACATTCCAAATAGTCTGTTTGGTAGGAGGGGTTATAATGTTTTTTCTGTTTAGAAAGAATCCACGTAAATGGGCAAGTCCATTATCCTTTATTATTTACGTCAATGTTTTAGTTTTTTATAGCAAACTGGGTTTAGATTATTTTGATAGAGATCTGCTGAACGAGATTTCGCCAATACTTTTAGCCTGCTCCCTAAGCCTAATCTTCTATATTATCTATTACTATTTCAATACAGAAATCAAAAGAATTGAAATTCCAGATATGATTTCGGTACCTATTATTTTCATCACTTTTTTTGGCTGCGCCTATTTTTCGCAACAAGGATTATTAAAGAGAGGGGTGAAGACGGGTACAATAAGTAAGAATATGCTAGAGGCGTATCAGATGGTCAAAGACAATTATATTCCTTATGGCTATGCGGTGGTTAATGCTAATAATATGCTGCCCATCAGTAAAGGCTCTCATAATTTCCTCTCCTATAATGATTTTGTAACGAGTTACCCCGAAAGAGATTCAATCTACTTTCAGTTCAAGAATGATGAAGATTTTCTTGTTAGAAATACAGAATACATCATCCCTAACAGTGTACTCATTTTTCTATATGAAAATGTAACGAATGAATTTGCAGCAAAAGTCACTATTAATCCAGAAATGAATGAGCTTGTGAAGTTGGAAATAGAGGCGTTAAGGGCTAAGGGAAGGGAAGTTAGACTCTTCTTTGATAAAGGGAATCTTAAGGTTTATGAAGTTGTTAATAACCCAGGTGAAGCTAGGATTATGGAGCTGTTGTAATGAATAAAATTTCAAATATAGCTTTGAGCGGAGCATTTAAATGGCTGCTACTTATTCTCTTTTTTGGGGCTTGTTCTGGTGAGCAACCAACTGATGAAACTGAAGAGGTTAAATTGGATGTCAATCCTTTGGTTTTGTATTTAGTTGATTCTGAATTCGATCTTAGCGTTAGTTATTCTAAACATCTAGAGAAGGTCTTTGACTACACTAAAATCCCGTATGCTAATATTCTAATTCCCTCTTTCAATAATGACCCATACATCGATGAATTCATAAGGGTAATTTATATCAATAACACTCAAAAATTAACTAATTCGGCCAGAGAAAGCCTTTTGGAATTTGTCGCACTAGGAGGCACGCTTGTTTTTCCAAGTTTGAATGAAGATCAGAAAGGAGGTTTCTTGTCTGGAGTTAAACCGGGTGCAGACTACAATTATGACCTTGAAGATAGAGGGATACATTTTTTAGTTGATATGCTTCCTGGTATAGAAGGAAAAACTATTTACCCACTGAAGAATAACACAGGTTTGGTAAAAGAAAGCTTTATCGATGGAATTAAAATTTTAGCTACTTCTGCCAGCAACCCTGAACAGCCGCTCATTTTTGAGCATAATATTGGCAGTGGAAGAGTCATTCATTTCAATACTAATTTGGAGTTTGAAAGGTCTGATAGGGGATTACTCTTTTCAGCTGCATTAAAAGGTCTGCAGGGAGTACCTTATCCAATAGTAAACGTGAGTAGCGTTTTTATTGATGACTTTCCAAACCCCCTCTATAATATTGAGTCAGAGCCTATAAAGTCTGAATTCGGAATAAATCAGGCTGAGTTTGTGTTAGACGTTTGGTGGCCAGACATGCTTGTTGTTGCTGATAGATTTGACATTAATTACTCGGTTTACCCTTGTTTTAATTATGACCGAATTAAAGAACCACCATTCATATTTAGAGAATGGGATTTGAATAAGACTGTTAAAAATGGTAGACAGGTGACCAGTACTAATTGGATGGTTAAACAGGTATTGGATAACCAATTTGAATTGGCTTTTCATGGTTATAATCATGAGTCTTTGAACAAGGAGACTTGGGGTGATACGGAATTTATTGAAGGGGCATTGTTAGCGGCCAGGAAAAAATGGAGGGTAAACGGTTTTGGAAGTTATCCTATAAGCTATGTGCCGCCATCTAACGAAATCGATAGTATTGGTTTAGTGCATTTAGCTAATGCAATGCCAGAGCTTAAATATATGAGTTCTATTTATACAGGTGAACTGCGTGAAGGTGGCGCGAGGGAGTTTGATATTGACCCTTTCGAACCTAGACTTTTCGATTTCCCAAGAGTTACCAGTGGTTATACTTTCGATGATTTGAAGATTTATAATCAAGAGTCGCTGTATTTATTTACAGGTATTTGGACACATTTTATTCACCCAGATGATGTGTTTCAATTGCCAGACTCTACGAACACTTCGGCTGGTGATTATGCTTATAGAAATGCCAATAAACAGGGCTGGCATGACTCCAAGAATAATCGTGTTGGGCTTTTACAAAGTTGGACAGACTATCTACAAGTAGTAATTGAGAGACATCCCTCTACAAGATTTTTAAACGTAAGTTCAGGAGCTGAAATCACTCGAGATTGGAGACTAAGTGATTATGAATATAGAGCAAGTGGTGATGCGTTTAGTGTAAGTAAAGTCAGTCAGAACACTTGGAGTAGTAGTGATTTTTATTGGAATATTTTTTCGGAAAAAACTACTGAATTAAAACTCCAGGAGGAGCTTAATATAATGAAGGCTACTTATACCAAAACCAATTTTTTTGGTGGTGTACTTTATACAGTAAAAACATTGCAGCCTCAGTTGAATTTTAGAGATGACGTGAAACTCAGGGGGAAGTCTAATGTGTATATGCCTGAAGTTTTTGCTGAGGCTAAGTCTGCCTATGATGATTATGCTACTCGCAGAGATCAACCTTATGAAGAAAGCGATGAATATCTAGAGGCAAATTTGCCAGAACCAGCAGTTATTATTGAAGACTCAGTGGCGTGGTATGTAGCTAACGAGAACCTAAGGGCAGCTACTAATATGCTGCTTGAAAGGCTACAACCTCAAAATGCTATCGACACTGCTAATTTCGATGAGTACATACTTTATCTGGCTTATCAGGAAAGTTCGACAGAGGTGTGGCAATTCCTTGAAAATACATACTTACAAAAGTCGCCTCAATTGGCCTTCCAATACCTTGACTATTACCTGACAAAAGAAGCCTTTCCCACTGAAGAATTAAATGAACTATGGCTGAGAAGAAAGTTAGACAATGACCCAGGTAATATTGATTTGGTAAAAGAATACATAAAGTATTTTTATGCAGAGGATTACATCCAGTCGGTAAAACCCATGTTGCAAGAACTTAGGGAAAATAACAATTCAGAAGAAGCTTACGCACTTTACATTCGCTTCCTCATAGACTTTGAACCTGAATTACTCACGAATGAGTTGAAGGGAAAAAACCCCGAACAGTATCCTCTATTACGTCCTATGGCCACAACCATTACCTATGCCTATGCCGATGAAGGCTTAATTCAGCAGGCACTGGTATGGGCTGAATTCAGTGACGAGATCGAAATGAAAACCAAGTTACAGTGGTGGATAGATTTGGAAGCTTTCAATAAAATGGAAACTGTCTACTTGGATTATATAAAAGAGAACCCTACAGATTATGAGGTGATGGCCTTTGTGAGTAATACTTGGTACGACCTTGGAGAGTATGAGCGTGGAGCTTTGATAGCCAATCAATTACCTGAGGCTACACCAATCAAGGATGATTTTAAAAAACGAATGAACACAGATGTCAGAACTTTTCTGCCTGATGTTCAGAAGTTTTTATTGGTGAGGTCACCTGAACTTATCTACTCAGATACTTTAGAAGCTATTCAAAGAGACCTTAGATATAGTGAAAACAATTCGATTCAATACAACACAGATTATGTTGTTGATAATTTTAATCAGTCGGTTTGGAACAATTCTATGACCTATAATATTAAAACACCCAAATTGAATCAGCACAGTTTATCTGTAAGCTATAGTGATGTTTCTGATTTGAACCTGAATTCATTTGATACCAATAATGTACCTCATTCCTTGTACGGCTTTAAGTATCGCTATCAGACTAGAGAAAATACTGCCAAACCAATTTTCTATGCTTTGGCAGGTTTAGAACAAGATGATGTTTCTAATACTTTCATCACATTGGGTGCGGGTGTTTCAATTTCTAATGAAAAGAGTTTTAGATCATTGGCATATACTTTCAGTCCAGTAAAAACGGGTCCTGCCATCAGTAGAAAAATCTATTGGGGGCAGCTAATTGGTTATTATGAAAGAGGTTATGATAAGACTTTTCAGACCTCCTTTTCTCCGGTAATCTCGCATTACACAACGGGCGCTGTAGAAGGCGCAATAACCGGTCGCGTTTTCTTCAATACCAAAAAGGGTAGTGGATCTAGGTTTTCACCCTATGTGGAGGCTTTTGTTTCTGGGGCGAATGAAAATCAAGAAAATGG
>CAYGKL010000026.1:0-1619 GCA_964350505.1 uncultured Roseivirgaceae bacterium | reverse complement strand
TCAATTGCTCTCAGTCGATGGTCGATTGTCCATTGCTTCTAGAGGCTTTTATTTCTGTACCAATAGGGTATAGATAAGAATCCAAATTAGCCTTACTAGAAACTGGAAATGGATCCCCGATCAAGTCGGGGATGACTTACTAAAGAGAACTATTATTAAAAGCCATTCGGATTTTCACTTTGCCATCGCCAGCCATCTGTGCGCATATCATCAATGCCCAGGTGACCTTCTAGCTTGCAGCTTCCTCTTTCAACCTATCTTTAAACAATGTCCTCAGCTTGTTAACTTTAGGAGTGATGATCGCTTGGCAATAAGGCTGCTCAGGGTTGTCATTATAGAAATTCTGATGGTCCACTTCCGCTACATAGAAAGCTGCAGGGCCTGAAATCTCGGTGACAATCGGGTTATCGAAGTAGTCAGCCATTTCTGCTTTTACTTCTTCTGCTATTTTGAGTTCTTCTTCGTTTGACGTAATGATGATGGAGCGGTATTGAGTGCCGGCATCATAGCCTTGTCGATTAAGGGTAGTTGGGTCGTGGGTAGAGAAGAAGATGCGCAGTAAGTCTGCATAGGTCAACTCCTTAGGATTGTATGTAATACGGATCACTTCTGCATGCCCCGTTCTTCCGCTAGTCACTTCTCTGTAAGTAGGTTTAGCAATCTGTCCACCGGCATAGCCAGATTCCACTTTGCTCACACCCTTAATTCTTTGAAAAACGGCTTCTGTACACCAGAAACAACCCCCACCAACTACGGCAGTTACCTTGGTGAGCTCTGTTTCTAATAATTGCATAGACGCTGAATTGATGCAATATCGAAGTCCACTTGGGGCAGGGCCATCAGGAAATACATGACCTTGGTGAGCATCGCAACTGTTGCACATAACTTCTACGCGCACCATGCCATAGCTGCTGTCTTTTTCATACTTGATGGCATTTTCTTTCACCGGTTGCGCGAAGCTTGGCCAACCTGTTCCTGATTCAAATTTTACTCTAGAGTCGAAGAGTGGAGTGCCACAGCAAATGCAACCATAGAGTCCTGGCTCATGTCTTTCGCAGAATTCTCCACTTCCAGCTCTTTCAGTGCCTTTGAGTCTGGCTACTTGAAATTGTTGAGGAGTAAGTATTTCCTTCCACTCTGCTTCGGTTTTTTCAACCCTTTTATCGGGAGATGGCGTGCCATTATTGGCAAATTTGATAACGTCTGTCCAGGTTAGCATAGGCATTTATTTAGCTGAATCAACAATGGCTTCAGCTAGAAAGTTTAGTCGGGCAGCAAATATCGATTAAACTCTGCAATTAGTTTTTCTTTATCGCTTGGTCTTGGGGCATCTTTGTTCACCAGCTGACCTTTTGTATCGTAGATCATGTAGCGAGGAATGAATTGCACTTGGAGTTCATTCATGGCTAGTGAATTGTCGGCATTGTTAATTCTAAAATGTTTACCAGTTTTTAATTCATGTTTCTCAATAGCTTTTTGCCAAGGAGTGTCACTTCTGTCTGTAGACAGATAGAGGAAGACAATGTCTTTATCGGATAACTCCTTTTGCAGGGATTTGGACGAAGGCATCTCTTTAATGCAGGGCGCACACCAGCTTGCCCAAAAATCTACATAAACTA
>CAYGKL010000025.1:0-33311 GCA_964350505.1 uncultured Roseivirgaceae bacterium | reverse complement strand
ATTCCCTTATTTGGGCCTGGAGTATATTTAACGAAAGAAATGATTCGGTTTTATCAGGCTAGAAAGAAAAAAGAAAGTAAAAGAATATCACAATCCACACAGCATCAACAAAATGCCAGCTATTAGCAAGTAATCTAAACTTTACTTTTTGATAGGGGTTGGTGGAGTAAACCAAATGCTTTACAACATCTAAAGACGTTCTATGAGCCTCTAAGAGCAGATAAAGTACAAACAGCATAACTCCGGCCATGTGGATAACATGTAATCCTGAAATTACATATAAATAAGCGCCTGACCTTTCCCCCGTGAAGAGAATATTATGCGCCTGAAGCTCTTTCCAACCTGAAATTTGAAAGCAAGAAAATAAAAGTCCTAAGAGAAAAGTAATTCCCAGCCACTTTTTCAACTCCTCTAGGTTGTCATTGGCATAAGCAGGTAAAATACGAGTCACTGTGTAACTAGATAACAACAAAACAAACGTGCTAATGATGAATGATTTAGGAAATTCAAAATTGAAGAAGTCAGCCGTGAGCGGTTTGGAGGCAGCAAAGGCAATAATGGTAAAAAGGAAAATTACGGCACTTCCAATCATCGATACATAAACCAAAAGTTCATGCTGATGCATCTCCTCCATCTTTTTAAAGGCCTCTCTCCTTAAATTCAAACTTTCTTTTTCTCGTTTCATCGATGTAACAACAACAAATTAACGCAAGGGTTGGCAATTGAAACAATTAATTTATCTGAGAGGATCTGATCTACTTATTGAGAAACTCGATATTTCGTTACATTTGCAACCCATTTTGGAGACGTTTTGAAGGTCAAGGATTTTATAAAGATTTTTCGTGAAGACGCCATGGTGCAAACCATAGCTGAACAAATTAAACCGAATGAAACTTCGCATATTCGCCTGAAAGGGCTAGTAGGGAGTTTAGATGCGGTTATTGCTGCTGCTGTTTATCAATTGAATAAGCAGACATGCATTTTTGTGATGCATGATAAAGAAGAAGCTGCATATTTCTATAACGACCTACAAAACCTATTGGGCGACAAGGAAGTGCTGCTATTTCCCACTTCGTACAAAAGGCCCTACCAATTCGATGAGACAGAAAATGCGAACATCCTCATGCGCGCTGAGATTCTTAACAGAATCAATCACAAAGCCACCAGCGGTGAGCTAATCGTTACTTACCCAGAAGCACTTACCGAAAAAGTAATCAACAAGAAATCGCTCACAAGCAATACCTTCTCAGCTAAAGTTGGTGAGAATCTAGATGTTGAATTTCTTACGGAATTGCTTCAGACCTATGATTTCGAACCCAATGAGTTTGTCTATGAAGCGGGTCAGTTCTCGGTGAGAGGTGGAATTGTAGATGTCTATTCATATGCCCATGACCTACCTTACAGAATAGAGCTTTTTGGAAACGAAATTGAAAGCATCAGAACCTTCGATCCAGTTTCGCAATTGAGCCAAGAGGCTATCAAGGAGGTCAACATTATCCCCAATATCCAAACCCGATTATTGGAAGAAAGACGCCAATCATTCCTCAGCTTTATTCCGAAAAACTCCAAAATTTGGTTCAAAGACTATCAGCAAACGCTCGATACCATTCAAAAATACTTTTTGAAAGCTAGTGCCAACTTTGATGAAGTACTTTCAGTAACCGATACGCAGATAGTTTTAAGTCCAGAGGAGCTTTTTGAACAAATCAACACCTTTGAAGAAGAGCTGAAGGGTTTTCAGCAAATTGAATTCGGCAACAGGTTCTACTTAGATACCGACTTTGAATTGAGTTTTGAGGCGGAACCACAAACCTCATTCAATAAAAACTTCGACCTAATTGTAGAAAACCTAGGCAAATGGCAACTTCAAAATACTACCCTTTGTATTGCTGCAGAGTCATTGGCTCAATTCAATAGGCTTGAAACTATCTTCAAGGAATTAGACCCAACGATTGAAATTCAGTCCTTAAATGTTGGACTTAGAAGCGGCTTCATTGATAAAAATAGAGAAGTACTTTGCTATACAGATCATCAGCTCTTCGATAGATTTCACAAGTACAAAACCAAAACAAAGCATTCTAAATCTAAGGCGCTCACCTTAAAAGAATTGAGATCTCTTCAACCTGGAGACTATGTTACTCACATAGATCATGGCGTTGCAAGGTTTGCCGGCATGGAAAAAGTTGAAGTCAACGGTCGTCATCAAGAATCCATTCGCCTTGTTTACAGAGATGATGATTTGCTCTATGTGAGTGTTCATTCTATCCATAAAATTTCCAAATACGCTGGAAAGGAGGGTGCGCCTCCTTCAATTAGCAAGTTGGGTTCTCCAGAGTGGGAAAATAAGAAAAGGAAAGTTAAGGGCCAGGTAAAAGACATTGCCAAAGATCTGATTAACCTTTATGCCAAAAGGAAAAACGCCCCTGGCTATGCTTATGATAAAGACGGTTACCTGCAAGCTGAGCTAGAATCGTCATTCATTTATGAAGACACTCCCGATCAGGCCAAAGCTACCGAGGATGTAAAAGCAGACATGGAATTGGCACACCCTATGGACCGATTAGTTTGTGGTGACGTGGGATTTGGAAAGACAGAAGTGGCCATTCGTGCCGCATTTAAAGCAGCCGTGAATGGAAAACAAGTAGCAGTACTTGTGCCAACAACTATTTTGGCTATGCAGCACTTTCGCACTTTCTCTGAGCGCCTTTCGGAACTGCCAATCAAGGTGGAATACATCAATCGTTTCAAAACTACTAAAGAGATTAAAGAAACACTGGCAAGGGTAAAAGAAGGCAAAACTGAGATTCTCATAGGTACGCATCGAATTGTGAATAAAGATGTTCAGTTTAAAGACTTAGGCCTGCTTGTGATTGATGAGGAGCAGAAGTTCGGTGTGAAAGTAAAAGACAGACTCAAAGAAATGCGAGTCAATGTAGACGTCTTAACGCTTACAGCTACACCAATTCCAAGAACCCTACATTTCTCATTGATGGGCGCTCGCGACTTGAGCATTATTGCAACCCCTCCTCCAAACCGTCAGCCTGTAACTACTGAGATTCACACTTTCAACGATGAATTGATACGAGATACAGTCAGTTTTGAATTAAGGAGAGGTGGTCAAGTATTTTTTGTGCACAACCGAATCAATGACATCGAACAGGTAGGTAATATCATCCTAAGGTTAGTACCTGATGCTAGAATTGGGATTGCTCATGGCCAAATGGACGGAACTGTTTTAGAAAAGCGAATGGTGAAGTTTATTGAAGGTGAATATGATGTATTGGTTTCAACCAATATTATCGAATCTGGATTGGACATACCGAATGCTAATACTATTATTATCAATCATGCGCATATGTTTGGTCTATCAGACCTCCACCAGATGCGTGGCCGTGTCGGTCGTTCTAACAGAAAAGCCTTCTGTTACTTACTCACTCCTCCAACCATTGGCTTAACCAGTGATTCCCGAAAGCGCCTGAGTGCATTGGAAGAATTTTCAGATTTAGGTGATGGGTTCAAAGTAGCAATGCGAGACTTGGACATCCGTGGGGCTGGTAATTTGTTGGGGGCCGAACAAAGTGGCTTCATTTCTGACCTTGGCTTCGAGTTATATCACAAAATTCTTGATGAAGCTGTACAAGAGCTCAAAGAGACCGAATTTAAAGACCTATTTACCAAAGATTTGGTGAAGGAAGCTGCGCAAATAGTAGCCCAAGATTGTTCGATAGAAACAGACTTAGAAATTCTAATTCCTGATACTTATGTATCCAATACAACCGAGCGAATTGGGCTTTATGCCAAGCTTGACAATATTAAGAATGAAGAAAAACTACAAAGTTTTGTCAATAACATAAAGGACAGGTTTGGCCCAATTCCAGAATCCGTACAAGATCTTATTCAAACAGTTAGACTCCGGTGGCTAGCAGAAAACCTTGGTTTTGAAAAAGTAGTTCTCAAAAATGAGTCAATGAAATGCTACTTCGTTCCCTCAGAAAAAGAAGCATACTTTCAATCGGCCACATTTGGTAAAGTCATCGCTTTTGTTCAGCAACACCCTAAACAGTTCAAGCTGAAGGAATACAAAACCCGTTTAATTCTAACTGTAAACGAAGTTTTGAGTGTAAATGAAGCTAAAGATTGGTTGGGTCAGATGTTATCTTAGTTGAATCTAACCCAATATAATTCTTCATGCTCTAAAGTTTAAAGACTCGTTTAAAAGCTCATTAGGTCTTTAAATTTAAGGGTTTGCCTTCGAGAAACATCTATCTCTTCTCCGCCCTTCAAGTAAATTCGCAAGCTTCCACTAAACCAAGGCTCTATTCTCTCAATCCATTTTAGATTGATTATTTGTTGCCTGTTTGCTCTAAAGAAGGTTTTATCATCAAGTCTCGACTCAAGGTAATTTAGCGTTCTGGTAATCATTGGTTTCGATTTACCGAAATAGACAGTTGTATAATTTCCGCTCACCTCAAATAATCTGATATCTGAAAGCTGAACAAACCAACACTTTTCTCCATCCTTCACAAACACCTGATCATTGACAGTAAGTATATCTCCAGACCTCTCTTCTTCACTTTGTCTCTTCTTAATTTTATCGAAAACCTTAGAAACGGCTCCAGCTAAGCGTTGCTTTTCAACAGGCTTCACTAGATAGTCAAGTGCATTATATTCAAAAGCTTTCAATGCATGCTCATCGTATGCCGTTGAGAAAATTACTTCTGGAACGCTCTCCATTTCTTCTAAAAGATCAAAGCCACTTTTACCTGGCATCTGAATATCTAAAAATATTAGATCGGGCTTAAGCTCAGTTATTTTCTCAATGGCCTCATCTACATTGGCAGCTTCACCAACCACATTTACATTGTCGAATTCCTTCAACAATCTTTTGAGTTCATTTCTAGCTAATCGGGAATCATCTACTATCAGTGTCTTCATAATCTAAATGTAATTAAGGGGAACTTTTACGGTGGCACAAACCATATGCTCGTTCATATTTTCTACTGTAAGACTCGCCTTATCTCCATAAAGCAGTCTAAGTCTCTCTTTTGAGTTAACAATTCCAATACCTCTGCGCCTTCCTTGTGGATTGCCAGAATTTTTCATCTGGCCGGTATTTTTTACATAAACGTGTACAGAATCATTGTTAATTTTTGACTCAACTAATATTTCACCTCCATTAGGTAGGTTATTTATTGAGTGTTTAATCGCATTTTCCACTAAGGTTTGAATAATCATTGGAGGAACCATAGTTTCCTTGCAATGCTTGTCAACATTGAACCTATACCTTAGTCTTTCTTCTAACTGTATGGCTTCTAAATTCAAATAATCCTCTACCACTTGGAGTTCTTTTTCCAGTGAAACCTTTTCATACTGATCGAACTGAATGGAAAACCTCAACAAGTCCGATAAATGAGTGATTGAGTCTCTAGCTTTTTCTGAATCTTCCACTACCAAAGAACGAATATTATTCAAACTGTTGAATATGAAATGAGGGTTGATCTGCGCCTTTAATGCATTCAATTCAGCATCCTTGATAGACGCTGAAAGCTTCCATTTTTCAATTTCTATTTCACGAGTGCGCTGAAGCGACTGATAGGCAAAGTATAAGGCAGACCAACAAATAAAGTAAACTGCAAAACTTGCCAAATAACTAATGAGAAAGACAATAATTTTAGTGCCAGAAAAAGAAGCAATACTAGCTTCTCTAATCTTCTGCATGGTAGCATCATCAACGCCTTCCATTTCTGGAATTCCCATTAGACCATTGATAGAATTGGGGTCTATGCTTGCCATGATAACAAAACTGCCAATTAAAACAAGAAGGCTCAAAACTGACATAATCACACCCTGAAGCAAACTCGCCAAGAATACCTTTGGTACAAGCTGGGCAAGTTTAAGTTCCTTCCAATTCTTTCGCTTTATAAATTCTCTGTAGACATGACTTATTAAAACCCCAATGAGAACCGAGAGTAGGTTTGCTCCTACTGCAGGCAAAAATGGAAGAAACATGGCCATTGCTAAAAAACTGGTTAGCATTAGGCCTCCCCATCCGCCAAACTGTAATAGCCAATAGAGTTTTGATTTATTCATGGTTTAAAGAAAAGAGATAAACCATTGACAAACTTTGCATATTGACTGAATGGTCTTATCGACTGATTAGTTGATTTTTACCCTGTCCAATTTAAATGTCATCAGTATTATCTCTTCATTATTAAAGTGTAAATGATGTTAACTTCAGTTAGTTAGCCAATAAAACTGATTAATTTTGAAAATAATATAACCAAAGTTGGCGTTGAGCATGTGAATCTAGGGTTTGGATTGTGATAGATTTCCACAGAATCTTATATTAGCAAGTTCAAATTTCACCTAGACATAGGAAAAAGATACTAAAATGAAAACAAGCGTGGGTCAGATTAAAGCTGGACTACTGAGCATAATCATACTTTGCTCGGTAAGTTCATGTTCACTTCTTGGAATTGGAGGTAAGAAGGACACGGTCAGTGCAGCCACTGGCGCAGAATATGCGACAGAAAAAAGCCTTCTTGGCTATAGGCCTTATGATGATCAGGCACTGCCAAGCCCTCCAGGAATGGTTTTTGTTCAAGGGGGTAGAACAATACTTGGCTCTTTTGAACAAGACCTTTATGGTTCCCGAGACAACATTGAGAGAACAGTTACTGTGAATTCATTCTTCATGGATGAAACAGAAGTAACCAACAGCAACTGGAAAGAATACGTTTTCTTTCAATACAACCCCCAAGATTTAAGTCTTCCTAAAAGCACCACGGTTCTTGATCCAGATGAAGAGGATAATCAAAATCTAAGTAACCCTCCAACACCATGGATTCCTGATTATTCAGGACCTACGCATAGTAAGAGTAACCCTCAGAATTATGAAGATATCGTTCCAAATGACGATGTATGGGCTTCAGATTTCTCTTTCAACGATGTTTATGCTGAAAATTATTACAGTAATCCTGGTTTCAATAAATATCCTGTTGTAGGTGTTTCTTGGAGACAAGTGGCTGACTATTGCAAGTGGAGAACTGATTTTGTGAATTTGGTACTCATTTTCGACATGGATTATGAAAGTTTGCCTCGAGAATTCATCGAAGAATTTATTGTAACTGATGAAACTTCAGGTGAATATCAGCTCGCAATCGGTGGTCAACCGATTGGTGATGTAGGAAGTGGGCTAGGCCAGTCGATTGAAATTGCCGATTTCGATGAGTTTCAACAAGAAGTTATAGAATACATCAACGTTCCTGAAAACAGAAGAAGATTTATTGAAAGAGGTATTTATCTACCTGATTTTAGACTTCCTAATGAAGCTGAATGGGAATATGCTGCTAAAGCCACTGTTGGTACTGTTTATTTAGATGAGAATGAAGAGTATGGAAGAATTTATCCTTGGGACGGTAGAGGCGTAAGAAATCCTTATGGTAAAAAAAGAGGCGAGCTTTTGGCCAACTTTAAAAGAGGTAGAGGTGACTATGCCGGCATAGCTGGAGATATTAATAACGATGCTTCAGTAATTCCAGAGCCAGTGGGTAGCAGAGAACCAAACGATTTTAACCTTTTCAACATGGCAGGTAATGTGAGCGAATGGGTTTTTGACACTTACAGACCTCTTTCATTTGGTGACTTTGACGACCTCAACCCTGTAAGAAAAGATGGCACCAACGATTCTGAAGTAGACTACGGATGGAGTACGCTAGCTACCAAAGATAGTATTGCTGCCAATGAAAACCTTGAATATCGCTCATTGGTGAATGATAGAGCTAGGGTATTTAAGGGTGGTTCTTGGAAAGATGTAGCCTACTGGATGGCCCCTGGAACTAGAAGATATTTGGATCTAGACCGTGCGACTAATACAATCGGATTTAGATGTGCCATGATTTCAATCGGTACACAACAATTAGATCAATCAAATGGTCTGTTCGGTGGAAGGTAAAACTTGGAAGTTGTGATAATAAAAGAGGTGTTCTTTTCAGAACACCTCTTTTATTTTACCCCAGCCATAACGGCAATACTCAAAGACTTTACTTTGGCCGCCACCAATGGCTCAGCACAAGCAATGAGAGTAGAACCAGTTGTTAGCACATCATCAACTAGCAATACCCGTTTACCTTCTAACAATGATTGATCGAACACTTCAAATATTCCATCAACATTAAGGATTCTTTTCACCTTACTCTTTTTGGTTTGTGTCTCAATATTGGTGGATCTTAACAAAATGTTTTCATCAACAGGTGCTTTAAGTGCCTCAGAAAGACCATAACCAAAACAAGCCGCTTGATTGTATCCTCTATTTTTTAGTTTATCGACATGAAGAGGAACTGGAATAATGAGATCAAAAGCGTCTGCATAACCACCTAAAAGCAAGTCATGTCCGAACCACCTGCCAATCATCTGGCCTATTTCCTGATTATCGTGATACTTCAAATCATGTAAAATATGCTGCATAATTCCATTTTTGATAAAGTAGGCGTACACTAAAACTATTTCTATTGGAACAATGCCTGCGAATTTTTCATTGAAAGAATGATCCTCTAACTTATAAGTATTAGTCTTAGGTAAATTGTAATGACACTTTGGACATATATATTTGCTCCCCTTGGGTAAAGGAGTTTCGCAACCAAGACAAAGGTTTGGGTATATCAGAGAAAGAAAATCAGATAGATAACCGGCAAAACTCATAGCTCAACAATATAATTAAAAATCAGATGAGTAAAATTCAAGAATTTAACGATTACAGGGCCAAAATGAATGACAAAATCATGTCGGCCGATAATAAAGTCATCAAGCGTTTCTTCAACCTTGACACAAATGCATATGCCGATGGTGCCCTAGACGTAAAAACTAAGGAGATCGTAGGGCTGGCTTGCTCCATGGTACTCAGGTGTGATGATTGTGTGAAATACCACTTGGGGAAGTGCTTCGAACAAAAGCTAACGACCGCAGAAGTGTTTGAAGCCTTTTCCATTGCTAACTTAATTGGTGGATCAATTGTGATTCCTCACCTCAGAAGAGCCGTAGAATATTGGGAAGCACTTCAAGCTGAAGAAAATGTATAAAAAAGACCTTGAGCTTCATGTAAGATGGGCCAAACTTATGACTTCAATCAATGAAGTCATTGGTAAAAGGCCTAAAGATCTCAATGGCGTATTGTTTTTAATTGGTGTTCAAGAATTAGGCAAAGGGCCTCTGCAGTTCAGTAAGGAAGAGAAACAAGACCTAATGCATATTGCCATTTGCAAAGTGCTTAGCTACTCTGACTATTACGAGCTTGATGGGAAAGATGCTGAAGGATGGCCCCATTGGAAACCCATTAAAAAACTTCCTAGGTTTGACTTATTAGAACAAGAAAAGCTCTTAAAAATGCATGTGCTTGAGTATTTTGAAAAAGAATTCGAACTAATAATTACAGCATGAAAATCATTTCATACAATGTTAATGGTATCAGGGCGGCAATCAATAAAGGCTTTATAGAATGGCTTAAAGATGAAAATCCAGACATCCTTTGTCTTCAAGAGCTAAAAGCACTTCCTGACCAAGTAGACAATTTCTATGAAGATTTAGGTTATGAAATGTATTGGGAAACCGCTGAAAAGAAAGGTTACTCAGGAGTTTCAATACTCACCAAACAGAAGCCACTCCACGTGGAACATGGTTGTGGAAATGACCTTTATGATAGCGAAGGAAGAGTTATAAGAGCTGACTTCAAGGATTTCTCTGTTATGTCCGTCTACATGCCAAGCGGTACAAGCGGAGATATTAGGCAAGATTTCAAGTACAAATGGTTGGACTTTTTTTCAGGATATATTGCTGATTTAAAAAAGAAACAACCGAATCTCATAATAAGTGGCGATTACAACATTGCCCACAAAAAAATAGACATCCACAACCCGGTATCGAATAAGAACTCCTCTGGATTTTTACCTGAGGAAAGAGAATGGTTGACCAAATATGTCGAATCAGGCTTCTTAGATACTTTTCGAGAATTCAACCAAGACCCACACCATTATTCGTGGTGGAGCTACCGTGCCAATGCAAGAGCAAACAACAAAGGTTGGCGAATAGACTACCATATGGCCACCGACTCTCTGCGCGATAGATTGAAAGATGCATACATATTATCTGAAGTAAAGCACTCTGATCATTGCCCGATAGTACTTGAAATAACATGATCGGAAAGTTTATTTCCCTGTTTATCAATTGTTTTACAATCCTTTAGAAACTATTTGCGTAATTAAGGTTGACTAATGGATGAAGCTTATGGGTTCTAATGAGTCGCTGATTAAACAGTTAAAAGACTACAAAGTAAAGTATTATAAAAATAAAGCCATTAAAGGGGTAATTGTGCTCCTAAGCGCCATGCTTGTGGCTTTTTTATTAATTAACACAATTGAATTCTCAGCTCATTTGTCTAAGCTAGGTAGGGCTATTCTATTTTATAGTTTTTTATTTTCCTCTTTGGCAGCGAGCTACTGGTTAGTCATCCGGCATTTACTAGTAATGATGAATGACCAAAAGCAGATGACCAATGAACAAGCTGCAAGAGAAATAGGCAAGTATTTTCCAGAAGTCTCTGATAAACTTTTGAACGTTATTCAGCTAGAAAGTCTATCAGACAAGCAAAACGACCTTCTCATTGCCAGTATTCAGCAAAAAAGCCATAGTCTCATCAGGGTTCCTTTTGTCAATGCTGTCGACATTAAGGCGAATCGTAAATACCTCAAGTATTCCTATTTACCAGCTCTAATAATTATTCTGCTCTTTATTTTCATTCCACAATTTATTACCGAAAGCTCAACTAGAATACTCAAGTACAACAATGAATTTCAACCAGAAGCCCCATTTAGTTTTATAATAGACGAAAACTCTCTTGATGGCTTTAAAGATGAGCCATTTACTATCACGGTAGAAACAGATGGCAGAGCTATCCCGGCAGATTTATTCATTTGGCTCAATGATCGAAAAATCAAAACCACACAAGTTTCAGCTGGCCTTTTCGAATATCAAATCGCCAGATTGAAGGACAAAACAAGTTTTAAAGTAGAAGCAGAGGGTTTAGTTTCTCCTGAATTCAATATAAATACATATCTAAGACCAGCAGTTTCCCTATTCAGCATTGATTTAGACTATCCTGGTTATACTCGGTTGGACGATGAATCAATAAAAAACTCTGGTAATCTTACAATTCCTGAAGGCACTAAAGCCAACTGGAATGTCACAACATCAAATACCGAAGAGGTTAGTTTCTTTTTTGAAAACCTCGATAAAAATATAGTAAGCAGTAAATCAGGCAACAATCGATTCTCACTAGAGGAAACGATCAAAGGCAGTAGCAACTACTCCATTAACCTCAAAAACCAATACAGCTCGAATAAAGACTCTCTAAAGTTTCAGATTGAAGTAATCCGAGACCGCACACCCGAAATTGTTCTGGATCAATATCAAGACACCGTGCTCTACAAAAACATAGTACTTGGTGGAAAAATAGAAGATGACTACGGTTTCACCTCCTTGCAACTTCATTATAGTTATGATGCTGAAAGCTATGATCAAGTAGATATCCCATTCAACCCCGCCACTCTAGATCAATCGTACTACCACATACTTAAGCTAGATACGTCCATGATTGAAGCTGGTGCCGAGCTCACTTATTTTATGCAAGTATCTGACAACGATGGTGTTAACGGATTTAAGTCTGCTAAATCATCATCTTACACTTTTAAAGTACCTTCTTTAGAAGAGTTGGAAGAAGATATTGAAAGATCAAGCCAGGCGGTTCAAGAAGAAATAGACCAAACGCTTAAGCAAGCCGAGCAACTCAATAAAATGATTCAGGAGGCAGATGAAAAGTTGAAAACCAAGAAAGAAATGGATTGGCAGGATGAAAAGCTGATGCAGGAAATTTTGGAGCAAAAAGAGAAGTTAGCTGAGAAAGTCGATCAACTGAAAAAAGAAAATGAGCTCAATAATAAGAAGCTAAATCAGTTCAAGCCACAAGATGAAGAGCTCAAACAGAAGATGGAGCAACTGCAAGAAATAATGGATTCTGTTCTTGATGATGAAACTAAAAAACTCTACGATGAACTCCGCGAATTGATGGAGGAACAGTCTGATATTGAAGAGTTTAGAGATAAAATGGAGGAACTGAGGGAACAAGGCAGCGATATGAAAGAGAACTTAGAAAGAACCCTAGAACTCTTCAAAAAACTTCAGTTTGAAATGAAGCTCAACGAAAGTATTAAGCAGCTTGAAGAAGAGATTGACGATCAGAGCAAGCTACAGGAAGAAACAGAGAGTGGAGAAAAATCCAACGAAGAACTAGCAGATGAACAACGAAAAGAAAAAGAAGACCTAGAGAGCCTTAAAGAGCAACTAGAAAAGCTCAATGAGCTCAATCAGGAAAGAAAAAATCCTGACCAACTACCTCAAGACGCTAAAGAACAAATCGAAGAAATTCAAGAAGAACAGAAAAAGGCTGAAGAATCACTTCAGGAAGCAGCTGAGGAAGAACAAGAGGAGAGAGAACAGGGAGAAAAAAACAAAGAATCTGAAGAGCAACAAAACAGCAAAAAAGGTCAGCAAAAAAGACAAGAGGCTGGAAAAGCTCAAAAAAGAGCTGGCCAGAAGATGAAAGAGCTCAAGCAAAGTTTGGAATCCATGCAAAGCAGTATGGAAATGGAACAGCAAATGGAGGACATGGACAACCTACGTGACTTAGTAGACAACTTGGTTACCCTGTCTTTCAACCAAGAAGACCTCATGGATCAATTCAAAGAGATTAATCAGAGCGACCCTAGGTTTATCAAACTTGGACAGGAGCAGCTAAAGCTAAAAGACGACTCACAGATTATACAAGATAGCCTTGTTGCCTTATCGCAAAGGGTTTTTCAAATATCCTCTTTTGTAATGAAAGAGCTAGGCGACATGAATCGTCAAATGGATGGTGCTATTGAATCGCTAAAAGATAAACAGATGAACGAAGTCATTGGTAAACAACAGTTTACGATGACAGCGATCAATAATCTGGCGTTACTTCTAGATGACATTCTCCAACAAATGCAGCAACAAATGGCTAGTCAAATGAACGGTCAAAGCGGAAAGAAAAAAGGAGAGAAGAATATGCCACAAATGGGTGGTCTCTCCGAAATGCAGAAACAACTTAGCGAGCAAATCCAAAACCTAAAACAAAGTGGTATGTCAGGTAGAGAACTTTCAGAAGAGCTTGCACGTATGGCATCACAGCAAGAGCAACTCAGAAATGCACTAGAAAACTTTGAAACTGGCATGGAGGGAAATAAATTGGGAGAGAAAATTGATAAACTAGTTGAACAGATGGAACAAAATGAGTGGGATCTGATTAATAAGAATATCACTGATGAGACCATAGAGCGTCAGCAAGACATACTTACTAGGTTATTGGATGCTGAAAACTCCATGAGACAGAGGGGCGAGGATAAAGAACGTGAAGCTCAAACAGCCGATGACTTTGAGCTTTCCATACCGGAATCGCTCAATGACTACCTCAAAGCTAAAGAGAAAGAAATAGAGCTACTGAAAACAATACCAGCCAAGCTTAATCCATATTATAAAAAGGAAACCAACAAATATTTCAAAAGAATCAAAGAAAAGAACTGAATTCATTGAATGAAGAATATAACTATTGATATACCCTCTCTAGCAGAGAACATCAGAATTGTAGAAAGTTTCATAGATAATGCCAAAGAGAAGTATGAGCTTACAGATGATGTTTATGGCAACATTATGATTGCCGTAATAGAATCTGTTAACAATGCCATTCTCCACGGCAACTGCACCAACAAGGCCAAAAACGTACGCCTTAGCGCTAACCTACTCGAGGGGGAGATTCTATTCTCCATATCAGACGAAGGCTCTGGTTTTGACTATCATGATCTACCTGATCCTACATCACCAGAAAACATCGAAAAGGTTGGTGGTAGAGGAATATTCCTCATGAAAAGTTTAGCAGACGAAGTGCAGTTCAAAAATGAAGGCCGAACAGTTGAGCTTACTTTCTACCTTGACTAATTCACATGGCCAATCCCATACAGTTTTTTAATGAGGAGATAGACTTTAAACTTTCCCATAAATCTGCAGTCAGGAAATGGATCACCCACATCATCTCAGTAGAGGGTCAGAGCATTGATGAGCTTAACATCATCTTCTGCTCAGATGACTACCTCCTAAACATTAATCAACAGTATTTAGATCACGATTACTTTACCGATATCATCACATTCGATAATCGAGAAGAAACAGGTTATCCCATCTCATCCGATATATTTATTTCAATAGATCGTGTAAGAGACAACGCAAATAACTTGAGTTTACCATTTACATCAGAACTTCACAGAGTGATCATTCATGGAGTGCTTCATCTACTTGGCCAAGGAGATAAAACTAAGGACCAAAAAGCTGAGATGAGTAAAAGAGAAGAAGCTTCATTATCTTTGCTTTCGATTCCAAAAGAATAGTGTTCCACGTGAAACTTTAAGCCAGGTAATTGACTTATTGTTCCACGTGGAACAATTGGTTAAACAGATTATATGTATCCAAATTACGATATTATAGTAGTGGGGGCTGGCCATGCAGGCTGTGAAGCGGCTAATGCAGCTGCCACCATGGGCTCAAAGGTGCTTTTGATCACTATGAACATGAACACGATTGCACAAATGTCATGCAATCCAGCTATGGGTGGTGTTGCCAAAGGTCAGATTGTCCGCGAAATCGATGCGCTCGGAGGGATGTCTGGAATTATCTCAGACAAATCCATGATCCAATTTCGAATGCTCAATAAATCGAAAGGTCCAGCCATGTGGAGCCCTCGTACACAAAACGACCGCATGAGGTTTGCAGAAGAATGGCGACTGGCCTTAGAGCGAAACCCAAATGTAGACTTTTGGCAAGAAATGGTGACAGGCATCAAAGTAGAGGCAGGTAAAGTCGTAGGAGTAAAAACAGGCATGGGCGTTGAATTCAATGCCAAATCAGTGATACTTACCTCAGGCACATTCCTTAATGGCATAATACATATAGGTGAAAAACAATTCGGTGGAGGTAGAACTGGTGAACATGCAGCCAAAGGAATTACTGAACAGTTGGTTGAATTTGGTTTTGAAGCAGGAAGAATGAAGACGGGAACACCTCCTAGAGTTGATGGGCGTTCGCTCGACTATTCAAAAATGGAGGAACAAAAGGGTGATGAAGTACCTGAAAAATTCTCATTCAGTTCTGAAACTAAGCCTCTCACAGAACAAAGGAGTTGTTTCATCACCTATACAAACCCAGAGGTACACGAGACACTGGAAAAAGGATTCGACAGATCACCAATGTTCAATGGCAGAATACAGGGAATTGGGCCGAGATACTGCCCTTCAATTGAGGATAAGATAAATCGTTTTTCTGAAAGAAAAAGACATCAAATCTTTGTAGAACCCGAAGGTTGGAATACAGTAGAAATCTATGTCAATGGGTTCTCTACATCACTTCCAGAAGATATTCAGTATGAGGCCATCAGAAAGATCGAAGGATTCGAAAACGTTAAAATGTTCAGGCCGGGTTATGCCATTGAGTACGACTATTTCCCCCCAACACAATTGAGCCCAACGCTCGAAACAAAATTGATCGAGAATTTATTTTTTGCTGGTCAAATCAACGGTACGACTGGTTATGAAGAAGCCGCATGTCAAGGACTGATAGCCGGCATTAATTCACATCGGAAAATACAAGGTGAAGGAAAATTCACCCTTTCTAGGTCTGAAGCTTATATTGGAGTACTTATAGATGACTTAATTAATAAGGGTACTAACGAGCCTTATCGTATGTTTACCAGTAGGGCAGAGCACCGCATCTTACTTAGACAAGACAACGCTGACTTGAGACTAACAGAGAAAGGTTTCAGCATCGGATTAGCCAAAGAAGATAGATTACTTACAACCAGAGAAAAGCAAAGACAGCTCAACCTATTAATCAATGATCTTCACCAGAAAAAAGTTGACCCTAGTTTAGCCAACCCAATGCTAGAAGCACATGGTACTGCTGCCATACAGCACAGAACTACACTGAACAAGCTTGTGAAAAGACCACAACTTGATATTATGAACCTTAAGGAAATCAGTGATGAGCTCACCCAATACATCGATAAATATGATAGACATATTGTGGAAGCAGCCGATATTCACATTAAGTATGAAGATTACATTGATAAGGAAATGAAACTGGCTCAAAAGATGACTGATTTAGAGAATGTAAAAATCTCGGATCAGCTAGACTTCACAAGTATCACTGCCTTATCTGCAGAAGCCAGAGAAAAACTAACCAAGGTGAAACCAAGCACATTAGGACAGGCAACACGCATCAGTGGAGTTACCCCCGCTGACATATCTGTTCTAATGGTATACATGGGGAGATAGGTCTGTGGAGAAGTTGTACAATTGTCCCATTTGCAGTAATCAAGAACTTAGGACTTATCTTGATGTTACAGATCACTTTGGAACTAAAGAAGTATTCAACTTAGATATTTGCAGCAAGTGTAACACTCTTCTGACCAACCCTCGACCTGGAGAAAATGAAATCATAAAATACTATAAATCAAATAGTTACATATCTCATGGAGATAAAGTTAACCCCATTTTCAACTTTATTTATAAGCAAATTCAAAAGAGAAACCTTCGATACAAGAAAGAACTGATTGAAAAGTACACCCTTGATAAGAACCTGCTAGACTATGGCTGTGGTACAGGCACGTTCTTAGCATACATGAGTAAAATGGAATGGCAAACAATAGGTGTGGAACCAGACGATACAGCCAAGCAAATCGCCATTTCCAAAGGCCTTAATATTAAAGAATTAACAGAAATAGACAGCCGTTTCGACTGTATCACACTTTTTCATGTACTTGAGCATGTACATCAATTGAACAATACCTTAGAAGAATTGATCGCCAAACTAAACCGAAATGGAATACTAATTTTGGCAGTGCCTAATTTCAATTCTCATGACGCAAGCCACTATAATTCATTCTGGGCTGGGTATGATGTACCCAGACATTTATATCATTTCAGCCAGAAAAGCATATTCACTATAGCTGAGAACTTTGGATTGAATATTGTAGCCACTCATCCCATGAAATTCGATAGTTATTATGTGAGTTTACTCTCTGAAAAATACCAAAAAGGAGAAAATACAATAATCAACGCTATCATCAACGGCTATCGCTCCAACAAAAAAGCGCTCAATACAAAAGAATACAGTAGCCTGATTTATATTCTGAGTAAATGAAAAAACTGATATCAGCATTTCTCGTTATTCTAATACTGACACAATTTCATTGTGCTAACGTAAGTTCCCCTAGTGGTGGTCCAGATGATGAAACGCCACCTCAATTAATATCATCAATACCCGAGCAAGGACAGACGAATTATACCAGTCAAACTGTAATTCTTACCTTCGATGAGTGGGTAACCACTCAGAACATAGAGACGGATATTATTATCACACCAAGGATTACCGGATCATTTAAAACTAGAGTAAAGAAGAACATCATAGAATTAACTTTCTTTGAACCTTTACAACAAAATACTACATATGCAGTTGCCTTTGGGCAAACAGTTGAAGATGTAACAAATGATAATTCAGCACAGAATCTAAATCTCAGCTTTTCTACTGGTGACTTTATAGATTCTCTCACTATTTCGGGCAATATAAAAACGCTTTTAGATCAGGAAGCTGCAGAAGGTGCATTAGTAGCCTTATATAAGAGCTCTGATACAACTAACATACTCAATGGTATCGCCTCCTACTTCACTATTACAGATTCACTCGGAAATTATAAATTCAACAACTTACCTCATGATTCATACAGGATCTATTCAGCCAATGATAAAAATCAAAACAATAAGGGCGATTCTAAATCTGAAAAATATGGTTTCTACCCAGATACACTTCATCTCAATAGTAGTATAGAAAATATCAACTTTACTATCCAACAACTGAATACAACTGAGCTTAGAAGACTATCCGCCAGACACTTTGGCAACTATTATGATATCACATTCAATAAAGCCATAGATAACTTTGAAATCTTGACCCAGCGTGAATATTACTATCAAAGACTAGGGCTAGATAAAATTAGGTTCTATCGTTATAATCAGACATTTAACGATACACTTCAAGTGATCTATCAGGCAACAGATTCATTAAACTATACCCTCAAAGATACCGTTGGATTATATTTCACTGAATCAAAACTAGATGCCAGTACTTTTACAGTAAGTCCCGAACCAGAACAGCCTACAATTGCACCTGAAAGTATTCTAAAGTTTAAATTCAGTAAGCCTATTCTGAGTTATAATATTGACAGTATATTCATCAGACTAGACAGTACTACTGTATACCCCATTAGTGATTCCCTCTTTCAATTTAACACATTCAAAACAGAGCTAGAAACAGGAATTAACCTCAGCCAACTCATTAGTAAAAAATATCCTCGAGTCACACTATCATTAAACAAAGGTTCTTTCACTTCAATAGAGAACGACACCTCAGAAGTACTCAATAAGATTTATTCACTGGTTGAAGATTCCGAAACCGCTGTAATATCAGGTCAAATTATTACTTCTTCAGAAAATGTAATCGTACAACTTATCAATGCCAACAATCGAAAGGTTATTCGCGAAGCTTTTACTAAAAAATACAGCTTTGAATATCTACCTGCAGGCAGGTACATGATTAGAGTTGTAGATGATTCAAACGGAAACCAAAGACTAGATATTGGAAATATTCTTACGAATGAAGTACCCGAAAATGTCCATTATTACTTCGACAATTATTATCAATCTAAGGTTATTGAGGTTAGAAAGAATTGGGAAAGCACCGCTAATATCAGTTTCTAACTTGTGCATAACTAGACATACAAATGTGGAGAGCTAATGACTAAACCACCATATCAGTTGCGAACATCTTTTCCAATATAAAAGTCTCTATCCATTCACATAATATCCAAAACTCATCAACACATAACTCAGTTTAGCAGTCTGTCCACAAAGAGTTATCTTTATCAACATTACATTAGAAAGCCTTTAGAATCAAAAAGATAGAAACTCATCATATGTTAATAAATCAACATTCATCAACCATCCATAAACAAAAGACATGAATAAGCATCTTAAAGGGAGTTATCCACTTATACACAGCCCTAGTAGAGATAGTATAAAATTATTTAATATTTAATAATATATAGAGGTATGTTAAATGTGTTGATAAAGCTTAGACAGATCGTTTTCACAACACTCATAATAATGAGTGTTTCTATAACCTTGAATGGTCAATCTAATGATGCCGTTAGTATCGCAGAAGAATACCTGAGTCAAGGTGAGGTGGAAAAGGCGCGTGATGAATTTGAGAAGCTAGCTCGAAACAAACAATACATTCCTAGAATTCATGAAGCTTATTTTAAGCTCCTGATTTCAGAAGCTGATTTCAAGGAGGCTGAAAAATATCTAAAGAACGTTATTCGTCAAATGGACGGTGATTTTAATTACGAAGTCGATATGGGTGTGCTTTTAAGAGCAATGAAACAAGACGATAAGGCAAATGAGTATTTAAATGATCTGATTGACCGTATTGCTAACAATTCCGATGTTCAAATGAGGATGAATAATATCAGAATTCTCGCGCAGATGTTTTTTGAAAAGAATTTTAGAGATAAGGCTATTGAAAGTTATGAAAGAGGAAGGGAATCTTTTGGAAGAAGTGATCTTTTTGCATTGGATCTTGCTAATGTTTATCGTGTGATGAACCAGAAACAAAACATGATGGTTGAGTATCTCAATTTTGTAAAAACTCAACCTAGAAATGTAAGCTATGTAAAAAATTCACTTCAGAGGTATCTGACCGAACCTGCTGATTTAGATACTTTAGAGGTGGTACTTTATGATTTTATCCAAGCAGAGGCAGGTAATCCGGTTTTTAATGATGTGTTAGTTTGGACCCATCTTCAGCAAAAGAATTTTTCAGCCGCTTTGAGACAGGCCAGAGCTTTAGATAGAAGAATGGAAAACAATGGCCAAAACATTCTAAACGTTGGAATGATAGCTTATGAGAACCAGGAATATAAAACAGCTTCAAAGGCTTTCGAGTATATTACCACTGATTTTCCAGAAAGTCCCAATCAACGGCTCGCTCAAAGATACTCCTTGCTAGCTGAGGAAGAGGTTTTAAAATCGACTTACCCAGTAGATACAACTGCCATAAAGTCTTTAATCGTAAAATATCAGGTGTATCA
Organism: uncultured Roseivirgaceae bacterium; assembly: GCA_964350505.1. Taxonomy (GTDB): domain Bacteria; phylum Bacteroidota; class Bacteroidia; order Cytophagales; family Cyclobacteriaceae; genus Roseivirga. The sequence continues at coordinate 12,991 of CAYGKL010000025.1, read as the reverse complement.
AGAGGCATCTAAGGATATTTTTTCGGCTATGGAGGCACAAAGGCGTATAGCCCTATTACAGGCCTTCCAGTTAAATGAAATAGAAAAAGCTATCAACACTCTACAAGAATTGGTTAGGCAACCTGTAGGCAAGCATAGGGTTATAGCAGAGGCCAAAATGGATTTGGCAGATATCTACCTCCTAGATAAGCAACCCTGGGAGTCTATTCTGCTTTATGGTCAGGTTGAGAGAATGTTTAAAGATGAACCACTTGGTTACATGGCCAAACTCAAAAGCGCCAAGCTTTCTTATTATAAAGGTGATTTCGAATTGGCACAAAGTCACCTTGATATCCTCAAGTTAGCGACCTCAAGAGAGATTGCAAATGATGCTTTAGACCTTAGTATCCTCATTAAGAACAATACGGTATTCGATACTACTGATGTTGTAATGCAATCTTATGCCAATATAGAATTGATGATTTTTCAAAATCAAAAACAAGAAGCAATTCAAGCAATGGACTCTATGTTGTTTGCTTTTGACAAGCATTCTATTTCAGACGAGGTGTTATTTCTAAAAGCAGAAACAATGAGAGAGCTAGGAGATTTTCAAGGAGCTTTAGATGTCTTAAATATTATCAATCAGACCTATTATTACGATATTTTAGGTGATGATGCACTGTACCTAACTGGAGTTTTACTTGAAGAAAATCTACAAAAGCCTGACGAAGCCATGCAGGTTTACAATGACTTGCTTACAAAATACAAAGGCAGTATCTATGTGGCTGAAGCCAGAACGCGTTTTAGAATGCTTCGAGGAGACTTTAATAATTAGCAGAACTTGGCAAAATCATTCAATAACCTTAGGGTCGGTAAAAAATTCAAATTGAGGAATTTCGGGGAAGAATATGAATTTGAGATTCTTGAAATCTTGGCAGATGGAGATTGCCATTTGAAAGATATAAATACGTTAGAAAAATACACACTTTTCGGGTTAATCAACTTTGGGAAAGGGGATGATTTTGACATAGAATCTCTGTAAATGAAAATTTTTCCTTTCAATATTATATATAACAAAGAAGTTCAGTTGCATAAGATTTATTAACTTGTTGGCCCTTGTTATACGAGAAAACCAAATAGTAATATCAACGATGAGACCGAAGTTCTACCTCACGGTTATTTTTTTAATGGGTTTAAACTCCATTAGCTTTTCAATTTTTGCCCAATCTGAGCAACAGATAAAAAGTGAACTCGAAAAAAGAGGTATAAATACTTACGAAGAAGTTCAGGCTGAACTTCGAAAAAGAGGAATGACAGAGGCTGATGCCAGAAGACAAGCCAGGCTATATGGTGTTAATTATGATGATTACCTCAAAAAATACATACTCAAGAATTCAAAAGACTCTTCTAGTCTTAAACCCGTAACTACGTTACAGTTAGATACGATTGATTATACAACGGAAATTCAGAACCGAAGAGATACAATAGTATTAAAGGAAACTTTAAATCGAGATACTTCGGCTTTACCATACTTCGGCTACGACATTTTTAATAGCAACCCCAATTCAAACCAACAAGGCTTAGTTGGCAATATTGACCCAGGCTACGTAATTGGCCCAGGTGATGAACTTAGAGTTTATTTATGGGGAGAGGCCGAGTTTCAGTTTGAAGGAGAAGTTGATATAAACGGTAACCTATTCATCCCTAATGTAGGCCAAGTATTTGTTTCTGGTACTAGCTATGAGAATCTCAATATTCGCCTAAAACAATATTTGTCAAGATTTTATTCTGGTTTAACAAAGTCGCCACCTGCAATATTTTTAGATATTTCGCTGACCAAGCTCAGGCCAATACGCATTATGGTGATGGGCGAATCAAAAAATCCAGGCTCACTTTTAATAAATTCCTTTGCAACAACATTGAATGCTATTTACGCTTCGGGTGGCATTAAAACTTCTGGTTCATTAAGAGAAATAAAAGTTTTTAGAAATAATAAGTTCGTTTCTACTATCGACCTTTATGATTATTTAATCAAAGGAGCTGTTTCTGAGGATATCCGTCTAGTCAGTAACGATGTATTATTCATTCAAAGTAGAATGAATAGTATTTCGGTTCAAGGTGAGATTAACAGAGAAGGAATTTATGAATTGAGAGGAAATGAAGGCTTAGTTGATTTGATTGGCTTTGCAGGAGGGCTTAAACCATCTGCTTATACTCAGACTATTACTATAAAAAGAATTAAGCCGCTAATTGGTAGACCGAATAATTCAGCTTTTGATAGAGAAATTATTACAGTTGATTATAATGAACTTTTATCTGAGGGCATAAATTTCCAGCTCCAAGATGGTGATGAAATAATATTTGATAAGGTTTTAGAGAAGTATGACAACCTAGTCACCATCTCTGGCTCTGTATTTAGACCGGGAGAATATCAAATGTCAGAAGGTATGTCAATGAGTGATCTCATTAGCACGGCTGGAGGATTAAGACCCAATACATACTTTGAAAAGATTGACCTATTCAGAAGAGATAGAACTGGTGTATTGAAGTTCCAGTCTTTCAGTCTATCAGATGTTATGGCTGGTAATGGTAACTCGAAGTTGCAACCGGATGATTCGCTAAAAGTGTACAACATAGATGAGCTGAAGTCACTTGACACGGTGTCGATCGAAGGCTTTTTATCCGAGCCTAAAACAATTCTTTGGAGAGAAAACTTAACGCTCTATGATCTTATATTCATGTCAGCAAATGTTGAAGACCTCGAATATAAGAATCGAATTTTAACTAGCCGAGCCGATTTATTGAGATATCAAGAGGGTAAAACTGAGTACCAAGTAATTCCATTTAATTTGGATAATGTGCTTGATAGAAAGTTCAATGCGGTTTTGCGACCAAAGGATCGAGTCATCCTTTACAGCCGAGATATAAATGAAGTTCTAGACCAATATGTGACCATTCGTGGTGGAATAAAGAACGAAGGCCGCTTTGCTTTAACTGACAGCATGACTGTGGAAGACCTTATTCTTCAGGCAGGTGGTTTTGTAAGAACAGCTTTCAAAGATTCAGTGACCATAACTCGAGAGAATTTTGATTTCACGGGAAATTTAATCGCTAAGGTGAATCGAATTCCTTTAGATATGAATTATTTATTGGGTCAATCATCAAATTCCAACAGTCAGTATTATCTCAAGCATAACGATAATATCAGTATTGACTTAATACCTGGATCATCAGAATCTAGAGAGGTTATTCTTACCGGAGAAATTAAATTCCCAGGTAATTACTTTTTGCGAAGTAAGGAAGAAACGCTCAAGGAAGTTATAGTAAGAGCAGGTGGTATTTCACCAAATGCTTATTTGCCTGGAGCCAAGTTTTATCGTAATGGTCAACAATTGGCTCTTGCTATTGATGACCTCTGGAATAAACAAAATGAGTCTTTCAATATTACGCTTCAGCCCAATGATAGCATTTATTTTCCTGAAGCGTTTTATACAGTAAAGGTTGAAGGAGAGGTGAATAATCCATCTTTACAAAAGTATCAGCCACAAAAAAACGTAAGGGAATATGTCAGAAATGCTGGCGGAAAAACAAAGAATGGTAAAAAGATTTTTGTCACAAGCGCTAACGGATTTACAAAACGCATAGGCTGGTTCCAAAACCCAAAAGTCCTAGATGGGGCGATCATTACAGTTTCAGCAAAACCACCTAAAGAACCACGCGAACCTGGTAAATTCCTCGAAAATTTTGGTACCATCGCGACCATAGTCAGCTCAACATTGACTACTGTATTCTTGGTTCAAAGTCTAAGAAATTAACTAAATCACTTTTTAGAATTTATACTTTTTCAAAAAAATAGTATGCATGCATAACAAATTTTTTCTAACTTCGTAACCCTTCTGGGAGAATATGAAGAGAGAAGAAACAGTAGATCACAATATAAAAACTTGCTGGCACGCGATTTACAGAATGTATAATCAAGAAGCTGCCAAGCATAACAGTACTACATCGCAAGCATTTGTGGTATTGAATATAGACCCTATCGAAGGAACCCCGGCTACAAAAATTGCCCCCTTAATGGGACTTGAGTCGAGAAGCCTTACGAGAATGCTGAAAAGCATGGAAGAAATGGGAGTGATCTACAAAGAGAAAGATCCTAACGATGGTCGATCGGTTCGTATTTTCCTGACGGACCTGGGCAAAGAAAAACGAAGAGTTTCAAAACAAACAGTCATTTGTTTTAATGATGCTGTTCGACAATCGATTGCGCCAGAAAAACTTGATGCCTTTTTTGAGGTCATCATGAAAATAAATCAAATGGTAGAATCAAAAACAATATTTCAATAAGAATGAAACGAGCCATTAAGAAAGTCGCAGTATTAGGTTCTGGAGTAATGGGCTCCAGAATTGCCTGTCATTTCGCCAACATTGGCGTAGAAGTGCTTTTACTAGACATCGTTCCAAGAGATTTGCCCGAAGACCAAAAGTCTAATAAGGCAGCTCGAAATAAAATCGTGAATGATGCTCTGAGCTTCGCGCTTAAATCTAAGCCTTCACCCATTTATGATCAGAGGTTTTCCAAGCTGATAGCCACCGGAAACTTTGAGGATGATATGTCCAAAATAAAGGATGTTGATTGGATCATTGAAGTGGTTGTGGAAAGATTGGACATCAAAAAGATCGTCTTCGATCAGGTTGAGAAATACAGAAAGCCAGGAACTCTGATTACTTCTAACACCTCTGGTATTCCAATGCACATGATGTGTGAAGGAAGAAGTGAAGACTTCAAAAAGCATTTCTGTGGAACACACTTCTTCAACCCACCGAGATATTTAAGACTATTGGAAATTATTCCAGGTCCAGAAACAGATCCTGAAATCATTGATTATTTGATGCATTATGGTGATCTCTTTTTAGGTAAGGAAACGGTTTTATGTAAAGACACACCTGCATTTATTGCCAATAGAATTGGTATTTATGCCATCATGTCGGCAATGCATACAATTGAGGATATGGGCCTCAGTGTTGGAGAAGTCGATAGATTGACTGGTCCCATCATTGGCCGAGCAAAATCAGCAACCTTCAGAACAATGGATGTTGTAGGTTTAGATACTACCGTGAACGTTGCAAACAACCTTTATGCAGGCCTGCCGAATGATGAATCCAAAGACGCTTTTAAGCTTCCAAAGATTGTGAAGGAAGTTCATGAAAGAGGTTGGTTTGGAGATAAATCTGGACAAGGATATTTCAAAAAGACTAAAGACCAATCTGGTAATAAAACCATTCTTGAGTTAGACCTTAAAACATTTGAATATGTTGAAAGAACTAGAGCAAACTTCAAGGCTCTGGAAGCAGTTAAAGAAGAAGAAGACCTTAAGAAACGTATCGTTACTTTGGTCAACTTCGATGATAAGGCTGGGGAGTTTTATCGCAAAACCTTCTTCGATTCTTTCAAATATGTTTCTTTCCGAATTCCTGAAATTTCAGATGAGCTTTACAGAATAGATCAGGCTGTATGTGCAGGCTTTGCTTGGAAGCTAGGTCCTTTCGACACTTGGGATTTATTAGGTGTTAAGAAAGTAGTTGAGCAAATGGAAGCCATGGATATGAAGCCAGCTTCTTGGGTCTATGAAATGCTAGAGGCGGGAAATGACTCTTTCTATAAAATTGAGAATGGAATCAAGAAATATTATGACATTCCTTCAAAATCATACAAAACCATTCCTGGTTTAGAAGAGCTTGTCATCCTAGAAAACATTCGCGAGACCAACAAGGTGTGGGGAAATGCCGGAGCATCAATCTTCGATATTGGAGATGGAGTGCTATGCCTAGAATTCCACACAAAAATGAATGCGATTGGCCAAGAGGTTATCGAAGGAATTGAAACCGCAATTTCCATGGCGGAGAAAGACTATAAAGGTCTTGTCATAGGAAACGAAGGTGATAATTTCTCTGCAGGAGCTAATTTAGCCATGCTGTTTATGTTTGCTGGAGATCAGGAATTTGATGAGGTGAATATGATGGTCGCTCAGTTCCAGAACACGATGAAACGAGCTAAATTCTCCTCAATTCCAGTAGTAGCAGCACCAGCAGGTCTGACACTTGGTGGAGGTTGTGAGCTGTCTTTACATTGCGATGCTATTCAGGCGCATGCGGAAACATACATTGGTTTGGTTGAAGTTGGTGTCGGTCTGATTCCTGGAGGTGGAGGTACTAAGGAGCTCACGCTTCGAGTTGCAGATTCCTTGGCAGATGGTGATCCGGAATTAAACCGTCTACAAGAAGCCTTCATGAATATTGCAACGGCTAAAGTGGCAACTTCTGCTGAAGAAGCCAGAGCAATGAATATTCTAAGACCTCAGGATGGAGTGACCTTAAATAGAACTAGACTTTTGACTGATGCAAAAGCCAAAGTGCTAGAGTTGTATGAGGCAGGATATACCCAACCGGTAGAAAGAACGGACATCAAGGTGAATGGTCGTGTAGGCTTGGCTTTATTTGAGGCGGGTGTTAACGGAATGCTTCTTGGAAACTATATCTCTGAACATGATGCTAAGATTGCTAAAAAACTAGCTTGGATCATGTGCGGAGGAGATTTGACTTCTTCTCAAGAAGTATCGGAACAGTATTTACTGGATTTGGAAAGACAAATGTTTGTTGAACTTACTGCTGAGCCCAAAACACTCGAACGCATTCACAGCATACTCTTCAAAGGCAAACCACTTCGAAATTAATCATTGAACATTAAACACTTAACATTCAAATTATGGATGCTTATATAGTTGCAGGATATAGAACAGCAGTTGGACGCGGAAAGCGCAGCGTACTGAAAAGTGTGCGCCCAGATGATATGGCTGCCGATGTAATCAAACACTTAGTCTCACAAGTAAGTGGTTTCGACCCTACTCGTGTGGATGACCTTATTGTAGGAAATGCAGTGCCAGAGGCTGAGCAAGGAATGCAAATGGCAAGAATGATCTCATTATTGTCACTGCCAATTCCTGTACCTGGCGTAACTGTGAATCGTTATTGCGGCTCAGGTTTGGAAGCCATCGCTTTGGCTTCGGCAAGAATTCATGCTGGAACAGCCGATTGTATCATAGCTGGAGGAACGGAGTCCATGAGCATGGTACCTGTAATGGGTTATAAAACAGCTTTGAATTATAAGTTGGCCACCGAACATCAAGACTATTACTTGAGCATGGGCCTTACGGCTGAACAAGTTGGTAAGGAATTCAACATTACGCGAGAAGAGTCAGATCAATTTGCTCTAGAGTCTCATCAAAAGGCTGTTGCCGCTCAAGAAGCAGGTAAGTTCAAAGATGAAATTGTTCCAATTAAAGTGACCGAAAAGTACGTAGACGCTAACGGTAAAATGGCTGAAAAGTCTTACACCGTAGAAACTGATGAAGGGCCTAGAGGCGATACTTCAATGGATGTATTAGCAGGGCTTAGACCAGTATTCGCTCAAGGCGGACAGGTAACAGCTGGTAATTCTTCACCTGTTTCTGATGGAGCATCTTTTGTGATGGTAATGTCAGAGAAAATGGTGAAAGAATTGAAGCTTGAACCAGTTGCTAGAATGGTGACCTACACAGCTGTAGGTGTTCACCCAAGAATTATGGGAATTGGCCCAGTGGAAGCAGTGCCGAAAGCATTAAAGCAAGCTGGCCTGAAACAATCTGATTTGGACTTAATCGAGTTGAATGAAGCCTTTGGTGCTCAGTCATTAGCGGTAATTAAAGAGCTAGATTTAGACAGAAGCAAACTTAACGTAAATGGTGGGGCCATTGCTTTAGGTCACCCACTAGGATGTTCTGGAGCTAAACTTTCCGTTCAGCTTTTCAATGAAATGAGAAGAATGGGAAATGCTAAATATGGAATGGTTACCGCCTGTGTTGGCGGTGGTCAGGGTGTTGCCGGAATTTATGAATTCCTTAATTAGATAAGAGTCTTATGTCGTGAGACATAAGACAAAAAATTCACACACATGAATAATTACAAAGAGTTAAAAGTATGGCAGAAGGCTATTGATTTAGCAGAAGTAGTTTATCAACTGACCACCCACTTTCCTTCTCAGGAAAAGTTTGGTTTGATAAGTCAGTTGAGAAGAGCTTCCGTTTCAGTAGCCTCAAATATTGCTGAAGGTGCTGGTCGAAATACAGATGGAGAGTTTCGCCAGATGTTAGGGATTGCTTATGGTTCGATTTGTGAAGTGGAAACACAACTCATTTTATCGAATCGACTAGCAATTATTAATGAAGAAAATTTTAAAAAAGTGAGTCAAGAGATAAGCTCTATTCAGAAAATGCTTTTCGCATTAATTAAGAAACTAGGCTAGCTCAATACTCAATACACAAGACTAAATACTATAAAACATGTCTGTTTTAACCGAAACAAAATCAATCAAAGGCGGTGAGTTCATCGTCAGAGAAACAGAAGCAAACGAAATCTTCATTCCAGAAGAGTTTTCTGAGGAACAGAAGATGATGGCACAAGCGTGTCAGGATTTTATCGATACAGAAATTGCACCCAATGCAGATCGTATTGATTCAATGAAAGAGCCGGACTTAGTTCCAAACATTTTTAAGAAAGCAGGTGAACTAGGTCTTTTAGGAATTTCAGTTCCTGAACAGTATGGTGGAATGGGCATGAGCTTCAACACCTCCATGTTGATAGCCGATATGATTGGTGCAGCAGGGTCATTTTCAACAACCTACGGTGCACACACAGGAATTGGAACATTGCCAATTCTCTATTATGGTACCGAAGAACAAAAGCAAAAGTACTTGCCTAAACTCGCTACTGGCGAGTGGGCTGCCTGTTATTGTCTGACAGAACCGGATGCTGGTTCCGATGCCAACTCTGGTAAAACTAAAGCTGTTCTTTCTGCGGATGGAAGTCATTATAAGATCACAGGTCAGAAGATGTGGATCTCTAATGCGGGCTTTGCAGACCTTTTCATTGTCTTCGCGAAAATTGAAGACGACAAAAATCTAACAGCTTTTATTGTGGAGAAAACCTTCGGTGGAATCACCATGAATGAGGAAGAGAAAAAGATGGGTATCAAAGGCTCATCTACTCGACAGGTGTTCTTCAACGATTGTGAAGTACCGGTTGAAAACATGCTTTCTGACCGTCAGAACGGGTTTAAAATTGCCGTAAACATCCTCAACATCGGTCGTGTGAAATTAGGGGCAGGTGTTTTAGGAGGTTGCAGAACAGTAATTTCTCAAGCCACTAATTATGCTAATGAGCGTAAGCAGTTTGGTGTATCTATCTCAAGTTTTGGAGCTATAAAAGGCAAGTTGGCAGAAATGGCAACGAGAACTTTTGTGACAGAGTCATTAGACTATAGAGCTGGCCAAAACATCGAAGACAAAATCAATGACCTTATTGCTGATGGTATGGAAGATGCCGAAGCTAAATTGAAAGGTGTTGAGCAATTCGCTATTGAATGTGCGATTGCTAAAATCCACAGTTCTGAAGTGCTAGATTATGTAGTGGATGAAGGCGTGCAAGTATATGGTGGTATGGGCTTCTCGGCCGATGCACCAATGGAACGCGCTTACAGAGACTCGCGAATTGCCAGAATTTATGAAGGTACCAACGAGATCAACCGCATGTTGATGGTAGGTATGATCTTAAAAAGAGCCATGAAAGGAGAGCTTGACATTTATGGACCAGCAATGGCTGTTTCTAAGGAGTTGACTTCCGTACCAACATTCTCTACGATCGACAAGTCTGTACTTTTTGCAGCTGAGAAAGAAGTAATTAAAAACCTGAAGAAAGTATTCTTAATGGTGGGTGGAAAAGCGGCTATGGCTTTGCAAGATAAAATCGAAGACGAGCAAGAAGTAATGATGAACCTTGCTGACATTTTGATTGAAACTTATGCTTGTGAGTCTGCCATGCTCAGAACTGAGAAGTTGGTGAGCCAAAGAGGAGAGGAAGCCTGTAAAGACTATATCGCGATGACTCAGATTTACATGTCTCAGGCAGTAGATAAAATCAATTCAGCAGCTAAAGAAGCCATTGGATCATTCACCAAAGGCGATGAGCAAAAAGTAATGCTGATGGGTCTTAAGCGATTCACTAAAATGGATTTAGTGAACGTAAAAGAGCTTCGCAGACAAGTCGCGGATACTATGATTGCCAAAGGTAAGTATCCGTACTTCTTCGGGTAACTGTAACCCAATCCTCCCCTTAAAGTAGAGGTGGCTGTAAGCCGGAGGGGTAAAAACTCAAAGCCAACTCATACCGATTGATCGGGAGGGTTGGCTTTTTATATAGATCTCCCAAACGGAGCAAATGCCAGCCCTGCTAGTTTGAAATGTTGGAGGCCAAATGGAATACCGATAATGGTGATGCAGAAAAATAGGCCCCAAAGCATATGGGTAAGGAATAACCAAATACCTCCAAAGATGATCCAGATGATGTTAAGTGGGAGTAGTAAGCAACCACCTGTGGCTGAGCCAGGCCTAATTTCTTGACCAAAAGGAGCGAAACCTAGAATGGCCAACTTAAAGCATTGAATGCCGAAAGGAATGCCAACCACAGTTACACAAAGTGCGATACCACCAATAATGTATTCCAAAGCGATCATCCATCCACCGAAGACAATCCAGATAATGTTGGCAAGTAAACTCATAGTTTAAAAAGTATCAGTTATCAGAAAACGGCAATCTACTAGACAGGGTTCTAATTTGTTTTTCGGAGCTCATAAATATAAAACAGGCTGTAATCTAGTTCTTCTTCAGTATTAACTTCATGCATTAAAAACCTATACTCATCTAATCTTACGAACCTCAAAAACCTCTCTTCAACTTCAGCTATTTTGTCTTTTCCTTTGAAGAAGGCTGTAAGAGTTTTGCTTTCTTTCTTAGCTAATTCAGTAGCTTGATTGATGTCCTTCAAGCTTGTCTTCCCTTTGGTACCAGTTTGGTATTCTACCATTGTAATATCTCCTTCACTTGATATTCTGTGAATTGCGCTGTTCGTATAATTGTAAATGGTATTGAGTTGGTTAGACCTACCAAAACCAGTTCGGCCATTCTTATGCTGATCTTCGAATGGAATTCCTTGAGGCTGTTTAAAGCCCTTTAAGTCAATATTCATCACTTCATTAATGCTAAAGTCATGAGTGTTAATAACATATATTTTTGGCTCTAATGGAAGCGATAAATACAGCCGGTCTTTTGTAGAGTTATAATCTACCTTAGCTCGGTGTGAATCATAAAAAATGGACTGGGACTGGTAAATAGACTCTTTGGGGTATTTTAATTCATTACTTGTATTTCCGTCAGACACTGAAATAGCTTCAATCAAGGAAGCGCTTGAAAAGTAGTCGTTGGGTAGCTTTACAGAGCCGAAGTAAGTATGATCTATGGGTTTAATAATTTGTGCTTGTTTGTTATAAATAGCAACCTCAGGTGCTCCAGAAATCATTCCTATTGGTAACCAAGCACCGCCTGATTCATAAACTATTCTTTGTTTATAATTCCAGTTACCATCATAAGTAAAGTAAACATTTGGCCCATTAATGATAATGTCATCACCTAAATAACCGAGCTCGGTAATTCCTGGGCCAAAGTGGCCAGGTCCTTCACCATTTAAATCCACTTTGCTTAGAATATTTCCCCTATCGTCTACTTCCATGCACACTTTAGTCTTTGTACCGTAAGCTAAGAATCGATTTTTGCTCGGGGAATAATCAGTAATCTGAACTTGCTCTAATGACTCTATCATAATTGAGTCAACAAGTACAATTTTATATTGATCACTTTGAGCAAAGGAGACTGAACAAGTAAAGAGAAAGTAGAAGAAGAATAAGCCTGTGAATGAGTATTGAATTTTCATATTGTCTGTGGTTTAATTCAAGCTACACCCAATTCTTTAAAAGCCAAAATCTCAGCACTCTCTTTATCTAATTCAAAAATAGCAGATCGTTCAACTCCATCCATCTCATATTGATGGGAATAAATGACAGGATCGGTTTCGAAATCGATACTGTAAATGGAAAGGTTGAATTTTGCTAGAATATTGGCCAATTGGTTGATGGCACTTTCTTCTTTTATCAAGGCTTGTTCATAAGCTGTCGATCTGGTTTTTGACCTTTCGCTCAACTGTCTATCGGCTGAGGCACGCACCTTAAGAAAGTCATCAATTTCATCTATGGCAAAAGGCTGACTGAAAGAAATCAGTTGTTCAACTTCGGCAGAAAGATGAGCTAAGTTCATTTGCTCAATGCGCATTTTGGTTGTGTCCTGCACAACTAAAAGAGCTTCCTGTATAGGTTGTTGACTCTCCAAAAAGGCAAGGTCTATTTTTTGAAAATTGACAGGTACATAAGATGTATAATCTTCTTGGTGCTGATAGAAGAAATAGCGGATTTCAGCCTCCCATTTGTCTTCATCAGACCTTCTGTCACAAGCCAAAAAAACCACAAGGCTTAGTCCTAAAAACAGGTATACATTTTTGCTTATTGATGTCATTAAATCAGTGTTCTAGGTTTTATAATAACTAAAATAGTCTGATTCTCGGGAAAAATTGTCAGTTTAACCTCTTTTCGCATTTGAAGTATAATATCAATCCATTCAGTTTCCCTCATGCTTTTGTTCTTATATGCCGAAGTAATGAAGAGCTATACTTAATTTGAAAGTAGGAGGTAGTGGACCCTTCCAGCTAGTTCTTCATTAAAGCAGTAATTTCTGGCACTAGTAACATTATTGCTCTCAATAATGGAGTTTTGCACGAACACTTCTCCTTGGCGAAGGAGGTTGGGAGGATTGGCATTCAATGTCTTGAAAATTGAAGCTCTAATCCCCCTAACCCCCTTTTCAAAAAGGGGGAGGGTTTGTGCTAGTTATTACTACGGCACTTTTAGAAGAATTTTACGAGGCTCATCGAGCTTTTCAAAAAATGCCTTTGTCTGAGAAGTGACTAACGATAAGGGGGCTATCCGCAGGACGGAGGGGTCAGTTACCCAACATCTCTGCAGGTATTTCTTGCTTCT
>CAYGKL010000024.1:11259-34146 GCA_964350505.1 uncultured Roseivirgaceae bacterium | reverse complement strand
ACTTGACTTTGATTAAACCCTAGCCGGTTCATTCCTGTATTTATCATCAAGTGAATAGAGAGCCTTTTTCTGAAAGATTGGAAAGCCCTGATAAACTTACCCAATTGTGATAAGCTGAAAATTTCTGGTTCAAGGTTATACTTGATCATGTTGTAGACATCATCCACGTTTGAATTCATGACCATTATGGGGGTTTTAATCCCTTCTTTCCTTAAAGTAACTCCTTCATCGGCATAGGCAACGGCCAAGTAGCTAACTCCACTATACTCTAGTAACCTGGCTACTTCCACGCTACCTGATCCATAGGCAAAGGCTTTAATTACTGCCATCACCCTAGTATTTGGATCCAAAAGAGACTGGTAAAAAACCAAATTCTGTCTGATGGCATCGAGATTAATTTCTAGAACTGTCTGATGCACCTTTTCTGTTAGCACCAATGAAGTCCTTTCTAATGCGAACTGACGTGATCCTTTGATCAAAATTAAGTTATCATGAAGTTCTTCCAACTCATCAGAATCTAAAAGATCTTCTGTCGTTTCATAAAAAGTGCTCTTCAACTTAAAATATTTCTTTCCTGAATTAAGCTCAGCGCCTACTCCAATAAGATATTCAACACCTTTAGCGATTAGTAAATCATTAAGCTTTTGAAAATCGACAACCTCAATTTTTGATTGAATGAAATCAGACAGAATGATCATTTTCCTTTGATTCAAACTGTATTGTTCCATAAAATTCAGTGCCTTAGTGAGACCTGCAAAGTCGTTATTGTATGTGTCGTCAATTATGGTATTTCCCTTTACCCCTTTCTTCAGTTCAAGCCTCATTTTTACGGGCCTTATCTTTTCAATTCCCGTTTGAATAGATTCAACACTATACCCTAAATGTAAAGCAGAAACAATGCAATGAGTAATGTTTTGAATGGAGGCATCGTCAGTAAAAGGGATAGAAAAAGAATGCTCAACTCCCTCCCATGTAATACTCAGGGCTTCATTGAACTTAAAGCCAACCTTGACCCCTTTTCCGGACCTAGACCAACCAAGCTGCTTGCCCGAAAAATTTGACTCAATGAGTTGGGTTAGAAGGTAATCGTCAAAATCAAAGATTAACACCTCTGTATGTTTAAACAACTTAAGCTTTTCCAAAACTTTTTGTTCTACAGACTCAAAGTTCTCTTCATGTGCAGAACCTATATTCGTAAGTATCCCGATCTCAGGATGAATGACCTCTTGAAGGGAGGCCATTTCATTGGGTTTAGAAATACCCGCTTCAAACACTCCTATACTATATTTACTATCCAATGGCCAAACTGAAAGTGGAACACCCAGTTGAGAATTATAACTTTTAGGGCTAGCTAAAACCATCTTTTCTTGTGAAAGAAGCATTGTTAGCCATTCCTTAACAATTGTTTTTCCATTACTACCAGTTATTCCTACAACTTGTCCTTCGAACTTACTTCTCTTATAAGCCGCTAAACGTTGTATAGACTTAAGACTAGATTTAACCTTGATAGTATTTACATCCGAGCTCGTCAACCTGTCTTCTTCGACAAGAAAATTGACTGACCCTTTTTCTATTAATTGAGGAATAAAATCATGCCCGTTAGAATTAATCCCTTGAATAGCTATAAACAACTCGGTTGACTTATATGTCGCCAAACGACTGTCAAAGCAGAGCGTTTCAATTGAATTATCTTTAGTGAATTCTATAAGCTGACCACCTACGATATCAGAAATTTGACGAATTTTCAAGCTAACCGAATTTAAAAGAGTTTGGAGCCATTGGGTACTTTCATATCAGGGGAACACAAGACAACTCTTCCTAATTCATCAGGAAAACCAGTTACAAGTACTTCGGAAATCATTTTACCAATTTGTTTTGGTGGAAAGTTAACCACAGCGATGACTTGTTTTCCAATGAGTGTCTCTTTAGAATAAAAATCCATTATCTGAGCACTGGTTTTTTTCAAGCCTATCTCAGAACCAAAATCTATTTCTAGAATAAAGGCCTTCTTAATTGCCGCTTCATTGATTTGTGCAGACATGACTGTGCCAATTCTTAAATCAACTTTTTCGAAATCTTTCCATTTAATGAGCTCCATTCCCCTCCGTGATAAAAAAGGTTTAGCAATTATTTAGAATTAATGAACAAAATTATTTGCCTAACGTTAAGCTAGTTACAAATTTTAATTAATTTAGGCGTCCAGTTCTTAAAGTATGGCTCGAAAGATCACAGTTTTTACTCTTAGTATCCTAGGTATTTTCATTTTGAATGAGAGTGCTTTTGCGCAAGAAGAAGGCGGATCAGTTGACAAATCTGAAGTTGCAATACCAATTGATTCCGCTATAAATTTTGATAAAATGGACTCAGAACGTATTTCAGAGCCTGTCAGTACTCCATTCAACATACCAGCCAGTGAGCTTCTTAAAAGAAAAACGTCATTCACTAGTCCAGAAAACGACAAAACTCTACTAGAAGGTCAAAGTAAAGTAAAAGAAAACAAGCAAGAATTTAGCTTCAATATCATTTACTATCTCATCTACAAATTCAAGCAAGTAGATAATTAATCTAATCCCTTACATTAACCACTTACGTAATTAGAATAGTCGTTTTTGCAATATTGTTGCATTAAGACATACCTTTGCGCCATGATTCAACGGATCCTGGCATTGGTTTTAGTAACAATCGTGACAAGCGCAAGTCTAGCCCAGACCAATTGTAATTATAATCTAGAGGGAGTCATTAAATCATCAGAAAATGGAGAAACTATACCATTTGCCACCATATCCCTCAATGAATATCAAGAACTATCTACTGTTTCTTCAGAAACTGGTGAGTTTCATTTTCACAATTTATGCACAGAAAAAGTAATCATTAATGTAAGGTATGTTGGGTTCAAAACATTTACGGATACTTTAACGCTTAACCAAGGAACGAACCAGCTGCAGGTACTATTAAAGGTTGAGGTTCAAGAGTTATCAGAGGTCACTGTTGAAGAAGAAGGAGTGGAAGAGATAGCAACGATTAGCCGTGCTGAGATCAATGCTAAAGCATTAGAAAGAACATCTGGTGAATCTCTTGGGAAAAGTCTTTCAGGCTTATCTGGTGTCAACATGTTACAATCGGGGCCAACCATTGCCAAACCAGTAATACATGGACTCCATAGCAATAGAATATTAATTTTGAACAATGGCATTCGCCAAGAGGGCCAACAATGGGGTCAAGAGCACGCTCCAGAAATAGACCCTTTCGTAGCCAATAATTTAAGGTTAATTAAAGGTGCTGCTGCGGTTAAATATGGTTCAGATGCTATTGGTGGGGTTATACTCGTTAACCCTGCAGAATTACCAAAAAAGGCTGGAATAACTGGAAAAGTGAGCACTGTTGGTGCCACCAACAACGGACTGTATGCAGGCTCAATGTTGCTAGAAGGCGGGGTCATAGGTTTGGATGGTTTAGGCTGGAGAGTTCAGGGTACATATAAAAAAGCTGGAGATGCCCAGGCTCCTAATTATAGACTAACCAATACAGGAACCTTTGAAAACAATTATTCAATTGGAGTTGGCTATCACAAGGGTGAAGTTGGTGCCGAGCTATTTTTTAGCAGCTTCGATGCAGAAATTGCCATTTTGAGAAGTGCCCACATTGGCAACCTTACAGATCTTGCAAGAGCCATTGGAAGTGATCGCCCCTTATTCATTGAAGATTTTAGTTACGATATCAATAATCCATATCAGGCCGTAAATCATAAATTATTAAAAGCCAATGGCCACATTGATGTTGTCAATCTTGGAAAGGTTTCAGCCCAATATGGACTTCAATTTAATCGTAGAGAGGAATTTGACATACGTAGAGCCGGCAGGTCTACCATACCGGCTCTATCACTTGATCTCTATACACACACTGTCGATCTAGATTTGGACATGGAGCATAAAGGAAACTGGAAATGGGATGTAGGAGCTAGTTTCATGTATCAGAATAATGAAAATAATCCAGAAACAGGAGTTAGGCCTTTGATACCCGATTTTGAAAACCTAACAGCTGGCGCTCACCTTATCTCCCGCTATATTCAACCGAACTTTGAACTAGAAGCAGGTTTGCGATACGACTTCAAACACTATTTGATAAAACGTTTCGATGAGAACAATAACCTACTCAAACCTGAATTCAATTTTAATAACTTGACAGGGTCAATTGGCGCATTATTCTTTTTGCCCAATGACTTTCAGATTAGAACAAATGTTGGTACTGCTTGGAGAGCACCCCACGTGAATGAACTTTATAGTGAGGGTTTACATCATGGAGCAGCAGCTGTTGAAGAGGGAAATGATCAGCTGAAAAGTGAGAAATCTGTCAAATGGATCACCAGCTTAGAAAAAGAAACCCAAACTATGGGGCTTAATGTATCGGTTTATACCAACCTGATTACAGACTACATTTATCTCAGACCAGAGGATGTGACTTTAACAATTAGAGGTGCTTTTCCAATTTTTAGATATAGACAAACCAATGCTTTATTAACTGGCATAGACACAGATTTAAGATACAGAATTACGGAACGTCTTGAGAATAAGAGTAAACTTTCCATCATTTATGCACAAGATCAGAAACTAAAAAGCCCTTTGATCAACATACCTACAAATTCAATATCTACCGGCTTCGAATATAGTTTAAGCGTTAAGGGGTTAGAGGATAGCTATATTGGATTTGAAGCATCTTATACAGACCAACAGAGAAATGCTCCAAGAGTGGTAAGCATAGCAGAATTACTCGAAGCAGATGATCAAAATACAGACCTTTTCTCAACTGATGAATCAGTATTCGATATTTTAGATGTGCCAGAAGCTTATGGACTTTTCAGCATAGATGCTGGTTTTGAAAAAGCTTTGGGTGATTCTTTGCTTAAATTCAACCTAACGATTACTAACCTATTCAATACAGAATATAGAGACTACCTTAATAGGTTCAGATATTATTCAGCGGAAATGGGAAGAAATATAACTGTGAGACTTAGTTATCAATTTTAGGCATTTACTTTAAAAGCCCTTCAATATCCTTTAGGCTAAGATTACCTTCATAATAGGCCTTTCCAAAAATCACTCCTTTAACTCCTAAGTCTTCGAGTTTTTTAATGTCATCGACTGAGCGTACACCACCACTTGCCAAAAAATGAATATGTGGAAATTTTCTAACGAGGCTTTCATATAAATCGAAATTAGGCCCCTCTAGAATTCCATCCTTATTGACATCAGAGCATTTCACATATTTGATACCTCTCATGTAGAAGTAATCGATATGCTCCTCAGTATCGAAATTGGTGCTAATCTGCCATCCACGAATGGTTATTTTTCCATCCTTCGAGTCTGCTCCTAAAGTGATTTTCTCTCGTCCGTAAGACATCATCCATGAAGAAAAGAGCTCACGTTTTTTTATGGCAATAGAAGACGCTGTGATGGAAGTGGCTCCGTGCTCGTAAGCCTTACTTATATCTCCATCAGTTCTAATACCTCCACTAAAATCTACAAGAAGATCTGTGTAGCCAGCAATCATTTGAAGAATGTGATAGTTTACAGGCGTTCCTTTTCTTGCTCCATCAAGATCTACTATGTGAATCTTTTTAATTCCATAATCCTCAAATTGCTTGGCAATATCAACAGGACTATGTTTATAAACAGTCTCTTTAGAATAATCTCCTTGTTTTAATCGGGTCAGCTTTCCGTCAATGATAGATATTGATGGTATAATTTGAATCATGGTTATTTACAAACTTTAAGGCTGCTAAAACTAGTAATTTTTTGAGCAGATAAATGAAGGCCGACTTTAATTATTTATTTAAAGTCGGATAGAAAATATACTAAAAGAATTGGCTAACTACAAAATTTCGCTTTTCAAATCAGCTAGTTATCTGTGCATCGGTTATCAATTTAAAGCCTGAACCATGTAATGTCATGATCTGAACGCTCTCATCAGCCTTTAAATGCTTCCTTAGTTTGGCAATGTAAACATCCATACTTCTAGCGTTAAAATAGGAGTCGTCTCTCCAAATAATCTTTAATGCTGTTGAACGATCTAATGGTTGATTGACATGCAGACAAAGTAACCTCAACAACTCTGACTCTTTAGAGGTAAGCTTGGTTTGATCATTTCTGTGAATGAGCAGCTGCTTGTCGTAATCAAAGTGAAAAGAGCCAAAGTCGAATTCTTTTTGATCGGAAATTTGTGGATTTTTCTCTGCCGTTCTTCTTAAAATCGCTTGAATTCTTAGCAAAAGTTCCTCCATGCTGAAGGGTTTAGTAATGTAGTCGTCACCCCCAACTTTGAAGCCTTCCACTGTATCTTCCTTCATAGATTTTGCGGTTAAGAAGATAATTGGCGTCACAGAATCATTTCGCCTAATCTCTTTAGCCATAGAAAATCCATCCTTTTTTGGCAGCATAATATCAAACAAGCATAGATCGAAAGATTCTCTCTTAAAAGTTGAAAGGCCTTCGTCACCATCTCTACAAAGAGTGGTTTCATAACCTTTGAGAGTTAAGTATTCATTCAGAATCTGTCCTAAGTTCGGATCATCTTCCACCAATAATATTTTGAAGCTAGCCATGAGTAAAAGGTAAAAAAACTTTAAATGTACTTCCTTTGCCCAGGTCACTTTTTACACTGACCGAACCTTTGTGCATATCAACGATATTTTTAACATAGGATAGGCCAAGGCCAAACCCCTTAACATCATGAAGATTACCAGTAGATACACGATAGAATTTATCGAATATTTTCTGAGTAGATTCTTTAGACATACCAATGCCCTTATCAGAAATCTTGATAATTACACCCGTTGAAATGTTTTCTGTTCTAATATGAATCACAGGAGCATCAACGGAGTACTTATTTGCATTATCTAATAGGTTATAAATTATGTTTGTGAGGTGAACTCTATCAGCCTCAATTACTGGGTTTGAAGCCAATAATTGACTAGATATTACACCTCCTCGTTTCTCAACTAAAATAGTAATATTCACTAAGGCTTTTTCTATAATGTCGTGAACATCACTTTGCTCAAACTTAAGCCTAAAATCTTTCTTATCGAGACTAGCAATTTGCAACACCTTCTCTACTTGCATTCCTAATCGCTTATTCTCATCCCTAATTACTTGAACATATCTGTCGATAATACTTTTATTACCCTTGATATCATCATCCTGAAGCGCCTCTGTTGCCAATGAAACAGTAGCAATCGGGGTTTTAAATTCGTGGGTCATGTTATTGATGAAGTCATTCTTGATCTCAGATATTTTCTTCTGACGAAGAATAACCATGATGGCATAAGTAAAACAGCCAATTACAATAAACATCAGCAAGCCCGAAGCCGAAAGCGGTAATAAGGCTTGCTTCATGAGAAAATTTCTCTCCTTTGGAAAATCAACCGCAAGAAAATATTCCTTTTGAACCAAGTCCATTGGAAAAAGACTGGTCTTCAGAGGCGAATTTTTAACGCCTTCAGCATCTTCTTTAATCTCGGCATTTAAAAGCTTCAAATCATCTTGAGATCGATCTATAATTCCATAATTATACTCTAATTCAATTCCTCTATTGAGGAGCTCCCTTTTTAATAAAGTATCTAAGTCTGCCGGACTAATTCTCTCAAACAAATTGTTACTACCAATCAAATGATCGAACCAACTTTGCTTCATCATGTCCATTCTGCGGTTCATTTGCTGCTCAATAAGCAGCCGTTGATCTCTATTATTAAACTGGGGATTACCAAATGAATTAGGTGGCGGTTGGTTGACAAAAGCACTAAAATCGAAACTGAATAATAACTCACCAGTTTTTTCATTCACTTCGAACTGGAACACATTATTAAAAATATCGATGATCTCCTGAGGATTCTGAGGACTAAACTCTCTATTATTTGCTACTCTATTAAGAGTGTCTCTTAAAGCTTCAAGCCTAACTGGTTGAATAGGAGCAATTCTATTCACATCGCGCTGAAGAAAATTTAAGTCGTTTTGATAGGCTAGCTTATATGCTACTTCTGTGAGGGCGTCATTTACAGATTTATTAAATCTTTCCTTATTCACAGAGCTTACTTCATTGATCCAGTAAAACTGAAAACCAATGAGCCCTAGCAATGCTACACTCAACAAACCAATCAACCAACGGATCTTATTCTGCGTCACGGCTTAAAATTACGTCTATTTCACAGGGCTAACTGCCTGCTTAACAATAATTAACATCGTTTAACCCGCCTTTAACATCGTTTTGCAAGCGTCTAAAGTATTTTTGAAGTGTCAAAACAAGAAACTATGAAAAGGTCAGTTTTAAACAAATTAATAAACAAGACAGGCATTATCCTGCTTGTGCTCTTTGCAAGCTTTATTCAGCTTGCTCAGGCTCAGAATGAAGAAGTAAGAGAAAGTCAATCAGTCTCTATTTCCACAAGCCAAGATGGGAAAGTTACATTGAAGGTTATTCAGAAGAAAGGAAATGATGAAACCACATTTGAAAAAACGTACTATTCTTACGAAGAACTGCAGAGTGACACTGATCTGGAAAAATATGGAATAAATTCAAAATCCTTCCAGTTCGGTTCTAATGGTGGCAGGCCTCAGTTTTTCATGCATAATGGTCCGGGTAACGGGTTTTGGGATAATGAAGATTTCGGCTTTTCACGCTTTCATGACATGGAAGAGCGTATGAAGCAGATGATCGAAGAGTTCAGCAATGGAAGTTTTGCCTTCGATTTTGGTAATAACAACTTCATGGATCTGGACTCAATGATGCAAAGGTTCAGTTTTAAAAACAATAATGGGCAGTTCAGTTTCAATGGACGGAAAATTGAAAACCTTGACTCCCTGAAAGAAGCTCTTGGTAAGCAATTTGGAAACTTCACTTTCGACTTTGACAATTGGGGTGAAGAAAACGGTTCATCAAATGCCTGGGCTTTCAGGAATAATGAAGAAGATGTTAAAGTAATTACCAGAGTTAAAGCAATGGTAAGAACAGCCAGTGAAGAAGACACAAAAACCATTGGAACAGATACTATGGATAGCATGGAGCTAAAAGATATTAGCTTCTATCCCAACCCGAGTGATGGTCGTTTTGATGTAGAATTAGAGTCTGTAGCTGATAGCCCTGTTCAGGTGATTATAGTGGACGAAAAGGGTAATGAAGTTTTTAATAAAGTGGGCAAGCCATTGAAAGGCCAATACAAATTCAATGTAGACCTGACCGGTGAGGGCAAAGGTATTTATATCATGAAGTTAGTTCAAAATGATAAAGCATTAACCAAACGGGTAGTTATCGAGTAATAATTAGTTTTAGTTAAGTATTTCAAAGAGGAAGTCAGTCAAACTTCCTCTTTTTATTTTATTGGCTATATATTTGGCGCTCAATAATAAGTCATGGAATTAGTTAATGGGAGATACAGCATACAGGGGGTTGATTTAGTAACCTTAACCAAAGAATTTGGAACACCAATTTATGTGTATGATGCTGATAAGATCAAAGCTCAGTTTGATAGATTGAATAGTGCCTTTAGTGGGGCAAACATGAAGGTAAAGTTTGCTTGTAAATCCTTAACCAATCTTTCTATACTCAAATTGTTGAAAAGTTATGGTTCTGAGTTAGACTGTGTATCAATTCAAGAAGTAAAGCTTGGTTTGCAGGCAGGTTTTAGTCCTGAACAAATATTATATACCCCAAATTGTGTCTCTTTCGAAGAAATTCAGGAGGCAGTAGAAATTGGTGTGATGATCAATCTCGATAATATTTCTATTCTCGAGCAATTTGGAAATGAATATCATCATTCGGTTCCTGTTTGCATTCGTTTAAACCCGCACATCATGGCTGGGGGAAACAAAAAGATTTCAACAGGACATGCAGATTCGAAATTCGGTATATCTATTTACCAAATAGCGCACATTCTAAGGGTAGTGTCCACCTATAATATTAATGTTGTAGGTCTTCACATGCATACTGGTTCCGACATTCTAGATGCTGAAGTATTTCTAAGAGCATCAGATATTTTATTTGATGCAGCAAAGAACTTCGCTAATCTAGAATTCATTGACTTTGGAAGTGGTTTTAAAGTGGCTTATAAAGAAGGAGACATTACTACCGATATTGAAGATGTAGGTACCAAACTTTCTGAGGCTTTCAATCAATTCTGTGAGAGTTATGGTAAAAAGTTAGAAATGTGGTTTGAACCAGGTAAATTTCTGGTGAGTGAGTCAGGAGTGTTTCTAACTAAAACCAATGTTGTAAAAACCACTCCAGCAACGGTTTTCGTAGGAGTAGATTCTGGACTAAACCATCTCATAAGGCCAATGATGTATGATTCGTATCATGAGATTATGAACATTAGTAACACCTCTGGCACGAAACGTGTTTACACCGTGGTCGGTTATATCTGTGAAACAGACACTTTTGGTTTAGATAGGAAAATGAATGAAGTAAAAGAGGGCGATGTACTCGCCTTTAAAAATGCCGGAGCGTATGGTTTCAGCATGGCTTCCAACTATAACTCTAGACTCAGACCGGCTGAAATTTTAATTCATTCCGGAAAAGCCCATGTTATTAGAAAAAGAGAAGAATTCGAAGACTTGATTAGAAATCAGGTGGAGATAGAAATCTAACCAATCGATATAAGTAGAAAGCCTTAAATAAGTAAGGAAACTTAATTACTTTAGAAAACTTGAAACTCATGATTATGAACAAAAAGAAATTAACCCTTTTAACCGTTTTTTGTGGCCTTCTTTTAGCCTCCTTCTCTTTCAAATCTGATGACCAGAGCGATGCTTTAAAAAAGAGCATGGATGCCGGAAAAGGCACTTATAGTGCTGTTTGCCTTGCTTGCCATATGAATGAAGGTCAAGGAATTGCCAATGTCTTCCCTCCTTTAGCAAAGTCTGATTACCTAATGAAAGACGTTGATAGAAATATTGCTAACCTAATTCAAGGATTGAGTGGAGAGATCACCGTCAATGGCAAAAAATATAATCAAGTAATGCCAGCTTCTGGTTTAGATGACGCGGACATTGCGAATGTTCTCAATTATGTAATGAATTCTTGGGGCAATAAGGCAGAAAAAATAGTAACCAAAGATCAAGTTGCTAAAGTTAGAGCTGACCTTAAATAAAAGGCTAGGACTAAAATGAAAACAGATCACAACAGTTAATCCTTGACATACACTGTGAAACTAAGAGGTATAAGAACCCTTATGAAAAATTTAATTGCTGTTATCTGCCTTATTATATTAAGCGCTAATGGTTGTAAAAACCCCGTTAGCGATATAAATCCACAAGAAGATGACCAACAGGTTTCTACTCTTTTTGGAGGCCCACAAGAGATTGCTGAATTACAAACACCTGATCTCGATGAAGCCTCTGGTTTAGTTCATAGTCGTTCTAACTCTATGTACTTTTGGTCTCATAATGACAGTGGTGGCGATCCTACACTATTTTTGCTCTCCCGAGATGGTGCGGAAGCTATGCGATTAGACTTCAATGGAGCTCAAAATGTTGATTGGGAGGAGATTGCGATAGGTCCTGGACCAGACGACAATCTTCAATACCTTTATGCTGGTGACATTGGAGATAACAATGCAGTTCGAGGCACTTATACAATATACAGAACCCCTGAACCAGATCTGAATGTAGCCAACCTACCTTCGAACTTATCACTTGAGAGTTCTGAATACGAGACTATTAACTATAATTATGAAGATGGCGCCCGTGATGCTGAAGCCATGTTTGTAGAACCTTCCACTAAAGACATTTACCTTATATCTAAACGTGAGCCCAGTGTAATCCTTTACAGAATTCCTTTTCCTCAAAGTACAACGGAAATCAATACTGCAGAGAGAGTGATGGTACTACCATTCACTTTCATTACAGCAGCTGATATTTCACCCTCTGGCAATGAAGTCTTAATTAAGAACTATCTCAACATTTACCATTGGCGCAAAGTGGGTACCGAAACTTTAGAGGAATTACTGTCAACGCAACCCAATCGTTTAAACTATTCACGCGAACCTCAAGGCGAGGCCATAGCCTGGGATACTGATGAAACCAAATATTATACACTCAGTGAATCCAATGGCAAAGATCCAGTAGTTTTATACAGCTACTCGAGAAACTAGCTCGCACTAATTGTGTTGAGAGTAGCAGTAAAGGCATTGTAATAAGACCTTCCAATCGGAATTTTCTTCTCCCCCAAATAAACAAAGCTGGTATCAATTGCCGTAACGGAGTCCACCAAAACCACATAAGATTTGTGCACTCTCAAAAACCTATCCTTAGGCAACTTATCTGTAATTTCCTTCAAAGACTTTCTAATAGTAAACTCTCTCTCATCACTTGCATGAATTGTGATATGATTACCATCAGCCTCAATCCACTCCAACTCTCTATAATTCACCTTTTCTAAAAGACCCTTCCTTTTTATAAAGATAGCGTCATTATTATAGGTAGTTGGGTTATTCTCTGGAAGCCTTTCACCTGCAATAGTAGCCAACCTATTCTTATTGAACAAAGCCACTTCAATGGCAGCATAGACATCATCTTTAGTAAAAGGCTTTACTATAAAGCCTAAAGGTTGAGTTTGTTTCGCTCGGCCTACCGTCTCTTTATCTGAATAAGAAGTTATATACACGAAAGGAACCTTGTATTGCTCCTTGATGATCCCACCCAATTCAATTCCGTCTTGGTCTCCCTTTATTTTAACATCTAACAAAATAAGATCTGGCCTTGAAGCCTTAATAGCTTTGATGGCCTGATTCGCTGAATTAGCAATTTCAGTATTCTCATATCCGAAAATGCCCAACATTTCTTGTAGATTCTCCGCGATGAATGGCTCATCTTCAACAATCAGTATTTTGGGGCTGTTTTGATAGTCAGTGTACATGGCTTATTATTTGATTAAGTGAATATCTTAAATAATGAGGTTAATTGGCTGAAAACTACTAAAATAGTAACTTATAATTATCCAAAAATAGCCCTTCTTAAGAGCCAAAGTGATGGAAAACATTTTAAAAGATGCTACAGACAGTTTAATAGATGTAAAAAGACGAGAAGTTCAACTCCAGTCTGTAGTCAGTAATCTTACAGAGGTTATTTGGTCAATAGATCTTACCACAGAACCATACTCAATACTCTACCATAATAATCCCGTAGAACGTTTTGGTAACCCAGATAAGTTGGATCCAATGCCTCAAACAATGGAAGAATGGCAGCAATGCATTCATCCTGATGATCGAGAGCGTGTTTTAGAAGAAGTTGTAAACGCCTTAAGCTCAGGCATCGCTACGTACTCCTATCGTTCTCTTAGAAAAAGAGGTTTATACATATATTTCAGAGATCGAGTTAGTGTTCTTTACGAAAATGATAAGCCTGTTCGGCTAGATGGTGTAACTGTCGACATTGACAACATCAGGAGGTCGCGGTTGAACCTGGAGCTTAGTCAACAGCGGCTCAAATCAATTGTAGATGCTATTCCAGACCCTGTTTTTATTTCTACCAAAAAAGATGGTCAAGTAATTTTTGCCAATGAAGTGCTTTTTAAAGTTTATGAAATGGCTCCGGTTGACTTTCTTGGAAAAAAAGTTACTCATTTCTATCAGAACTTTGAGGGAAGAAAGTCTTATGTAGAGAAGCTTCAACTTGAAGGGCATATTCAAGGCCATGAATTGGTGCTTCGCAATAAAAAAGGAGAGTCGTTTTGGGTCAGCGCTTCCACCATGCCGCTCGATTTTCAGAATCAGGAGTGCTACATTACCATTTTACAAGATATTACTCAACGCAAAAACCTGGAGCAACAACTCCAAGAGAGCAATGAGCGCTATCAATTGGCTGTAGAAGGAACTAATGATGCTATCTGGGAGTACGACTTCAAAACAAAAAAATCTTATCTATCACCACAGTTCTGGGATGGAATGGGCATACCCCCTGAGGAGAATCCATTAGACGACCAACTCATTGCCAAATACCTGCACCAAGTTGATAGAAAGGAATTCATTGTTATCCTAAACAAGCACATTGAAGAAAAAACCGAGAAAATTACGCTTGAGTTTAGACTCTCTGCATCGGGAGGAAGAATAATCTGGGCGCTATTTAAAGCTGGTATTATCTATGGAAAAGAAGGTACTCCAGTAAGGGCAGTTGGCTCGCTTTCTAATATTACATCTCTGAAAGAAGCTGAAAACAGGCTTCGTGAAAGTGAAGCTAAGTACAAATTGATTTCGGAAAACTCAAGCGATTGTATTTGTCTCCAAGAACTAGATGGTCGTTTTGTCTTTGTGTCTCCTTCTTCGAAAGAAGTATTAGGCTATACACCTCAAGAGCTTCAAACCTTGAGGCTGAGAGAAATTATTAGTCCAGAATACCTGCACAAGGTTTCGGAAACAATGCTCAATATCATTGAAGGTAAGCTAAAAACTGTGTCAATAACCTTTCAGGCCAGACATAAAAACGGGAGTTTAGAATGGTTAGAATCGATGGGTGGCTCTATTTTGGATAGTCAAGGTGAACCCATTTTTCTTCAAACTTCAACGAGAAATGTGACCGACAGAGTAGAAGCACAACGTCAGTTAAAAGAAAGTGAAGAGCGTTATAAGTTAATCACTGAAAACTCAAATGACATCGTCACACTTATGGACATAAGTGGCAAATATGTATTTGTGACGCCATCGATTAAAGAAACCATGGGTTATGAAGTAGATGAGTTCATTGGTCATAACACACTCGAATTTGTTCACCCAGACGACTTACCTAGCATTGAAGAATCGTTTAAGGAGTCCCTCGAGAAATCGATAAAAGAGAACACAATCGTATTCAGATTTAAACATAAAAATGGATCTTGGCGCTGGGTTAAAGCAACTGGTGGCGTAATTCTAGATGACAATCAGGAGCCCATCTACTTTAGAGCCAATAAAATAGATGTTACCGACAGAAAGCTTACCGAGGAAAAACTAAAAGCCAAGGAGGATCAATATAAACTAGTATCAGAAAACTCTGCCGATGTAATCTGTCTTCATCAACTAGACTCCTCCTTTACGTTTGTATCGCCTTCTTGCACTCGTCTATTGGGCTACTCTGTAGAGGAGAAAATGAAATTAACGTTGAAAGACTTTATTCATCAAGATGACTATGAAAGAGCCATTGAGATTTTCAATGAGACAGCTAAAGGAAAAAGAACTAATACAATTACTCAGTATCGATACAAGAAAAAGAATGGTGATTACTTCTGGGCTGGTGTATCCATGAGTGCCGTTTTAGATGACACTGATACAGCCCAATACGTTCTCACTTCTACACGAGACATTACGGAAATTGTCAATGTTATTGATAAAGAGCGTCAGCTGAACAAGTTAAAATCTAGCTTTATTTCTATGGCTTCACATGAGTTCAGAACCCCTCTTACTACGATTCAATCTAGTAATGAGTTAATAAGCATGTATTTAGATAATAGGCCTGAGTTGCCAGACAATAAACTGGTTAAGCATGTGGGAAGAATTAGGTCAGAACTAGAAAGGCTAAACTCTTTATTGAAAGATGTATTTACCCTCGGAAGACTTGATGTTGGTAAAACTGACCTAAAGAAGGAAATTACTTCACTCACGGCAATTTTGAAACAGGTTATTATGGAATGCCAAGTTTCTTACAAAGAGAGAAACGTAATATTGAAAATAGAAGGTGACGAACGCCAACCTCTTTTAGACAGCCAACTGATATCCCATGCCATCTCAAACCTTATCAACAACGCACTAAAATATTCTGAGGGGAAAAAAGACCCCATTGTATTAGTCAGATATGACACTAGTGAAATAAAAATTATAATTCAGGATTTTGGTATTGGGGTTCCTCAAAAGGATCAGGCTAGTTTGTTCGAGTCCTTCTCTAGAGCCTCTAATGTTGGTGATATTGAAGGGACTGGACTTGGACTAGTCATCGTTAAGCAGTTTATAGAAATGCATGGGGGAACGATTACTTTTGAATCCAACGTCAATAAAGGATCTAGCTTCCTTATTACCTTACCCAACGTTTAACTAGAAGTAAAAGCTGGTTCAATACTTTCTCATTTTCGTGTCAAATACGAACAAATGTGGCCGAAAGTGTACAGTTTGAATTTCTCGAATGACCTCTAAAAGCTGAAAATCAATATATTCGCTATTGGCATATAAATTGGTAAACCGAAAGAGTCAAAACTTAAACTAATCAGATGATAAAACTTCGCGACATCGACAAATTCGTTGATTCAAAATACCAGAGAGCATTTATTCTAAAAGGCATAGATCTAGACATTGAGCAAGGTGAGTTTGTTACCATCATGGGTCCATCTGGTGCAGGTAAGTCTACATTGATGAATATTATCGGTATGCTAGACGAGCCATCTCAAGGTGAATACTATTTCTTCGATGAGCCAATTCACAGAATGAAAGAGAGAAAACGCTCTGAATTGCACAAACACCACATTGGTTTCGTATTTCAGGCCTATCACTTGATTGATGAGCTGACTGTTTACGAAAACATTGAGACCCCACTGCTTTACAAAGGAGTAAAATCTAAAGAACGCAAAAGTATGGTGGCCGAAATGCTAGACAAGTTTCAGATGGTGGCTAAGAAAGATTTGTTCCCAGAGCAACTTTCTGGCGGTCAGCAGCAATTGGTAGGTGTGGCTAGGGCCCTAATTGGTGAACCAAAATTACTTTTGGCCGATGAACCAACGGGCAACCTTCACTCAGACCAAGCCGAAGAGATTATGAAACTCTTCCAAAAACTGAACAGTGAGGGAATGACTATTATTCAGGTAACCCATTCAAAGGAAAATGCCCGATACGGCAAAAGAACTATTAATTTGGTTGATGGTGCTCTAGACACGGATGATAGACACTAAAAAAATTAAGCTTAGGAATGAAAGCCATTTGGAATCAGCAAGTGGCTTTTTTGTTTTTTGGAGCACACCATCAGACACACTTTAGCCTTTCAGTTCGTACTTCTCTTTGGTCTTCCATAATTGCCACCATGGTGTGCCTGGCGATGCATGATGCTCATAATGATACCCAAAAAAATAACAGCTAATAAAAGCCCAAAAGTGATTTAATTTCTGGCTTCTAGACTTATGAATATTAGCGGCTGAATGACTCCCTCGATGTGGTAGATAAGTACCAAAATAGAAAAGCTGCAGCGTTGAAAGAACCGCAGGCAGCATCCAGAAAACTATTAAGTTTTCTGTAGGGATAAATAACTTTAGAATATTGAAAGTAATAGCCATTAAGACTATTTGTAACAGACTTACATACTGCAATAAGAAACTCAAATACCAGGCAAAGAAATTACCATTATGGTAATCAGGGTCCTTATCTGTCGCCACATACTTGTGGTGTTCATGGTGTTTGGGAAAAAGTTTAGCGTAGAAATTATAACTGAACAGCGTAGCGCAAATATGGCCAATGGCATTATTCCATCGCTTATTCTTAGAGACAGTTCCATGCATTGCATCATGTGCTGTAATGAAAAGACCAGTATATAGGTGGGTGATCAGTAGTATTAAAAGATATGTCCAAATTGAATTGAACGCTGCTGGTATTTGCATTGCAAAAATCATTATAGCAAACCATAATACAATTATGGTCAGAGCAACATAAACTCCCTTATTTGACTTAGCAGTCGGCATTCCGTAAAATTAACGATTAAAGTTTTTCCAGATGGCTTTTTACCTCTTCCATTAACCACATAGGGGTAGAAGTAGCTCCACAAATACCAACTCTCTCGTTTTCACCAAACCATTCTGACTTTAGGTCACCAATAGAAGAAACAAAATGGGTTCTGTTATTCTGATCTGAACAAACCTTGTAAAGCACCTTACCATTAGATGATTTTGTGCCACTCACGAAGATGATTACATCGAACTTTTTCGCAAACTCACGCAACTCTTTATCCCTGTTTGACACTTGCCTGCATATGGTGTCATTAGTTTTGACAGTAATACCGTTCTCATTGAGCACCTGATTGATCTCATAGAATTTATCGGTACTTTTTGTGGTTTGCGAATAGAGGGTAATTTCTTTTGGCAACGTAGCTACATCTAGTTCCGCCAAATCTTGAAAAACCACGGCCTTGTTATTAGTTTGACCGAGAAGCCCAACTACTTCTGCATGACCATGCTTGCCATAGATATAGATTTGTTCCTCTTTATCGTAGCTATTTTTGATTCTATTCTGAAGTTTAAGTACTACAGGGCAAGAAGCGTCTATCAACTCCAAATTGTTTTCCAAGGCTAATTTATAGGTGCTGGCTGGTTCTCCATGAGCTCTAATCAGGACTTTAGCATCTCGAAGCTGTTTTAATTCATCATGATCAATGATTTGCAGCCCCTTGTTCTCAAGTCGTTTAACCTCTTCATCGTTATGAACAATATCACCCAGACAAAATAATTGATGATCTTCTTCTAGAATGTCTTCAGCCATTTCTATGGCATAAACCACTCCAAAACAGAAGCCAGAATTGATATCTATATCCACACTGAGATTAAACATATTAGATAAACTTAAAATCAGTTCTTATGTTCAAAAATGGTTTGAGTAAATATAGAGCTGATACACACTTTAAATCGCGTTAATTCTATGCCTAAAGTAAATACCAATGAGAATACCGAATTTCTTGATGTCAGGAATCCGAATCCGCTCCTCCTTAATTTGAGACGGAGGACAAGCTTTTATCTTCTTAAATAGTTTCAGATAATATTTATAAGCTAAATAAACCCCAAGACGTGCTTCTACAGGAAGTTTTTTAATCCCTTCTAAGGCACTATCGAAGTCACTTTGAATATCAGCTTCGATAGCTTCTTTTGCGGTAAGACTAAATTCATTGAAATCGACACCTGGAAAATAAACTCTTCCACGGTCTTCATAATCACTCTTGATATCTCTAATGAAATTTACCTTTTGAAATGCAGCTCCTAACTTTTTAGCAGGAGGAACAAGTGCCTGATACTGCTGTTCATTACCATTACAAAAGACCTTCAGGCACATAAGCCCTACCACTTCGGCAGAACCATATATGTACTCTTCATAACCGTCTTGATTATATTCTGACTCGCTAAGATCGAGTCGCATGGAATGCAAAAAAGCTTTGATGAGATGATGGTCAATCTGATATTGATTAACAACCAACTGAAATGAATGCAACACCGGATTAAGGCTAACCTCCTCTTCGATGGCTTGAAAGGCATCACTCTCGAATCGGTTTAAAAGCTGTACTTTATCCTTATCGTGAAAGGTATCAACAATTTCATCCGCATATCGCACAAACCCGTATATCGCATAAATTGGAAAATGCAGCTTTCTGTCAAGCGTTTTAATGCCCATGGTAAAAGAAGTACTATACCTCTGGGTAATGAGCTTACTGCATTCAAATGTGGTTTGATCGAAGAGATCCATAATCTAAAATAACTAAATAAAGCTTAGGAGGTTCATGCCAAATCTTTGGCGACCTCATTAGCCACTACAATTCCCGAAATTAAACTTGGCGGAACTCCTGGCCCAGGCACCGTCAATTGACCTGTATAATAGAGGTTCTTTATTTTCTTGCTTTTTAAGCTTGGCTTTAAAATAGCTGTTTGCGTTAAGGTATTCGCCAAACCGTAAGCATTACCTTTGAAGGAATGATAATCACTTACAAAATCCTTGTGGGCAAAACTTCTCTTGTAAACCACATGCTCTAAGATTTTCTGTCCAGTATACTCCTCCATTCTTTTCACAATTAGCTGAAAATAATGCTCTCTAATCTCCTCAGTATCTTCTAAACCAGGAGCCACAGGAATCAATAAAAAAAGATTTTCGTGACCAGCTGGAGCAACAGTAGAGTCTGTTTTCGAAGTCAGTGATGCATAGAACAAAGGATTATCTGGCCATTTCGGATCGGTATATATATCGTGAGAATGTGGAGCAAAATCTGTATCGAAAAACAAATTATGATGCAGTAAGCCTTCAATCGGCTTGTCTAACCCAACATAATAAAGTAGTGAAGAAGGAGCCAAGACTCTTGAATCCCAATACTTATCTGAATAATTTCTGTCTTTTTGACTCAGCAGCTTCGTATCGACATGATGATAGTCTGCTCCTGCTACAACCACGTCAGCAATAAAAGAGCCTTGTGTTGTTTCTACTGACTTAACTAGACCTGACTCTGTCTTGATGGCTGTTACTTCATGATCCGTTTTGATATCTACGCCTAATTCAGTAGCAAGAGAAGCTAAAGCCTCTACAATTTTGAACATACCCCCTTTTGGATACCAAGTACCCAAAGCCATGTCGGCATAATTCATCAAACTATAAAGAGCCGGTGTGTTCTCCGGAAGTGCCCCTAAGAACAACACCGGAAATTCCATAAGTTGAACCAACTTAGGATGCTTAAAGAAACGCCTCACATGTTTCGCCATCGATTGAAAAACATCCATGCGCACTACGTCAATCAACAATTTAGGGTTAGTAAACTCTAGAAGTGACCTTCCCGGTTTATAAACCAATTGATTGATACCTACTTCGTATTTGTAAGCTGCTTCTTTCAAAAAATCATCTAACCTTTTTCCAGCACCAGGCTCCAAAGATTCAAAGAGCACTTTCAGCTCCTCCATTTGAGCCGGAATAGGCATGGACTCGCCATTCTCATAGACTACTTTATAAGAGGGGTCTAGCCTTATTAACTCGTAATAATCAGATACCTTTTTGCCAAACCTATTGAAGAATGATTCGAACACATCAGGCATCCAGTACCAACTTGGGCCCATGTCAAAAGTAAAACCCGAATCAGTAAACTGTCGGGCTCTTCCTCCAATGGAGTTATTTTTTTCTAAAATGGTTACCTTAAATCCTTTATCTGCAAGATTAATAGCTGCAGATAGTCCAGCAAAGCCAGAACCGATCACTAAAGCATTTTTTGGATTCATTCAGGCTAAACTAACATTAGCCACGATATGTTCTTAATTTTTCTTTCAAGAGTTTTCTCGCGATGTGAATTCTGTTCTTTACAGTCCCGATAGGAATCTCTAATCTATCCGCAATTTCATGATATTTAAAACCTCTGAAATACATCATAAAAGGGGTTTTGTAAACATCATCCAAATCCTCAATCGCCAAATTAATATCCTTTAAAGCGAAGTTTTCATAAGCTCCATTCTCAATATTTGTGTTGCTTGAGTTGATGAAGTGTAAATTGTCTGTGGTATCAATGAAAGTTCTTCTTCTCACCATTCTTTGGTAGTTGGTGATAAAAGTATTCTTCATGATAGTATAAAGCCAGGCCTTAAGGTTAGTGCCCTCTGAAAACTTATCTCTATTCTTATAGGCTTTCATTAAAGTCTCTTGAAGAAGGTCATTCGCATCTTCAGAGTCCTTGGTCAACTTCAAAGCAAAAGGCTTTAAAGCTTTAGTCATCTCTGTAATCGTGTAGTTGTATTCAAGAGCTGTCATAACGTTTGCTTTATTGTTGAACAAATATTGCGAAACATTAAACAAAATACAAACAATTTTTGTGGAATCTTTTAATTCAAATCTTAAACAAAAATTCAGGTGTACTTAAGAATGATTAAATGTGATAACCATTTTAGCTGAAAAGGTTCAACAGTTTGCATTTACAAGTATATACATGTAAATATTTTTAGAGAAATCGGTTCTTTCCGTTTACTCACCGTTTGTGTAAAAAATATTATACCGACTGTGATTGATGCTCTGATATGAATTCAATCAGATGATTTGGGTTGGCAACTTGCGTGATATTCTCACTTAAAGATAAATCTTGACCTATCACTTGGCTACCAGCCACTAGAATTTCAGTTTCAGGAAATTTATCAGCTAAAGCTCTCAGATAATCTTCTGTTGAGATGTTTTTGTCACGACTAGTTAATATCGTAAAGAGATAATCAGGCTTATAGGCATCAAAGGCCATAGTGAGATCATGAAATGGCATATTCTGTCCCAAATAGATCACCTGATTTCCTCTTGCTCTTATCAGGTAATTAGCGAACAGCAAACTGAGTTCGTGCAATTCTCCTTCTGGCAAGAAAAGCATATATTTTTTCGACTTCTCTTCAAAGGTCTCATATTGACCATCAATCGCTACTATTACTTTTTGCCTTACTAGGTTAGAGATGAAATGCTCTTGAGCAGGACTAATCGAATCGGTTAGCCACATGATTCCAATTTTAGAAAGGAAAGGATAAATGATATTGAGCATTGTACGCTCGAAACCTATTTTCAGCGTGTTTGATGAAATGATTTTCTCAAATCGCTGTTCGTCCAAATCTATCATGGCCAAAGTGAGTCCATAAATTTGATCTGCAAAACTCGAAGTCTTTTCAGATACCTCTAGAACTTTCTCATTCAATTCTTCCTTGCTCATTTGAGCAATTTTGGAAATTTTAAACCCATTGTCCTTCAATAAAGAGACATTCAAAACTAACTTCAGATCCTCTTGATCATAGAATCTAATATTAGTATCTGTCCTTTTCGGATCAATCAATTCATACCTCTGCTCCCATATTCTGAGCGTATGGGCTTTTATGCCCGAAAGGTGTTCTAAATCTTTTATTGAATAGTTTGCCATTCCTTTACTCTTTAATTCCTTCTTCCTTCAAATACTTCTTCGGTACGACAAATAGCCCGAAAGATACAGAGTTATCTTTCTGCGTCTGGTGATGTGCTCTATGAGCCAAGGTGATTGCTTTTAGGTATTTATTCCTAGGTCTGTTGAACCATTTCAACCTTTTGTGGATCATCACATCATGTAATATAAAATAGGCTAATCCATAAAGGCTTATACCTGCACCTATCCAAAAGCGATAGTCAAAATTTTCGACTCCGAGAAAAATCAGCACTACTGCTGTACCCCCAAAGAT
>CAYGKL010000024.1:0-11159 GCA_964350505.1 uncultured Roseivirgaceae bacterium | reverse complement strand
CATATTCACCAAAAAGCAAGCCTGTTTTTACTCCTATTACCTCTGCAAAAAAACCGATCAGAAAGGTCCCGATAATAAATATGAAGTACTTGAGTGACTTATGTTCTTCAAAATGAAGAACAATGGCTGCAGTAGCCAATAAATTAAATGGAGTTAATGCTTGAAAGATACTTCTGGTAGACTCCAAACTGAGTCCAACTACCCCAGCTGTATGCATTGCTACAAGGAGGTAAAAAGCATTCTTTTGGTTGACAAATGGTAGACTATCTATTTTGGACAACATGGGCTCTGAAACCTAGGAAGATCATAAATGTTTGCTCAAAAATAATAGTTAATTTTGACCCAAAGCTTAATTTATGATTCTATATAACGTTACTGTAGCCATTGACAAGAAAGTTGAGCAAGATTGGGTACAGTGGATGAAAGAAAACCATATTCCTGAAGTATTGGAAACGAATCAGTTTGTGGAACACAAGTTCTTTAAGGTTCTAAATACTGAAGACCCA
This sequence comes from uncultured Roseivirgaceae bacterium, assembly GCA_964350505.1. Classification (GTDB taxonomy): domain Bacteria; phylum Bacteroidota; class Bacteroidia; order Cytophagales; family Cyclobacteriaceae; genus Roseivirga. Next base: position 10,653 of record CAYGKL010000024.1, on the reverse strand, counting down.
GAATCATCTTCCTATAGTGTTCAGTATTTCGCTGAGTCAATAAACAATATTCAAATGTACATGGCAGCTTTTGCTCCAGAACTCCAACAAAAGGCTCATTTAAAGTTCCCTAATCAGTTTGCAGCTTTCAGAACGCTATTGGAGATTGTTCAATAATTCTCAATTTGTTCAGCACTTAAAGTACAATTGATCCACTCATCATCCAATGAGGCTCCAAGCTTCTCATAGAACTTTATAGCTGGCTTATTCCAATCTAGCACCTGCCAACGCACTTGTTTGGAGTTGGTTCTTTTAGCTTCATGGATAATGGCATCTAACAACAATTGACCGTATCCTTTGCCTCGTTCAGATTCCTTCACAACCAAGTCTTCGAGGTAAATGGCCTTGCCCTTCCAGGTGGAGTATCGATAGTAAAAAAGAGCAATTCCCTTAATTTCATTTTCTTCTACAGCCACGAAAAATTCATAAACTGGATTTTCTCCAAAACCGTCTTCTACCAATTGTTCGAGCGTTACTTCAACTTCATGTGCTGCCTTTTCATACTCAGCCAACTCATGAATTAATTGTAATGCCTGTGGCAAATCTTGTTTTGTGCCTTTTCGGATATCCATAGTTCAAATTTTAGATTCTATCAAAGCCAGTATATGAATGCAGAACCTTCGGAACAGCAATGCCATTTTCGTCTTGATTATTCTCCAAAATAGCTGCAATAATCCGGGGCAATGCCAGGGCACTACCATTTAAGGTGTGTAGTAAAACAGATTTCTTTTGGTCATCCTTATATCTCAACTTAAGCCTGTTGGCCTGATAAGTTTCAAAATTCGAAACTGAACTTACCTCTAACCATTTGCCTTGTGCAGCAGAGAAAACCTCAAAATCGAAGGTCAAGGCAGATGTAAATCCTATGTCTGCACCACATAACCTGAGTATCCTGAATGGTAAGCCAAGACTAGTGAGCAAGTGCTCCACATGATTACACATTTCTGTTAAGGCCTGATAAGATTCCTCAGATTTTCTCACCTGAACAATCTCTACTTTATCGAACTGATGCAGCCTGTTCAACCCTCTAACATGGGCGCCCCAACTACCTGCTTCTCGTCTAAAACAAGGACTGAAGCCAACATTTTTAATCGGAAGATCCTGCTCATTTAGTATTACATCTCTGTAGATATTTGTAATCGGCACTTCTGCAGTGGGAATAAGATAGAGGTTTTCTGCACCAATATGATACATCTGGCCTTCCTTGTCTGGTAACTGACCTGTTCCATATCCACTGGCCTCGTTAACAACAATTGGAGGTTGTATTTCAGAATAACCCGCTTTTACAGCCTCATCTAAAAAGAAATTGACAAGCGCCCTTTGTAGCCTTGCGCCTTTGCCTTTATAAACGGGAAAACCAGCTCCGGTAATTTTTATCCCCAACTCAAAGTCAATGATGTCATGCTTTTTAATCAGCTCCCAATGAGGTTGAGCAGACTCTGGTAAGTTAGGAATGTCTCCTACTCTCTTAACTTCTAGGTTATCTTCTTCTGTAGTACCCTCTGGAACAGATTCATGAGGGATATTCGGAATATTGTAAAGTTTTGAAATCAGATTTTCTTGAATAGAAGAAAGCTTATCAGATAGGTCTTTATTCAATTGCTTCAGCTCAGCTGTTCTGGCCTTTATTTTTTCGGCCTCATCCTTTTTTCCTTGCTTCATTAGAGCGCCAATCTCCTTCGCTATACCATTAGCCTCTGAAAGATTAGAGTCGAGTTCTTGCTGAGTACTCTTTCTAAGGTCATCCAATTGAATCACTTCATCCAGCAATTCAACCGCATTTTTAATATTCCTCTTCGCCAACCCTGCGATATATCTCTCCTTTTCAGCTAGTATATTGTTTACCTGAAGCATCTATTTTTCGATTTAGTGCGCTAAATTATCTATTTAGATTGAATTAAAAGCCTCAAAACCTTCATAATAGCGGCAAAACCAATAAAATAGGCTGCTAAATTTTGAGAGTTTAAATGTTTGGTCTAATATTGTGTGTCCTTAGATGATGGGATTCTTTCCAACAATCATCTCTAACTACAAATCATTTAACCGAAATCATTTTTACAGTCCTCCTAATTTTGAGGATTCCCAATAAATCCATTTATGTATAACATTGAAGAACTGAAGCTCAGACTTCTTTCGGAACTGAAAGAAATTGCTGAAACTCTCGGTGTAAAGAATTTCAAAAAGCTGAACAAGCAGGATCTCATCTACGCTATTCTCGATCAGCAAGCGATTACACCAGACGAAAAACTACCTAAGAAAGCTAATTCTGACAAGAGCGAAGATGCCCCTGTCGAAAAAGAAAAGGCAGAAGAGAATGCACCTGAAAAAGAACCTAGGAACGACAACCGCGAGCGAAAGCCTCGAAACGAAAATCGTAATGATAACCGTGGAGATAGAAACAACCGCAGGCCTAAGCGTGAGAATGTAACTGAAACTGAGGAAGCACCCAAGGATACGCAAGTAGCTGAAGAAAAAGCCGAACCACGAAAGGAACGTTCTGAAGAAAAAGCTGAGCCTAGAAAGGAACGTACCAGAGACTCTAAAGACAAAGATGAGAACCAGGATGAAAGACCTGAGAAAAGAGACAATAGAAGAAACAAAAAGCAGGAGTACAACCAGAACATCAAAGATTTTGATGGCCTGATTGAAAACGAAGGTGTATTGGAAATGATGCAAGATGGCTATGGCTTCTTACGTTCTTCTGACTACAACTACCTTGCAAGCCCTGACGATATTTATGTTTCTCCTTCTCAAATCAAATTGTTTGGTTTAAAAACTGGAGACACCGTAAAAGGACAGATCAGACCACCAAAAGAAGGAGAGAAGTATTTCGCTCTTTTGAGAGTTGAGTCTGTGAACGGCAAAACAACTGAAGAAATTAGAGATAGGGTTCCTTTTGAATACCTAACTCCACTCTTCCCTGATACTCAACTTATATTGAGTACCAAACCAAGCTTAATGTCCACAAGAATATTGGACATGTTTGCTCCAATTGGTAAAGGACAAAGAGGTATGATCGTGGCCCAGCCAAAAACGGGTAAAACGGTTTTACTGAAAGAAATAGCAAATGCTATTGCTGAAAACCACCCTGAGTGCTATCTAATTATTTTATTGATTGATGAGCGACCTGAGGAGGTAACCGATATGGCAAGAAGCGTGAAGGCAGAAGTAATCTCATCAACCTTCGATGAGCAAGCTGATAGACACGTAAAAGTTTCGAATATCGTATTAGAGAAAGCTAAAAGAATGGTAGAGTGTGGTCACGATGTAGTGATTCTTCTTGATTCTATCACTCGTTTAGCGAGAGCTTACAATACTGTTGTGCCTTCATCTGGTAAAATTTTATCTGGTGGTGTAGATGCAAATGCTCTTCATAAGCCGAAAAGATTCTTTGGTGCAGCAAGAAATGTTGAAAATGGCGGATCACTTTCTATCATCGCTACTGCTTTGATCGAAACTGGATCTAAAATGGACGAAGTGATCTTTGAAGAATTCAAAGGTACGGGTAACATGGAATTACAATTGGATAGAAAACTTTCTAACAAGCGTATATATCCTGCTATCGATGTTCCTGCATCTGGCACAAGAAGAGAAGATTTGCTAATGAGCAAAGAAGAACTTCAAAGAGTTTGGATACTTCGCAAGTTTATGGCGGACATGAACTCTGTAGAAGCCATGGAATTCTTACTAGACAGAATGAAAGGTACTCGTGACAACAATGAGTTCCTTATCTCTATGAATGGATAACGTTCCGCTAATTTTTAAAAAAGGCCTGTTTGAATAATTTCAGACAGGCCTTTTTTTGTTTAATGCGTTCCCTATTTAAAAACGCAAGACAATCACTATCTTAGCTATCCGAGACTATTCACTGAGGATTAAATCCTTTAGAGACCACTGATAGATGAAGACAAGGGTACTGGTTGTAGAAAACGAGGTACTGATTGCGGATGACCTTTGCGGAACTTTGCAATCTTTAGGATATAGTGTCTTAGAGCCAGCTCTTAATTATCAAGCCGCAATTGATGCTCTCAAAACTCAAGAAATAGACATCGTAATTCTAGATATTCAGCTTGGTGGTAAGAAAACGGGTATGGATGTAGCTGAATACATTAAGTCTAACTTGAATATTCCTTATATCTACTTGTCGTCACATTCAGACCCCAAAACACTGGCGCTGGCGAAAAGTACCATGCCATATGCTTACCTGGTTAAGCCTTTTAATTCGGCAGATGTGCTGACAGCACTAGAAATAGCACTGAACAATCATGGCCGCTATGGCAACAAAGCTGAGTTTCAGCTAGAAGCGCAAGACCTGGATCTTACACCGATGGAAAAAGTAATCCTTCGTCAAGTAGCAGACAATAAAAGCACCAAACAAATAGCCGATGAGCTTTCCATTAGCTTAAGTACAGTTAAGAACCATAGACATAACATCTGTGTAAAACTTAATTTGCCTGCTGGCACACACACTTTATTAAAATGGGCTATGGAAAACAAAGTGCTTCTTCATTAATGTCATCAGCATGAAACCACCCAATATTTTCCGCTCAATTATGGTTTGCCTCATCGCAGTGCTGCTTAATGGAAGCTTATGTTCACAAGAGAAGGTGCAACAACAAATTGATAGTATTCAAACCATTATTGATAAAACAAAGGCACAAGACAGTATTCGAAATCTATTGTCGCAACAATTATTACTTGCTGAAGAATTAGATAATTTAAGATTACAGGCAGAGATAGAAATGAAGTTGGGTAATGCTTCAAGCTATGAGGGTTTCGATAAAGAACAACACAACCTAAAGGCCCTATCCATCTACAAAACACTGAATGACACCTTGGGCATAATTGAGTCATACTACCAACTATCTGCGGCTAAGCAATATCAAAATGATTATGACAGCACTAAGATTTATGCTGATAAAATGCTTTTGTTAGCCGAAGCCAAATCAGAAACTGTTTCAATCATAAAAGGAAGGTTGATGCTGTCATCAGTTTATAACCATTTATCTCAATATGCAAAATCATTAGAAGAGCTTAATAAGGCCAGAATTCTTGCGGAAACAAGCGCAGATGAATCGGTTTTAATAGATGTACTGAATAAAGAAACTTTCATCTACTACTCTTTAGAGCAATATGATAAAAGCGCCTCAAAAATAAAGCGAATAATTGAACTGTTTAAAAAGAGAGACGATCCGAGATCCCTCAATTTATGGATGAATAATTTGGCTAGCGTCTATTCACTTTGCGATAATTGTGCAACATATCAGGAACGAAAAGACATTCTGAAAGAATCAATCAAGTACTCAGATATTGCCAATTTCGCATATGGAAAAGCTTTTGCCTATAAGCATTTGGCAGATGTTTACAGAAACCAAGGCATCCAAGACAGTTCAATTTACTACTTGAATAGGATAGAACGCCTTCTTCCAGAAATCAATAAAAAAGATTTCACCGCCTTAGTGAGTATTGCACAAGGAGCCTATTGGGGCAATGAAGGTAATAACGATAGAGCCATTTTTTATTTCCAAAAAGCCCATGACATCTGGAAAGAAATTGGAAGAATGAAAGAACAAATGGATATGGCATGGAATCTCGGTACTCGTTATGCTGAAAAAGGAGACTTCAGAAAAGCCTATAAATATGCACAGACTTACATAGGCCTTAAGGATACTATATATAATGCCGATAACATTCGAAAAATCAAAGAGCTTGAATTGAACTATGATTTCCGGCAAACACAAATTACTGATAGTCTCAAAAATGAAGAAAAAATAAACCTGCTAAAAGTAACCTTTGATTATAAGGCCGCGATTCAAAGAAGATCGCAATACATATTAATCATTGTTGCTCTTTCTATTCTTGTGATTGCCATATTAATCTACACCAATTTCAAAAAACAAAAGAAGCTTGCATCACAGCTTGAAATTAAAAGTGCTCAAGTTGAAAATGAACTGAACCAGAAAAAATTATTGCTAACAGAAATTCATCATAGGGTAAAAAACAACTTTCAAATCCTTTCTAGCCTATTAGAGCTACAAGCTAAAGGAAGTGAAGACCCTGCGACAAGAAACTTGATTTCTGAGGGAAAGAATAGAGTGAAGTCAATGGCCCTAATTCATAACCAACTATACAATACTAATAGTCTTAAATTGAAACTAGAAGACTACCTCAAAAAGTTAGTATCTGAGGTTCAAAAATCTTTCCAAGGAAAAGAATCTGATGTTAAATATGACATAGACTCATCATATGAAGTAGATGTGGATACGATGGTACCATTGGGCTTAATCGCCAATGAACTAATTACCAATACCTATAAATACGTTGATGAAACACAAATTGAGTTGAGTATTACTCTAAAAAATGAAGAAGGCTTCGAAGTATTAGAATTCAAGGATAATGGACCTGGCTTACCTAAAGATTTTAATCCTCGAAATGCGAAAAGTACAGGTATCTGGCTAGTTAGCCGTCTTGCATTACAACTTCATGGCAGGTATGAGTACGTGTTCAAAGAAGGATCTGTCTTCAGAATATTATTTAAACAGAGCGGATATCAAGACATTTAACTCATCATTTCAAATGAGCCTTTAGGTCTATTTACTGTAATATTCTTTAGTGCTAGCTTTAAGTTTCAACCCTAATGAATTGAGCAGCAAGAGTATTCTCATTGTAGAAAATGAAATCATTATAGCCGATGACATCGCCAGGCTAACGGAACAACTTGGTCATAGACCGCTCACACCAGCACTCAATTTTGAGCAAGCAAAACTTCTATTTATTAAACATTCACCAGATCTCATTATTCTCGATATAAGACTGTCTGGAACTTTCACAGGCATAGATTTCGCTCAATGGCTAAGACAAAAAGAGAATACGCCCATCATATATTTAAGTGTTTATAACGACCTCATTACACTCAAAAAATGTCAGCAAACGAAGCCAATTGCTTATTTGAATAAACCATTTGTTGTTAATGAATTAAAAATTGCAATTGAATCAATAAATGAACCTTAAGGTCTATTTACAAAGACTAGCTCTTCAAGTACTTTTATACAATTAGTCCATGCCATGTTAGGGACATATTCAAGCTCTGGTGTCAAAAAAAGAGAGATGAGCAAATAACTAGCAATAATTAGGTCTCCATCGAATTAGGCAGGATAAAAATTACAAAAGCAGTTGATTGACTATTTGGTTGAGGTACTATTGATAGTCAAAAGAGGCCTACTCATAACGATGAGTGGCCTCTTTACTTTTTATTCAATACCTAATTGAAAACTATACCTAGAATCAGGCGTCTTCTGCTACCACTTCTTTTACCTCGTTTGGTAACATTTGCTTCAATAGGTTTTCAATACCATTTTTTAAGGTAACTGTAGATGCTGGACATCCGCTACAAGAGCCTTGCAAACTTACTTTTACAACTCCTTCATCGAATGAAGAAAAACCTATTGCACCGCCATCTTGCTCAACAGCAGGTCTTATGTATTCATCGAGTATTCCTTTGATTTTTTTAACTACCTCCGAATCATTTTCATCGAATAGCGGGTCTTTGTCAAGCTCTTCTAAAAGAAGCGGCTTTTCGTTTTCCAAATAAGGTTTAATAACTGATTTAATTTCCTCCTGAATTTCCAACCAATCAATTTCTTCCTTCTTGGTAACAGTAATGAAATTACTCATGTAGAACACTCTATCTACAAATGGTAATTGAAATAACTCCTGAGCCAAAGGAGATTGGCTAGCTGATTCAACATTTGGGTAATCAAAGCTCACACCATCCTGAAGCAACATAAAATTCACCACAAACTTCATCGAGTTTGGATTCGGGTTGGCTTCCATGTAAATATTAACTGCTCTCATATCAATTGTAATTTGCCCTTTGTTAACTGCAAAGGTAAAAGATAAGTTCGTTGACTCGTGAGGATTACCAGTTTATTCTGACTTTTGAACTTCACTTTTATCCACCAAAGTAGCTACAAGTGCATCACCTAACACGTTTGGAATAGTCCTTATCATATCTAAAGGACGATCTATTGCCAAAATAAGGGCCAATCCTTCTGCTTCCACTCCAATAGCACCAAGAACAATGAGTAGCATAATGATACCTGCTCCAGGAATTGCTGGTGATCCCATTGAAGAAATCACACATGTAAATAAAACAATGACATATTGAGCAATAGTCAAGTCATGGCCAAATGCCTGGGCAATGAAAACAGCTGATATCGCTTGATGGATACAAGTACCATGCATATTAATCGTAATACCAATAGGTAAAACGAAACCTGCCACTTCATTACTCACCTTAAGATTCCTTTCAGTGCAGTCTAATGTCACCGGTAAGGTTGCCGCACTAGAGCTGGTTGAAAACGCTAATATCTGTGCTGGTAATGTCTTCTTGAGAAAATCAAAATACCTGAAATTTGTAAAGCGACTGACGATGATCGGATATACAACTGCCATTAAGAAAATGATGGCAAGAATTACCGTCAATGCAAAGAGCGCAAGTATTCTTAATAGTTGAATGGCTTCAGCCGGATTATCTCCAGATAAATCCACCAGTAAACTGGCAAGTAATGCCATCACGCCAATAGGAGCGAACTTCATGATCATATCGATCATTTTTAGCATTACTTCATTAACGCCCAAGAAAAAATTCTTTAATCCCTCAACCTTCTCTGGTGGAGATAAGACCATACCTATACCAAACATAATGGAGAAGAAAATGACCTGAAGCATTCTTCTATTGTCTTGTGCCGCAAAGAAGATATTGCCTGGTACCATATCTTCAAAGATTTTTAAAGGACTTGAATTACGAATTTCTTCGGCAGAACTGATCCTTAAACTCACATCTTCAGAATATTTCACCCTCAGTTGTTCTCTTTTTTCTTCTGGGAGATATTTTCCTGGAGAAAACATAAGTACAAAGACTAAACCAATGGCGGAACTCATCAAAGAAAGACCTGCAAACCAAGCGAAAGTCTTTTTACCAATTCGACTTAATTTGGAAGTACTCGAAAGACTTGTGATTCCACCAATGATGGTGACTATGACCAGCGGAACAGCAACCAACTTCAATAAGTTGATAAAAATATTACCAAACGGCTTGATCCAATTCGTAGTGAACCCTGCAAGTCCATAACTCGAGGCAATCAAACCCCAAATAACACCCACCAGCATGCCCAATAAGATTTGAACATGCAATGGTGGTCTTTTCATGAATCTAAATTATTAAGTTAAAGCTTAAAGTTCTTTTGGAGGAGTTAGTCCGCCTTCTTCCGTAGAGGCTACAACTACAGCTACCGAAGCATCTCCAGTTAGATTTACCATGGTCCGAATCATATCCAGAATTCTATCTGGTGCGACAATAAGCGCAATTCCTGCAGTTGGTATTCCCACAGATTCGAGTACGATAACAAGCATCACCATCCCCGCACCTGGCACTCCAGCCGAACCAATAGCTGCTAAAGTGGCCGTCAGAACTATCATAATTTGCGAACCGATTGAAAGGTTAAGTCCTAAGGCCTGAGCAATAAAAACAGCCGCTATCCCTTGATAAAGACTTGTACCATTCATATTAATTGTTGCTCCTAGCGGAAGCACAAAACTGCTCACTTCTTCAGAAACACCAAGTTTCTTTTCAACTCTCTCCATGGTAACAGGAAGTGTGGCCGAGCTACTTGATGTACTAAAACCCAAAAGCATGGCGGGCCTCATACCCATGAAAAATTCTTTGTACTTTATCCTTGAGAAGAACTTCAGCATCAATGGATAAACCACTAACATCATGGTGAAAAGACCAGCCACAACGGTGAGTGAATACCACAATAGAGCTAATAGAAGCTCAACTGCTTTGTCCGGATCATCACCCGCGATTTCAATGATGAGCGAAGAAATCAAGGCAAATACACCATAAGGTGCAATGATCATTATATATTCTACCAGTTTGATGATGATATCATTCAGGGCATCAAAGAACTCAACAAATGTCTTTCCTTTCTTTTTAGGGATTTGAAGCAATGCTATACCAACAATGATGGCGAAGAACACCACCTGAAGCATAGAGCCGTTTTCAGTAGCTGCTTTCACAATGTTTTCAGGCACCATGTCGATAAGTGGCTGCAGAGGTGTTCCGCTTTTAATCTCAGCTGCTACAGAAGCCTTATCAGTTGCAGTGGTATTGTAAAGCGACATGAGGTTCTCTCTAGTCTCCATTGGTAATTTCTTACCAGGTTGAACCACATTTACGAAGATTAGACCAATGGTTGTCGCTATTACTGTGGTGATGAGGAAAATACCCAAGGTTTTACCACCCATTCGAGAAAGCTTAGAGATATCTCCAATATTGGCAACACCTATTATGAGTGATGCTAAAATCAGAGGAACAGCAATCATTTTCAATGCTTTCACAAAGATGGTTCCAATGGGCTTTATATAATTGATGGTAAATTCTGCAGACCAGCCGAATTTAATAGTGGCCAATCCAAACAGTAATCCCAGAATCAAACCAATAAGAATCTTGGTGTGCAGAGGTAGTTTCTTCATTTCGGAAAATTATAGCTTATAATAGTCGATTAGACCTGCTAATTAGCAAATAATCGGCAATAACCAAAGCTGACATTG
>CAYGKL010000023.1:13219-34337 GCA_964350505.1 uncultured Roseivirgaceae bacterium | reverse complement strand
CTCAATCTTTTTGAGTTGGAGTTGAGTCTCATCACCCTTTAGGGCTGGGGTCTCTAAAGAAACTTAATGGTTTTAAAATATGCAGGAGCTTTTAATAATCGATTTCCATACCAGCTGAACATTTCTCCATCTACCAGCTTAACCAATGTTTCTGAAAGGGCTTTTTGAATTTCTTCAATATGCTTCTCTTTAAACGGATATGGCTCTGAAGATAACAAGACCAACTCTGGCTGCAACGCTTTGATGTTCTCTATAGACATCTCAGGATACCTCTCCTCTACTACCAAATTATTGAAGCCTGCCAAACCTAACATTTCATTGATGAAGGTATTTTTACCAGCTGCCATATATGGATTCTGCCAAATCAGGTAAACTACACTTTTAGATTCTGCATCAACAGACTTTAAATCCTCAAACTCAGTGAGGATATCGACAATAAGACCTTCAGCCTGAAGGTTCTTCCCAACGATCTCTCCCATCGACTCTATCATATCCAAGGCATCATCCAAACCATGAATATCACTCATCCAAACAGGGTATTTGGCCGCTAATTGCTCTATAAACTCCTGATCATTCTCTTCCTTATTCCCAATGATCAGGTCTGGATTTAACGATTCAATGACATCAAAATTCACCTGCTTTGTTCCACCCACTATCGTTTTCTCTAGCCTCCATTCTTCAGGGTGTATACAAAATTTGGTAATGCCTACCACTCTCTCTTCCAAGTCTAGAGAGAATAATAACTCCGTTTGAGATGGCACTAATGAAATAATACGATTGGGAAAATCCGGCACATCGACCCTTCTTCCCATTTGGTCTTTAACAATCATATATGCTCGAAAGGAGGATGGATTTGAATGACCAGCATCTGTAATATTGAGATGCTGGCCATTTGGAATGTTTTACTTTAAATACCTAAAATCGTGACCACTTTCCAACTGAATTAAGAACTGATACATCAGATCAATCACTTGTTCAATATCCTGCTCATGAGCAGTTTCAACAGTGGTATGCATGTATTTCAATGGTAAGGAAATGAGCGCAGCTGGCACACCTTCGTTTGAATAAGCAAAAGCATCTGTATCTGTACCTGTTGATCTTGATGAAGCAGACCTCTGGAATGGTATCTTATTCGCATCTGCCACCTCGATTAACATATTCAGTAGGTTATTCTGAACAGCCGGACCATAGGTCAGTACGGGTCCATTACCTGATTTCTGATCACCCTGTAATTTCTTGTCGTACATTGGTGAATAAGTGTCATGACAGACATCGGTACAAATTGCCACATTCGGTTTAATTTGAGCAGCAATCATTTGAGCTCCTCTTAACCCAATCTCTTCTTGAACAGAGTTTACGATATAAAGTCCGAATGGTAGCTTCTTTCCCTCATCCTTTAATCTTCTAGCCACTTGGGCAATCATATAACCACCAATACGATTATCTAAAGCTCTGCCTGTCCAATACTTACCGTTGAGTTTGAAGACCTCATCATCGAATGTCGCCACAGTGCCCACATGGATACCCATTGCTAAAACCTCCTCTTTAGTTGAGGCCCCAACATCGAGGAATATGTTTTTCAAAGTAGGTGTACTTTCACTGTCCTTATCACGAACATGGATGGCTGGCCAACCGAAAACACCTTTAACCACACCCTTTGCAGTATGTAGATTAACCCTTTTGGATGGTGCAATTTGATGATCACTTCCTCCATTGCGGATCACATAGATATAACCATCGTCAGTAATGTAATTGACAAACCAACTGATCTCATCGGCATGGGCTTCAATCACCACTTTATATTCCGCCTCAGGATTAATGACGCCAACAGCAGTACCGTAATTATCTGTGAAGTGGCTATCTATGTAAGGTTTGATATAGTCTAACCAGATTTGCTGCCCGCTAGACTCAAATCCGGTTGGTGATGCGTTATTTAAATACTTTACTAAAAACTCTTCTCTTTCCATCTTCTACAATTCGTTGGTTTCTATTCTTATAATGGGATATTCCCATGTTTCTTTTTAGGCAGTGTATCTACCTTATTCTCAAGCATTTTGAAGGCTTTGATGAGTTTATCTCTGGTCTGCTCTGGCACAATTACTTCATCGATAAAGCCTCTCTTTGCTGCTCGATAAGGGTTGGCAAATTTGGCAGTATACTCATCTACTTTCTCCTGAAGTTTAGCTTCTGGATCATCTGATTCGGCAATTTCCTTTCTGAATATAATTTCAGCAGCTCCTTTTGCTCCCATTACAGCAATTTCAGCCATTGGCCACGCATAGTTCATGTCTGCACCAATGTGCTTAGAGTTCATTACATCATAGGCACCACCATAAGCCTTTCTGGTAATCACTGTAATTCTTGGCACGGTTGCCTCAGCAAAGGCATAAAGTAATTTAGCTCCATTTGTAATAATTCCGTTCCATTCCTGATCGGTACCTGGTAGGAAGCCTGGCACATCTTCAAGTACCAAAAGAGGGATATTGAAACAATCACAAAAACGTACGAACCTAGCACCTTTTGTTGAAGCATTAATATCTAACACACCCGCCATAGAAGCCGGTTGATTCCCTATAATACCAACGCTTCTTCCCCCAATTCTGGCGAAGCCTACAATGATATTCTCTGCAAAGTTCTTATGTACTTCAAAGAAAGAGTCTTCATCTACCAAATGGCCAATCACGTCATGCATGTCATAAGGTTGATTCGGGTTGTCTGGAAGAATCTTATTCAGCTCTTTTCTAATCTCATTTTCAGTGTCATATTTATAGACTGGCGCATCATCCTCACAGTTTTGTGGGATGTATGAAATCAATCTTTTGATATCATTGATACACTGCACTTCATTGGCCGAAGCAAAATGAGTCACCCCACTCTTGGTACTGTGCGTGCTAGCACCTCCTAATTCCTCTGACGTCACATCCTCTTGAGTTACAGTTTTTACCACATTCGGCCCTGTAACAAACATATAAGAAGTGTTTTCCACCATGAATATAAAGTCGGTGATTGCTGGCGAATAAACCGCACCTCCAGCACATGGGCCCATAACCGCAGAAATTTGTGGAATGAGACCAGAAGCCCTCGTATTTCGATAGAAGATATCGGCATACCCTCCAAGAGATACCACTCCTTCTTGAATTCTTGCACCTCCACTATCGTTCAGACCAATAACAGGCGCACCATTCTTCATGGCCAAATCCATGATCTTACAGATTTTTTCAGCGTGAGTTTCTGAAAGCGAGCCACCAAATACCGTAAAGTCTTGAGAGTATACATAGACCAATCGGCCATTGACTGTTCCATATCCAGTAACCACTCCATCCCCGAGGAACACTTGCTTATCTAAGCCAAAATCTTTCGCACGATGCTCTACAAACTTTCCAATTTCCTCAAAAGAACCATCATCCAATAAAAGAGCTAACCTTTCTCGAGCCGTCAGTTTATTTCTTGCATGCTGTGCGTCAATCCTTTTGTGACCTCCTCCTAAAAGTGCCTTTTCATTTTTCTCCGCTAACAAGGCATACTTTTCTGCCTTTGTAAGAATTTTTATCGGTGAATTCTCTGATTTATTCTCTGCCATAGGTCGTTTGAGATTTAGTAGCCAAAGATATAGACATCAATCGAAATATAAATTCCATAACCATGAATTGTCAGATGGTGTACTCCTATTTTTAGTGAATAAGTTCTATATTCGGCCAACTTTTCGAGGAGTGAGGCATGAGGAAAGCTGTTATCGATTTAGGTACGAATACATTCCACCTTTTCATTGTAGAACTTGAAGGTGAGCAGCTAAAGACGCTCTATAAGGAAAAGATTGCCGTAAAAATTGGCAAGAATGGCATCAGTAAAGGCTTCATTGCCAAGGATGCTTTGAAAAGAGCAGTCCATACCCTTGAAGTTTTTCGTACTGTACTTAATCAATTCCATGTGAGTGATGTGACTGGTGTTGCTACAAGTGCCATCAGAAATGCAAAAAACGGGCAAGACCTACTCGATCAAATTTACGAATCCACTCAAATCGAAATTGAAATCATCAGCGGAGAAAGAGAAGCTGAGTTAATTTTTGAAGGAGTAAGAGCTGCTGAAGCGGTAAGTTCCTCGAATGAACTTGTAATGGACATTGGCGGTGGAAGCGTAGAATTCATTATCGGAAATAAGAAAGAAATACTTTGGAAACAGAGTTTTGAAATAGGTGCCCAACGCTTACTGGACAAGTTCCATAAGAATGATCCAATGCCAGCTTCATCAGTTGAAGAAATGTTCAGCTGGTTGGATATTGAATTGACTGAACTAAAAATCGCCATTGAAAAGTATAAGCCTACAGGTTTGATTGGCTGTTCGGGAACCTTTGATACACTCACTGAAATTTACTTCAAGGAAAAAGGTAAGAATAGACCGGTTCATTCTAAATCTTTTCAACTTCCCATAAAAGCATACAGGGATTCACACAGGGAGCTTCTAATCAAAGATAAGGCAGCCCGATTATTGATCCCTGGAATGGTTTCAATGCGAGTCGATATGATTGTTGTAGCTAGTTGCTTAATTTCATACGTTTCGGATCTTATACCCACTGAATATATTACTGCCTGCACCTATGCATTGAAGGAAGGTGTGCTTTATTCCATGGAACACAAGCCAATTGCCGAAAAGTAATAACCAACATTGCATGAAAAACTATAGCTACAATCAACTTTTCAAATTCGCAAAAGACATTTTTTTGGCCATTGGCTGTCCTGAAAAAGATGCTGATATAGCAGCCACCACTTTACTTTCTGCAGATATGCGAGGCGTAGATTCGCATGGCGTGGCTAGACTTAGCGGCTATGTAAGACTATGGGAAAAGAAAAGAATCAATGCAAAACCAGATATCAAAATCGTTCATGAATCACCAAGTACAGCTGTTGTTGATGGGGATGGCGGTCTCGGTTTGGTTGTAGCTCCTTTTGCCATGCAGGTGGCCATTGAAAAGGCCAACGTTGCAGGCACAGGTTGGGTGGCCGTAAGAAATTCTAATCATTATGGAATAGCAGGCTATCATGCCATGCAGGCTCTACGTCACAATATGATTGGCATATCCATGACCAATGCAAGCCCTTTGGTTTCACCTACCTTCTCGAAGGAAAGAATGCTGGGTACCAACCCTATTGCCGTAGCATTTCCTGCCAACGAGGAACCTCCTTTTGTAGGAGACTTTGCCACTACACCTGCAGCCAATGGCAAGCTAGAAGTACTGCAAAGAAAAGGTGAGAATGCCCCTTATGGCTGGATTCAGGATAAGGATGGCCAAAACACAGACAATGCCCATGGTGTGAAAGAAGGTGGCGCTTGGCTGCCGCTTGGTGGCGATAAACTTCATGGTGGTCATAAGGGATTTATCCTTGGTTCTATGGTCGATATTTTCTCAGCAGTACTTTCTGGAGCAAATTATGGGCCTTGGGCACCACCATTTGTAGCCTTTCTCGAGCCTAGTAGTGACCCTGTTGGTGAAGGTTTAGGACATTTCTTCGGAGCTATGAGAATTGATGCATTCCGCCCTGCCGATGAATTCAAAAGCAATATGGACAACTGGCTTCGAAGATTTAGAAATGCAGAACCAGCAGACAATAGCCAGCCAGTTGTAATTCCAGGTGACCCTGAAAGGGCATACGAAAAAGAAAGAGCTGCTCATGGAATTCCTTTGCTAGAACCCGTTGAGAAAGATCTAATAGAGTTGGGCAAGAAATTTAAAATCGAATTTCTTTGATAAGTATGATTTAATTTAGGCAGATTTAGATTCCAAGTAGAAGACCAGTATCTCATGCTAAAGCATCTATTTACCTATCAGATAATTGCCATTTCAATACTGGCACTAAGTTCCTGTACTTTCGAAACTGATGATTTTATTCTTACCGAAGTAGATAGAGACATCTCTAATATTGGAATTGGTTTTGAAGGTGATTTGGACACGTTACAAGTTTTTGGAAACACCCAAATAAATTTCAATTATGATTTCGAAAATAGGGAGATAATAGATGTTACGACATTCTTAAATGATATTGAGCTAGAAGATGCAGTTAGATTTACTTCTAATGGTAACTATGTTGAATTCAATACAAGGGAATTTGAAGACGGATACTATACTCTATCCATCATCTTTGTTGTACGGTCAGGATCCGGCAGTTTAGCAGATCTAGCCGAAGTCGAGTTTTTGACCATTGGGCTATCTCAAATCGTTTTCATAGATAACATCCCAGTATTGCCTCTTCAAATTGTAGATCGCCAAATTGTTGATGGGGCACTTCAGATTAAGTGGAATAAATATAAAGGTTTTGGTTTTCAGTATTACTCTGTCGGGGGCTGCTCACATATTACCAATCCAAATGATACAACGGCAACTATTTGCAATTATGCTGGTGGTAAATATGATATCAGATTGGGCGTTTTAGCAAAGCAACAGTTTATTGAATCAAAAACCATATACAAGGACAGTTTGAATGTAACTATTCAAGAGACTAATGATGCAGTTAATATCACATGGGATCCAACTCCATATTTCCGCGACTTTCATTACTACGAATTTGGATACACTGATAATGCTATAAGCTCCAAAATCGAAACACTACAAATCAGAAACATTAATGAGACCTCAAAAACTCTCCAAAAAAGTGGTTTCCCATCTAGTTTTAGTGTTTCAGGACGCTTAATCAATAGTTTTTTTATTGAACAGCAAACTTTAGGAGACAGTTTTTTTGATGTTTCAGGCTACGGTACTTTTCTAAAGAATGTAAAAGAAGTTGAGGCAGATAAACTTTTAGCAAAGTTCCAGAATAATGGCACGTTTTCCACTGTAGCGCTTTACAACACAGTTTCCGGAGATAAAATCAATATGGCAGAAGGCACTGTCGACATGTCAAACAATGGACAAGACGTCTTTCAATATTTAAATGGAAGCATAAACAAGTTAAATAGATCAACCCTAGATATTCAAGAAAGCTATCCCATCAGTCAAAACAGTCAACTCGGAACTGAAATCAGGAATTTAATTGCTCTAGGAAATAATAAAGTATTGCTTCACGTACGCTATGATGACAATAGTCTTGCAATTTTTATCATGAACTATTCAGACAAGTCTATAGTACGTTCTGGAATATCCCAGTACTTATTTTTTTCTGGACGAATTTCTGATGACGGTAGATACTTATATTCAAATAATGGGTTACCACGAATTGGAATTCAAGTATATGATTTGCAGGAAGATCAATATGCCGACCCTGACAAGAATGGGACTTTCATTAATGACGCATTCTTCATTTCTTCATCCAATCGCTTATTAAAATTCAATGAAGCCAGCCTTTATACAACAGATTTGGATGGTAGCAACAGAGAAAACCTCAACATTAGCCAAAGTGAATATAATAGCTTTCGTTCAATTGATGGAGCAAACGTGCTTGCTTATAATGAAAATCAAAACTCTGACATTGCGGTCTTCGACACAAGTAATGTATCAATCGTAAAAGTGGTAGCCAAGTATAGAAATAACATGGTCTACAATATTATTGATAATATGTTAATAGGTTTTGCGAATCGCAATATGTTTATACGTAAACTAGAATGAGATACATACTGATAATAGTAATAGCGACAATCAGTCAAACTATGTTTGCTCAAGTTAACTTTGAATTTAAGAGCGGTGTTGCATCCTATGGTTTGAAAGACATGAAGTCATGGCAAGAAGGAGTAACTCGCAATTCACAGTTTAACTTATCGGTTGTCGAATCATTCCCTACCTACGTAGCATTTCAAGGAAATTTACTCATTGAATCTAGCGAATATCAATTAGGAGTGGGTTTCAGTTATTTCTCTACGGGTGGCAGACTCGGATATTGGGATGATACCGGATCTATAATTGAAGATCAATTGATCAAGAAGTTTGGTGCACACATGATTACCAGCTATCAAGTTGTTCAAAATAAAAGGTTCATAATCGACTTAAGATCCCATGTCGTCATGAACTTCACAAATCTCGAATTAAATAGTATTGTAAGTATACTTCAAGATTCAGCCTCCGAATCAGCCTTATTCACCTCGGTGAATTTCACATTCATACCCTCTTTTGATTTTAAATATTCCCTCGGCAAAGGGTTTGGGTTAACTATTTCAATAGGTGGTGAAATTGAACCATTCAAACAAGAACTGAAATATACAGAGAACAAAGAAGTTGCTCTAGGCTTTCCTGATGGTTCTCGAGCTGTTAAGTTAGGTTGGAATGGTTTCAGAGCATTAGGTGGAATTTATTTTTCACTTGCTAATAAATCAACCCAACTCTAAAACCAAGTCATTACAATATGGAGACTTTACACTACTGAAGTGTAGATGATAAAGCATTCTTATGTTGCTCCCCTCAATCGAATAATGTGTTGAAATATTCATCCTCCTTTTAAATAGCCTTGAGCAAATCATGAGTCCTTGGGCACCACCATTTGTAGCCATTCTCGAGCCTAGCAGTGACCCTGTTGGTGAAGGTTTAGGACATTTCTTTGGGGCTATGAGAATTGATGCTTTCCGCCCTGCCGATGAATTCAAAAGCAATATGGACAACTGGCTTCGAAGATTTAGAAATGCAGAACCAGCAGACAATAGCCAGCCCGTTGTAATTCCAGGAGACCCTGAAAGGGCATACGAAAAAGAAAGAGTTGCTCATGGAATTCCTTTGCTAGAACCCGTTGAGAAAGATCTCCTAGAATTAGGAGAGAAGTTTGGGGTAGTTTTAGGCTAAATTCACTTTTTAAGGCTGCCAGCCTTGTTTAGAGCGTAAAACCTGCCCTTACAACCCAAGCACTTCCATATGGAGACTTTACATCATTGTAGAGCAAATTATAAAGGACAGTTATGTTCACTCCTCCTTTTCCAAAAATGGGTTGGAAAGTACCACCCCCAATGAAAAAGCCGGGCACCCATTCCCTCACCGTTTGATCTGTTCCATTATTAACTAGAACTTCAGTGTTTAATGTTTCAAATTCTGTATGTAAGAAATAATTGTCTAGAATTGAATGGCGTAAGAAAGTTCTTCCTCCATAAACACTATTGGAAACCCTAAATCGATCATTGGAAGGTAGAATGATAAACTCTCTAGAAACGTAAAGGTAAGTCGCTCCAACCCCCACAGATAGGTCCTCATTGATCATATAGCCTAAAAGTGGCGAAATATCTACGAATGAAGCACCGCCTCCAAAACCCAAGTTGGCTGAAAAGTTACCTCCAAAATACAATCGATCTTTAAAGGTGAGTGAATCAATTTCATCTTCCTCGAAATAAACCTGAGCCGACAGACTCACTGAAATTGCCGATAGTAAGAATATGGTGAGGAGTATTTTTTTCATGGTTCAAATAAAAAGTCCTCAGATGAGGACTCGAATATTAATCTTCAGAAACAATAACGTAGAGATCTTCGCTCTGTTTCTTCATCATGTATTTTTCTCTGGCAAACTTTTCAAGCAACTCCTTGTCTGTGGTTAATTCCTCTCGGTCTTTCAAAACTTCAACCTTCTTTTCATGGTAGAAGTCTACTTGACTCTTTAAATCATTGACCTTTTGAGTGATTCTAATTTGGGATACTACATCATTGGAGTCAACAAAGAACATCCATATAACAAAGAACAAACCAAATAGAACATAATAGTTCTTGAGGAATTTGGGGAGCCTGGTGAAAGGATTCATAGGATAAAGATAACGAAGTTTTAGTTTGAAAGTCAAAAGTTAATTTTAACTCAACACAAGTCGTCTGACCACTTGGAGTGGTCGGACGACTATCCGTCAGAATTTTCACTTTGTGTAAAACGATAGGGATTCCCGCCTGCGCGGGAATGACATACCTATGATAATAAAAAAGCACCTCGTTTGAGGCGCTCTTGTATAATGTGTAAATACTAAGTTCTAGGTTCTAAATACTAATAAGCCTTTCTAAAGTCCTTACCAGGAAACTTCCCAACTTCACCTAACTCTTCTTCAATGCGAATTAGCTGGTTGTATTTGGCCATTCTATCTGAACGAGAAGCAGAACCAGTTTTGATTTGGCCAGTATTCAATGCTACTGCCAAGTCTGCGATGGTATTATCCTCAGTCTCACCAGATCTGTGCGACATTACTGCAGTGTAACCATTGGTCTTGGCCAGGCTTACAGCAGCAATGGTTTCAGTTAACGTACCAATCTGATTCACTTTGATCAGGATAGAGTTAGCGATACCATTATCAATACCCCTCTGCAATCTGTCCACGTTAGTTACAAATAGGTCATCCCCTACTAACTGTACTTTATCTCCAATCTTGTCAGTTAATGCCTTCCAGCCTTCCCAATCATCTTCGAACATACCGTCTTCAATAGAAACGATCGGGTATTTCTCAGAAAGTTCAGCCAGATAATCAGCCATTTGAACTGGTGTTAATTTTTTGCCTGTAGAATCTTTGAAGTAGTATACTTTTTCATCTTCCAAGTAGAATTCAGAAGAAGCAACATCTAAAGCATATACAATGTCTTCACCAACCTTGTAACCTGCATTGGTTACGGCCTGAGAAATCACCTCAAGGGCTTCATCGTCAGAACCAAGGTTTGGCGCAAATCCACCTTCATCTCCTACGTTAGTTGCCAATCCTTTGTCAGAAAGCACTTTCTTCAGGTTATGGAAAACTTCAGCTCCCATTCTGATGGCTTCTGAGAAAGTCTCAGCACCAACAGGTAAAATCATGAATTCCTGAAAGTCGATAGAGTTATCGGCATGAGAACCACCATTGATGATGTTCATCATAGGAACAGGAAGTGTATTTGCACTTACTCCACCAACATATCTGTAAAGCGGTAGACCTAACTCTGCTGCAGCGGCTTTTGCTACTGCTAATGATACGCCAAGAATTGCATTAGCTCCTAGGTTAGCCTTGTTAGGTGTACCATCGGCTTCAATCATAATCTTGTCGATCAGGTTTTGCTCGAATACAGAGAATCCAATGACTTCTGCAGCCAGTATATCGTTGACATTTTGAACAGCCTTTGTTACTCCCTTACCTAAATACTTTGATTTATCGCCATCTCTTAGTTCTACTGCTTCGTGGGCACCTGTTGATGCACCTGAAGGAACAGCAGCTCTACCTAAGACACCATTCTCGGTAATTACATCTACTTCTATAGTTGGGTTACCGCGAGAATCTAAAATTTGTCTGGCGTGTACGCTTTCAATTAAGCTCATGATTTTTGTGAATTATGATTTGAAAAGGTTGATAAATTGATCGAACAAATAACGCGAATCGTGAGGTCCCGGAGAAGACTCTGGGTGATATTGTACGGAAAACGTTTTCTTACCCTTGACGCTTATCCCAGCGCATGTATCATCGTTAAGATTAACATGTGTTAAGTCTACTAAATCAGACTTTTCTACATCTGCTCTATTCACCGCAAAGCCATGATTCTGAGAAGTTACTTCACTCTTACCAGAAACTAAGTTCTTTACCGGGTGATTCAATCCGCGGTGACCGTTATGCATTTTGAAAGTAGGGATATCGCAAGCCAAGGAGATTATTTGATGGCCAAGACAAATACCGAAAAGTGGTTTATCTGTTGCCATAATATCCTTCGCAGTTTGGATAGCATAATCCATAGCTGATGGATCACCAGGTCCATTAGATAAGAAGTAACCATCAGGGTTCCAATCTTGCATCTCTTTTAAAGGAGTCTTTGCATTGAACACCTTCAGGTAAGCGCCTCTGCTAGAAAGGTGTTTAAGGATGCTGGTTTTCACTCCTAAGTCTAGCACTGCTACTTTGTAAGGTGAATTTTCATCACCTACAAAATATGGCTCTTTGGTAGAAACGAATGAAGAAAGCTCTAGTCCATTCATATCTGGTACTTCGGCCAACTTCACTTGTATTTCTTCCTCGGTCAGGTTTTCTGAAGAAATAATGGCATTCATGGCACCCTTATCTCTTATGTGTCTTACAAGCAAACGGGTATCTAACTCAGAAATACCGACAATATTATTCTTGTCTAAGTAGTTTTGAAGTGAATCAGTACCCGTTGGTCTACTAAAGTCTTGTGAAAAAGTATTCACTACCAAACCTCTAATCTTTGGAGCATCAGATTCTTGTTCATCATCTTCTACACCATAATTACCGATGTGAGAAGTAGTATTCACTACTATTTGCCCGTAATAAGAAGGGTCTGTGTAAATCTCTTGATACCCTGTCATTCCAGTATTAAAGCAGATTTCTCCACCAGTAGTACCAATTTTACCAATGGCAATGCCCTCGAAACGCGAACCGTCTGCGAGAATTAGAACTGCCTTTTTTTGTGATTGATCGAATGTTGTTTGCGACATAGTTTGATTGGCTTGCGTTTAACGCATCATGCAAAAATAGTGTGTATTTGTTAGGGAGCAAAACCAAATGAAAAAGGGATTGAACTTTCGCTCAATCCCTTTTCAATATCTAGTAATATTTAATTACTCTTTGCTTAGTCTTTCTTCTCTTCTTCTGAAGATTCATCTTCCGCAGAAGCTTCTGGAGCCTCTTCAGTTGTATTTTCTTCAACAGCAGGAACTTCTTCTACAACTTTAGCTTCTTCTACCACTGGTGCAGCTTTAGCCTCAGTAGCGTCAGTAGCTTTCTTACCACCTCTTCTGCTTCTTCTAGTTGTTTTCTTTTCTTCCTTAGCATCTCCTAGCAACAATTCGTTGAAGTCAACCAATTCAATGATACACATATCAGCATTATCCCCTAATCTGTTTCCAGTTTTGATAATTCTAGTGTAACCACCTGGTCTTGTTCCAACTTTATCTGCTACTTCATTGAATAGAGTAGTAACAGACTCTTTGTCTTGCAAATAAGAGAACACTACTCTTCTTGAGTTAGTAGAATCGTCCTTCGCTTTTGTAATCAAAGGTTCAACATACTTTCTCAATGCTTTGGCTTTAGCTACCGTAGTAGTGATTCTTTTATGTTGAATCAAAGAAGAAGCCATGTTAGACAACATCGCTCTTCTGTGCGGTGCTGTTCTACTTAAATGATTAAATTTCTTCCCGTGTCTCATCGTTATTCCTCGTCCAATTTATATTTCGATAAATCCATTCCAAAGGTAAGGTTCTTCTCAGCTACTAGTTGCTCTAGTTCTGCCAAAGACTTCTTACCAAAGTTTCTGAATTTCATCATGTCAGAAATTTCTAATCTCACCAAGTCGCCCAAAGAACGAACATCAGCAGCTTTCAAGCAATTGTAAGCTCTTACTGAAAGGTCTAAATCATTAAGATTAGTTTTCAATAGCTTTCTCATGTGAAGCATTTCTTCATCTACTTGCTCTGGCTCATCTAATGCTCCTGTTTCGAGGATCATGTTTTGGTCAGAGAACAACATGAAGTGCTGAATTAGTATGTGAGCTGCACCTTTCAATGCATTCTCAGGGTGAATAGAACCATCAGTTTTGATATCTAAAACCAACATTTCGTAGTCAGTTTTTTGCTCAACCCTTGTGTTCTCCACGCTGAATTTCACATTCTTAATTGGAGTAAAGATCGCATCGATCGGAATGTATCCGAACACTTGCTCACTTGGTCTATTTTCTTCCGCAGGCAAATAACCTCTGCCTTTCTCAATGTTCAATTCAATTTCGAACTTTACAGAAGGATCGAAGTGGCAAACAACATCTTCAGGGTTAAGGATTTCGAATGCGCTGGTGAATTTTCCAATATCACCTGCAGTGAATTTATCCTGTCCTTCAATCACCACGTTGATCTTGTTATCTACAGTATCAGAGATTTTCTTGAACCTTACTTTCTTAAGGTTTAGGATAATTTCAGATACATCTTCTACAACACCTTCAACTGTTGAGAACTCGTGCAATACACTAGGAATTTTAATTCCTGTGATAGCATAGCCCTCCAGAGAAGAAAGTAATATTCTTCTCAGTGCATTACCAATGGTGACCCCGTAGCCTTTCTCAAGGGGTTTGAACGTGAACTGACCGTGAAAATCGTCAGCCTTCTCCATCACCACTTTCTCCGGGATTTGAAATGCAAGTATTGACATATATCTAATGTTTAAAAGGTTCTTAATTGATTATTTAGAGTAAAGCTCGACAATCAGTTGCTCCTTAATATTCTCAGGAATATCATCTCTTGTAGGAACATTAATCATCTTACCAGCCATCTCAGACTTGTTCCACTCTAACCATGGGTACCTCTGAACTGTGTTTGCAGCTAAGCTATCAGAAACTAACTCTAAAGATTTAGATTTCTCTCTTACTGCTACAACATCACCAGGAAGTACATGGTATGATGGAATATTCACAATCTCACCGTTTACAACAATGTGTTTGTGTGAAACAAGCTGTCTTGCTGCTCTTCTAGTAGGTGCAATCCCTAATCTGTACACAAGGTTATCCAATCTTGCTTCCAATAATTGAAGTAAGATTTCACCTGTAATTCCAGATTTTCTAGAAGCTTTGTCGAACAGGTTAGCAAATTGCTTCTCTAATACACCATAAGTGTATTTAGCTTTTTGCTTCTCCATCAACTGGATTGCATATTCAGATTGCTTTCTTCTTCTGTTACGACCGTGCTGGCCTGGAGGATAAGCTTTCTTTTGTAATGCTTTGCTATGACCGAAAATCGGTTCATTAAACCTTCTCGCGATTTTAGCCTTTGGTCCGTTATATCTTGCCATTACTTCTTAATTAAACTCTTCTTCTTTTCGGTGGACGACATCCGTTGTGAGGTAGTGGAGTTACATCTCTGATGAGAGTTACTTCAATACCAGAATTTTGGATTGTTCTAATTGCTGATTCACGACCAGCACCAGGGCCTTTCACAAAAACCTCTACTTTTCTCAATCCAAGGTCATATGCTTTTTGAGCACAATCTTGAGCAGCCATCTGAGCCGCATATGGGGTGTTCTTTTTAGAACCCTTAAAACCCATTTTACCGGCAGACGCCCAAGAGATTACCTGTCCTTGCTGATTAGTCAAAGAGATGATGATGTTGTTGAAAGACGCTTTGATATGCGCCTGTCCAAGAGCATCAATCTGCACAACTCTTTTCTTAGCTTTATCTTTTCTTTTTTGAGCCATCTTCAAATATCTTTTATCGGCATATAATTATTACCTATTACTTAGTTGCTTTTTTCTTGTTAGCAACGGTTTTTCTCTTACCTTTTCTGGTTCTCGAGTTGTTCTTAGTATGCTGACCACGAACAGGTAACCCCTTTCTGTGTCTCAACCCTCTGTAACAACCAATGTCCATCAAACGCTTAATGTTCATTTGAACCTCTGACTTAAGCACACCTTCAATTTTGAACTCAGTACTAATAATAGTTCTGACCTCTTTCTGCTGCTCATCGTCTAAGTCGCCAATTTTGGTATTTACATCAATACCTGCTTTGCTCAGTATATAATTAGCTGAGCTACGACCGATCCCGAAAATGTAGGTTAAACCTATTTCGGATCTTTTGTGATCTGGAATATCAACTCCTGCAATTCTAGCCATAATTAACCTTGTCTTTGTTTGAATCTAGGATTCTTCTTATTAATCACGTACAACTTTCCGTTCCTGCGGATAATCTTACAATCGGCACTACGCTTCTTGATAGACGCTTTTACTTTCATCGTTTTTTTATTTATACCTGTAAGTAATTCTTCCCTTTGATAAATCGTATGGAGACATTTCAAGTTTTACTCTGTCGCCTGGTAAAATTTTTATGTAGTGCATTCTCATTTTTCCTGAGATATGAGCCAACACCACATGTCCATTTTCTAATTCAACACGAAATGTTGCATTGGGCAAAGCCTCAATGATTGTTCCGTCTTGCTCTATAGATCCTTGTTTAGCCATTTTAAAATTTTACTACTTCTTCTATGTATTTATGACTTGTCAAAATCTCCGTTCGGTCTTGAAAAATAGCCACAGTATGCTCAAAATGTGCTGAAGGTTTTCTGTCTCTCGTTCTGATCGTCCAACCATCATTCTCTTGTACTATGTTGCGAGTTCCTAGGTTAACCATTGGTTCGATAGCAATTACCAAACCTTCGTTCAACTTCGGACCACGGCCTCTTTTTCCATAATTTGGTACTTCCGGGCCTTCGTGAAGGCTTCTGCCTACGCCATGTCCAACAAGTTCTCGAACCACTGTGTAACCTCTGTCTTCTACATACTTCTGTATGCTGAAGGCTAAGTCACCGATTCTGTTACCAAATCTGGCTTCTTCAATACCAACATACAACGACTCTCTCGTTGCTCTAAGAAGTGATAATGTTTCTGGGGAAATTTCTCCTACTGGGTAAGTATAAGCGGAATCGCTATGAAAACCTTGGTAGAAGACTCCACAATCTACAGAGATTATATCACCGTCTTTCAATTCGTATTCGCTTGGAAATCCATGAACGACTACTTCGTTCGTAGATATGCAAAGCGTTGCGGGGAATCCATTATATCCTTTAAAGGAAGCAGATGCCCCATGATCTGCGATAAACTCTTCAGCGACCTTATCGAGATCTTTTGTTTTTATACCAGGCTTTATCAGCTTGGCTACTTCACCGTGAGTTTTTGCTAAAATTTCAGCACTCTCACGTATTTTTTGTATTTCCTCTTCTGTCTTGTAAAAGATCATATTTACGCAACAGCTGCTTGAGATCTACCTCTCATCTTTCCTGATTTCATCATGCCTTCATAATGTCTCATCAAGAGGTAACTTTCAATTTGCTGCAATGTATCTAAGATCACTCCCACCATAATCAACAGTGATGTACCACCGTAGAAATATGAGAATTGCTGTCCCACACCTGCATTGAATGCAAAGGTTGGAAGTATAGCAATGATCGCTAAGAATACAGAACCAGGAAGCGTTATTTTATCAAGTACATCTCCTATAAATTCTGAGGTCGGTTTACCCGGCTTGATCCCAGGGATAAAACCACCATTTCTTTTCAAGTCATCAGCCATACTTGCTGGATTGACTGTGATCGCAGTATAGAAGAAAGTAAAGGCAATAATAAGAATAGCAAACACTAAACTATACTGCCAAGAATATGGGTCTGAGAATACATTGGCAACTCTTAAAGCCAAATCACTAGTGTCAGCCCAAATCTGACCAATCAATGTTGGTAAAATCATTAAAGCCTGAGCGAAGATGATAGGCATTACACCAGCAGCATTCACTTTCAAAGGAATGAACTGACGCTGACCGCCATACACTTTTCCACCTACAACTTGTTTTGCGTATTGTACTGGTATCCTTCTCGTAGCCTGAACTAAGGCCACTGTTACCATAACAACCCCAAACAATATGATTAATTCTACAACAGAGAATAAAGCTCTGCTAATTCCATTCGATGTAACAAATTCATACCAAGCAGCGCCTGGAAGGCTTGAGATGATACCAATCATGATCAGCATAGAGATACCGTTTCCAATACCTTTATCAGTAATCTTCTCACCTAACCACATACAGAACATTGTTCCTGATGTCAACAATATCATTGAAGAAATCATGAAGAAAGTAGGATCGATATTCGGGGACATAGCGCCAGCATTCATGATGGTCACTTTTACATAACCCACACTCTGAGCCAGAGTCACTAGAATTGTCAAGACACGAGTAATTTGTGTTAGCTTCTTACGGCCTGACTCTCCTTCCTTCTGCATTTTTTGGAAGCTTGGTACAGCCACAGTCATCAACTGAATCACAATAGATGCAGAGATATAAGGCATAATACCCAATCCAAAAATAGAAGCTCTACTAAAAGAACCTCCTAACAATGTATTCAAGATACCTAGGATACCACCATCAGCATCGGTTAACACAGTTGGATCTACACCAGGTAGAACCACAAATGAACCTAATCTAAAAATGACCAAAAACCCTAGCGTAGCTAGGATTCTGTTCCTTAGTTCCTCAATGGAAAAAATGTTTCTTATAGTAGATATGAATTTCTTCATGTTATTAAAGCTTTGTAACTGTACCGCCTACTTTCTCAATAGCTGCCTGAGCAGTTGCAGAAAATTTGTGTGCAGTCACCTCTACCTTTGATTTCAATTCACCTCGTCCGAGAACTTTAATTAAATCGTTCTTACCAGAAAGACCATGAGCTGTAAGCAACTCTACATTGATTACTGACTCTCCAGTTTGCTCAGCAAGCTGCTGAAGCGTATCAAGGTTGATTCCCTTATATTCAACTCTATTAGGATTTGTAAAGCCAAACTTAGGTACACGTCTTTGAAGAGGCATTTGACCACCTTCAAAACCAGACTTTTTAGAGTAACCTGATCTTGATTTAGCACCCTTGTGACCTCTAGTCGAAGTCCCGCCTTTACCAGAACCTGGACCTCTACCGAGTCTTTTATTTGTTTTTACAGAACCTTCAGCAGGTTTTAATGTATTCAGTTTCATCTTAAGCTTCCTTTACAGATACAAGGTGATTTACTTTATCGATCATTCCAGCAATCTGAGGAGTCAATTCTACTTCTACAGATCTGTTGATTTTACCTAAGCCGAGCGCTGTAATAGTTCTCTTCTGTCTCTCAGGTCTATCGATAGTGCTTCTAGTTTGTGTAATAATAACCTTCGCCATAGTAAATTACCCGTTAAAAACTTTCTCTAATTCTACTCCTCTTTGCTCAGCAACAGTGTAAGGATCTCTCATTTGCAATAATGCATCGAAAGTCGCCTTTACTACGTTGTGAGGATTTGAAGAACCTTTTGACTTTGCCAAAACGTTGTGGATACCAGCTGATTCAAAAACAGCACGCATCGCACCACCGGCAATTACACCAGTACCTTCAGATGCTGGCTTTACTAAAACAAAGCCTCCACCAAATTTGCCAAGAGCATCGTGAGGAACAGTACCTTTCAAAACAGGAACTTCCACTAAATTCTTCTTGGCATCATCTATACCTTTAGTGATCGCATCGGTTACCTCATTAGCTTTACCTAATCCGTAACCAACAACACCGTTTCCGTTACCAACAACAACAATTGCTGAGAAACTGAACCTTCTACCACCCTTTACTACTTTAGCTACACGCTTAATGGCAACAACTTTTTCTTTCAAGTCGATCTCACTAGCCTTCACTTTGTTCATTTTTTGCGTCATCTCGATTAAAATTTAAGACCACCTTCTCTAGCACCGTCTGCCAAAGCTTTGACCTTCCCGTGGTAGACATATCCGTTTCTATCAAATACTACCTCGTTGATTCCGCTAGCAGCAGCTTTTTCAGCCAACTTCTTTCCAACTTCTTTCGCTACCTCAACGTTTGTATTTTCCTTAGCACCTAATTCAGCTGACGAAGCAGACACTAAAGTATGTCCTTGCACATCATCAATGATTTGAGCATATATTCTTGTATTACTTTTGAATACAGAAATTCTTGGCCTTGCTGCCGTTCCAGAGATCTTCTTACGGATACCTCTTTTTATTCTTAGTCTACTCTTACTAATAGCCATAATAACCTTTATTTAGAAGCAGTTTTACCAGCTTTTCTTCTAATCTTCTCACCTGCGAACTTAATACCCTTACCTTTATATGGCTCAGATTTTCTTAGTGATTTAATTTGAGCAGCTACTTGTCCAATTAGTGCTTTGTCATTGCTTGCCAAAGTAACAACTGGATTCTTACCTTTTTCCATCTTTGCATCTGCAGTTACCTCATTAGGTACTTGCAAGTAAATGCTATGTGAATATCCAAGGTTCAACTCCAATACATTGTTTGCAACAGCTGCTTTATAACCTACACCTACTAGTTCCAAATCTTTAGTATAGCCTTGGCTCACACCAATTACCATATTATTGATTAGCGATCTGTAAAGTCCGTGAAGAGCTTTATGTCTCTTTTGCTCCGTAGGTCTAACAACAACTACTTCTCCGTCTTCGACAGATATTTTGAAATCAGGATCAATATCCTGACTAAGCTCGCCTTTAGGTCCTTTCACAACAACCGCACTCGCAGTTATGTCAATAGAAACTCCAGAAGGAAGAGCGACCGGTTTATTACCAATTCGTGACATCTATCTATATTCTAGTATACGTGACACAATATTTCCCCACCAATGTGCTGATCTCTTGCTTCCTTATCGGTCATTATGCCTTTAGAAGTCGAAATCACAGCTATACCAAGACCATTCAATACTCTTGGAAGCTCCTCAGCACCTGCATACTTTCTCAAACCTGGCTTGCTAATTCTTTCGAGTTTTACAATGGCTGGTTCTTTCGTACGCTGATTGTATTTCAAGGCAATCTTAATTGTTCCTTGAACAGTACTATCTTCGAACTTATAGTTCAAGATGTAACCCTTGTCGTGCAACACCTTAGTAATCTCCTTCTTCACTTTGGAAGCAGGAATCTCGATCACTCTGTGTCTCGCTTTAATGGCGTTTCTTAAACGCGTTAAATAATCTGCTATTGGATCAGTCATTTTCTGTTTGTTTCACACCCCTATTTGGTGTTGGCACCCTGGCGATATCACCCAAGCATACCCATTTATAAAAATCAAATACCTCCCGGCCAAAACCGGCCTGCAAAGGTATTAAATTAATTCTGTTATTAAAAGAAAGTTTACCAGCTTGCTTTTGTTACTCCAGGAATTTTTCCTGCAGAAGCCATTTCTCTAAAAGTAACCCTAGAGATACCGAACTTTCTCATGTATCCTTTAGGTCTACCAGTAAGCTTACATCTATTATGTAATCTTACAGGAGAAGAATTTCTTGGTAACTTATCAAGACCTTCGTAGTCGCCATCAGCTTTTAACTGAGCTCTTTTCTCAGCATATCTAGCTACTAGCCTCTCTCTTTTCCTTTCTCTAGCTTTTACGGATTCTCTAGCCATATTAATTTGCTTTTTTACCAGATGATGCGAAAGGCATACCTAAAGCCTTTAACAACTCGTAGCTTTCTTCGTCAGTCTTTGCAGTGGTAACGAACGTAATGTCCATACCATTAATTTTGTTTACTTTATCGATAGAGATCTCAGGGAAGATGATCTGCTCCTTTACACCTAAAGTGTAATTTCCGCGTCCATCAAATCCTTTATCTTTCACACCTCTGAAGTCTCTTACACGAGGAAGAGCGATATTCAAAAGTCTATCCATAAATTCGTACATCTTCTCACCTCTCAAAGT
>CAYGKL010000023.1:0-13119 GCA_964350505.1 uncultured Roseivirgaceae bacterium | reverse complement strand
GGCAGGAACAATCTCCTTACCGTATATTTCTTTTAATCTCGGACTAGCCATTTTTAATTACCTCCCCAGATTTTTTAGCATATCTAACTAATTTACCATTCTCATCTGCTCTTCGCCCAATTCTAGTAGCATCTCCTGTTGAAGGATCTACCAGCATAAGGTTACTCAAATGAATTGAAGCTTCTGTCTTCTCAATTCCACCATTTGGATTGGAAGCCGAAGGCTTGATATGTTTTGACACAATATTCACACCTTCTACAATAGCTCTGTATTTTGCACGATTCACTTCAAGGACTTTTCCGGTTTTGCCATTGCTATTTCCAGAAATCACCTTCACAGTATCGCCTTTCTTTACATGAAGCTTTTTCACAACTGTTTGTTTCTTATTCATGATTACAATACTTCAGGAGCCAATGAAACAATCTTCATAAATTGCTTTTCACGCAACTCTCTAGCTACAGGGCCGAACATACGAGTGCCTCTTGGCTCATCGTTAGCGTTCAACAATACTGCAGCGTTATCTTCAAAACGGATATAAGATCCGTCCTTTCTTCTCACTTCTTTCTTTGTCCTAACGATTACCGCTTTAGACACTGTGCCTTTTTTAAGGCTACTAGAAGAGTGAGCAGCTTTCACTGAAACCACAATTTTATCACCTACTGTGGCGTACTTCTTTTTAGTACCGCCAAGCACACGAATACAAAGCACCTCTTTGGCGCCACTGTTATCCGCTACGTTTAGTCTAGATTCTTGTCTAATCATGATTACTTAGCTCTTTCAACAACTTCTACTACTCTCCAACGCTTGTTTTTACTCAGCGGACGAGTCTCCATGATCTTTACAGTATCTCCGATACCACAATCATTTGTTTCGTCATGAGCGGAAAATTTTGTCGTCTTCTTGACAAATTTACCATAGATCGGGTGTTTCTCTTTACGTTGAACAGCAACAGTGATGGTCTTATCCATCTTGTTACTGGTTACCACACCGACTCTTTCTTTTCTAAGATTTCTGGTCTCCATGCTTATATCAGTTAGCAAGTTCCTTTGCCCTTAATTCTGTTTTCAATCTCGCAATCAAACGTCTTGATTGTCTGATCTTCATTGGGTTTTCAATCGGAGAAATAGCTTGGGCAAAATTTAACTTTTGCAGGCTACTAACCTCCGTATTTATCTTCTCGTTCAACTCTTCTAGAGTGAGCGCTTTTATCTCTGAGTTCTTCATAATTATCCCACGTAATCTCTACGTACAACAAACTTTGTAGAAAGAGGCAATTTCTGAGCAGCAAGTCTCAAAGCTTCCTTCGCTAAATTAACATCTACACCTGCCGCTTCGAAAAGTACAGTTCCTGGTTTAATAACAGCTACCCAATATTCTGGAGCACCCTTACCTTTACCCATCCTTACCTCGGCTGGTTTCTTAGTGATCGGTTTGTCAGGAAAAATCCTAATCCAAACTTGACCTTCTCTTTTCATTGCTCTGGTCATGGCAATACGAGCTGCTTCTATCTGGCGGCTAGTAATCCAACCTTGCTCAAGAGATTTAATACCGAATGTTCCGAATGACAATGAATGTCCACGTCCAGCCACACCTTTGATGCGACCTTTCTGCATTTTTCTAAACTTCGTTCTTTTTGGCTGTAACATCTTCTCTCCTTTTTACAGTTGGGTTACTTCTTTTTATTACGATTTGGTCTTCTACCACCAGCAGCTGGGCCTCTTCTATCGCCACCTCCCATTTGGTTAGATATACCTACGTTAGGAGAAAGATCTCTCTTACCGTATACCTCACCTTTAAAGATCCACACTTTGATACCGATTTTACCGTATACAGTGCTTGCTTCTGAGATAGCATAATCAATGTCAGCTCTTAATGTATGCAATGGAATTCTTCCATCTTTGTACATCTCAGTTCTTGCCATTTCAGCTCCACCAAGTCTACCTGAACATTTAATTTTGATTCCTTGAGCACCAACTCTAATTGCCGAAGCAATAGCTTGTTTCATTGCTCTTCTGTAAGAAATTCTAGCCTGCAATTGCTGAGCTACAGATTCTCCTACTAGTTTGGCATCTAATTCTGGTCTTTTAATTTCAAAGATGTTGATCTGAACGTCTTTTCCAGTAAGTTTTTTCAACTCCTCCTTAATACGATCAACTTCCTGACCACCTTTACCAATTACAACGCCTGGTCTGGCGGTGTGAACAGTAATAGTGATTCTTTTGATGGTTCTTTCGATTATTACTTTTGAAATTCCACCTTTAGGAATACGAGCTTCTATGTACTTTCTGATCTCTTGGTCTTCAACCAATTTCTCAGAAAAGTCTTTTCCACCGTACCATGCTGAATCCCAGCCACGTACAATTCCCAATCTGAAACCAATAGGGTTAACTTTTTGTCCCATCTGTTCTTAATTACCAGTTTCGTTACTAACTACTTCTTCAGCGGTAACTTCGGCTGCGTTTTTAGCGTCAACAACGATAGTTACGTGATTTGATCTTTTTCTTATTCTATGAGCTCTTCCTTGCGGAGCTGGTCTCAATCTTTTTAAGACTCTTCCACCATCAACACGAATCTCCTTAATATAAAGATCTGCGTCTTCTAGTTTCTCGTCTTCATTTTTAGACTGCCAGTTAGATACTGCTGATTTCAAGAGTTTCTCTAATCTTGCAGCTCCTTCTTTAGACTCAAATTTCAAGATGTTCAACGCCTTATTAACGCGCTCGCCTCTGATCATATCAGCGACCATTCTCATCTTACGAGGAGAAGTAGGAACATTATTAAGTTTTGCAACTGCTTCCATTATCTTCTCCTATCTTTTTTAGCTATGTGACCTCTAAAGTTTCTTGTTGGTGCAAATTCACCGAACTTATGTCCAACCATGTTTTCTGTTACAAATACAGGAATGAACTTGTTTCCATTGTGAACTGCGAAAGTGTGACCGATGAAGTCCGGAGAAATCATTGATCTTCTGGACCAAGTCTTAATTACCGACTTCTTACCAGATTCTTCCATAGCCCCTACTTTGTTGGCCAATCTAAAATCTATATATGGTCCTTTTTTTAATGAACGTGCCATGCTAGATTATCTCTTTTTACCGATTATTAATCTGTTTGAATACTTCTTAGGAGTTCTAGTTTTTTGACCTTTAGCATAAAGACCATTTCTAGATCTAGGGTGACCTCCTGATGATTTACCCTCACCACCACCCATTGGGTGATCTACAGGGTTCATTACCACACCTCTTACTCTAGGCCTTCTTCCTAACCATCTTTTTCTACCAGCTTTTCCTAATCTCACATTCATGTGCTCAGCGTTACCAACAGAACCGATGGTTGCCATACATGAAGACAAGATATTTCTTTGCTCGCCAGAAGGCATTTTTAGAGTTGCGTATTTACCATCTCTTGCCACTAACTGAACATATGATCCAGCACTTCTAGCCATTGCAGCACCTTTACCTGGCTTAAACTCTACATTATGTACAATTGTACCTAGTGGAATTTTAGACAAAGGCATTGCGTTTCCTACTTCAGGAGCTACTGACTCACCAGAAATAACCTGCTGATCAACTTGCAATCCCTGAGGAGCAATCATGTATCTCTTTTCACCATCAGCATAGTATAGCAAAGCTACTCTAGCAGTACGAGATGGATCATACTCAATACTTTTAACTGTTGCCGGAACACCGAATTTATCTCTTTTGAAATCGATAATTCTTAGTTTTCTTTTATGACCGCCACCCATATAGCGCATTGTCATTTTACCGGTATTATTTCTACCACCAGATCTCTTAAGAGGAGCAAGCAAAGACTTTTCAGGAGTTGATGTAGTTACATCAGCAAAGTCTGGAGCTATTCGGCCTCTTGTGCCTGGAGTCATTGGTCTTAATTTCTTTACACCCATCTTACTTCAATTAAATGCCGCTGTAAAAATCGATTACTTCTCCTTCAGCAACAGTCACAATTGCTTTCTTAAATGAACTTGCTCTTCCAGCTATTACTCTGGATTTTGTGTAACGAGACTTGTTCTTACCTTGATAAGTCATGGTATTTACATTTTCTACATTTACACCGTACATATCTTCAACAGCCTTTTTGATTTCCACTTTATTGGCATTCTCATCCACAATAAAGCCGTACTTTCCTTTTTCGTTTAAGGCTGAAACTTTCTCTGTAACTAATGGCTTCTTTAAAACACTCATCTCCAGTCTACTTTAGAAGGTTTTCAAGCTTTTCAATTGAACTCTCGCTAATCAACAAACTGTCTGCGTTCAACACATCATATGTGTTAAGTGAATCGGCTGTTGTAATTTTAGCATTCTGAATATTTCTTCCAGAGAGCACTACATTCTTATCGCTTTCAGAAAGCACTAAAAGTGTCTTCTTGTTAGCTACTGAAAGACTTGTAAGAATCTTAATGAATTCTTTAGTCTTTGGAGTCTCGAAAGAAAGATCTTCCAAAACAACTAAGCCGTTTTCTTTTGCCTTGTAAGCCAATGCTGACTTTCTAGCTAAAGTTTTCAACTTCTTATTCAATTTGAAGCTGTAATCTCTAGGCTCAGGACCGAATACTCTACCCCCACCTCTAAACACAGGAGACTTTATACTACCAGCTCTGGCGGTACCTGTTCCTTTTTGCTTCTTTATTTTTCTTGTAGAACCAGCGATTTCAGCTCTCTGCTTAGACTTATGCGTTCCTTGTCTTTGATTAGCCAAGAACTGCTTAACATCTAGATAGATGGCATGATCGTTTGGTTCAATACCGAAGATATCTTCTGAAAGGGTTACTTTTCTCCCAGTGTCTTCCCCACTATTTTTTAATACTGCAATCTCCATCATCTTATTTCTCTAGTACTACAGTTGAATTCTTAGCGCCTGGTATAGAACCACTCACTACGATAAGATTTTTCTCAGGCATAACTTTCATCACCTTAAGGTTGATGACTTTTACTCTATCATTACCCATTCTACCTGCCATGCGAGTGCCTTTAAACACTCTTGCAGGATAAGAGGCACCACCAATAGAACCCGGAGCTCTTAATCTGTTGTGCTGACCGTGAGTTGCTTGACCTACACCACCGAAGCCGTGTCTCTTAACAACACCCTGGAAACCTTTACCTTTAGAGGTTCCAATAGCATCAACAAAATCACCCTCTTTAAACACATCTCCAACAGAGATTGTATTACCAAGAGCAACCATACCCTCGAATTCTTCACGGAACTCTCGAAACTCGACTACTTCTTTCTTAGGTGTTGTATTGGCCTTTTTAAAGTGCCCTTTCAACGCATTTGGCGTATTTTTTTCTTTACGCTCACCATAAGCAAGTTGTACAGCCCTATATCCGTCAGTTTCCTCATTTTTTACTTGCGTAATAACACAAGGACCAGCTTCTATAACCGTGCATGCGACACTTTGTCCATCGGCACCATAGATACTAGTCATTCCGATTTTTTTTCCGATAATTCCAGACATCTTTTAATTCATTTTAAACACCAGAAATCCGGTGCTTCCGAGAAACGGACTGCAAAGATAGGGAATTAATATTTCGATACAAACAGAGCAAATAGAATTTGAGTATTTATTTCTACTCTCATTTCTAAATATCGATTCCCCTTACTCTAGGCATAAAAAAGAGGCCATTCTATATAGAATAGCCTCTTTTCGTTTCTAGGAATTTCTAATTATACTTTAATCTCTACGTCTACTCCAGATGGAAGCTCAAGCTTCATCAAAGCATCTACAGTCTTTGCACTAGACGAGTAAATATCTACTAGTCTTTTGTAAGTACATAGCTGAAATTGCTCGCGTGATTTTTTGTTCACGTGTGGAGATCTCAACACTGTAAATTTCTCCTTTACTGTTGGAAGTGGAATTGGACCACTCACAATAGCACCAGTAGTTTTTACAGCTCTTACGATCTTCTCAGATGACTTGTCTACCAAGTTGTGATCGTATGACTTTAATTTAATTCTTATCTTCTGTGTCATTTTCTTCGAATTTACAGCTTATTCCCCTTTTGCCTTTTTAATAACACCTTCAGCAATGTTATTTGGAACAACATCATAGTGAGAGAAAGTCAAAGAAGCCGTAGCTCTACCAGATGACATTGTTCTCAAATCTGTTACATAACCAAATAATTCTGAAAGTGGCACACTTGCTTTCACTACAGTGGAGGTACCTTTGGTATCCATACCTTTCATCATACCTCTTCTTCTGTTCAAGTCACCAGTAATTGAGCCAGTATACTCGTCAGGAGTTACAACATCCACAGCCATGATTGGCTCCATTAATTTCGGAGTAGCTTTTCTCGTAGCTTCTTTGAAACCAAGTCTTGCAGCCATTTCGAAAGATAGTGAATCTGAATCCACATCATGGAACGAACCGTGGAACAATCTTACTTTCATTCTTTCTACTGGGTAGCCAGCCAAAGGACCGTTGATCATAGCAGACTTAAATCCTTTTTCGATTGCAGGAATAAATTCTTTTGGAATTACACCACCAACAATTCCGTTTACGAACTGAAGACCAAGACCTTCGAAGTCATCATCAGCAGGGCCAATTTCGAATACGATATCCGCAAATTTACCTTTACCACCTGATTGCTTCTTGTAAACTTCTTTGTGCTCAACCGATGAGTTGATTGATTCTTTATAAGCTACCTGAGGAGCTCCTTGATTAACTTCAACCTTGAATTCTCTTTTCATACGATCCATGATGATGTCTAGGTGAAGTTCACCCATACCTCTTAGGATTGTTTGTCCAGTTTCTTCATCAGTATTTACTGTCAATGTTGGATCTTCTTCGATCAACTTGGCAATAGCCATACCTAATTTATCTACATCAGCCTGAGTTTTAGGCTCAATCGCATAACCGATAACCGGCTCTGGGAAGACCATTGACTCAAGAACGATTTTATGCTTTTCATCACACAGCGTATCTCCTGTTTTGATGTCTTTGAAACCAACAACTGCAGCAATATCACCAGCGTGAAGCGCATCAATTGGGTTTTGCTTGTTAGCATGCATTTGGAAGATTCGTGAAATACGCTCTTTCTTCCCTGTTCTAGTATTGAATACATAAGAACCAGAATCGAGCATACCTGAGTAAGACCTCACAAAACAAAGTCTACCTACAAATGGGTCAGTTGCTATTTTGAATGCCAAAGCAGCAAAAGGACCATTTGGATCTGGTTTTCTTGAAACCTTCTCCTCAGTATCAGGATCTGTACCAATAATTTTATCTCTATCGAGTGGTGAAGGCAGTAACTCCATCACATAGTTCAACATTGACTGAACACCTTTATTTTTGAAGGCCGAACCACAAAGCATTGGCACGAAAGCCAAGTCAATTGTAGCGGCTCTCAAAGCAGCGATGATCTCGTCTTTAGAAATAGAATTTGGATCTTCGAAATACTTCTCTAATAAAGTCTCATCGTACTCAGCAACTGCTTCAAGCAAGTGCTCTCTGTACTCAGCAACTTCATCAACCATATCTGCTGGAATTTCGATTTCGCTATAGGTCATCCCCATATCTTCTTCATTCCAAACAATAGCTTTGTTCTCAACTAGGTCAACAACACCAGTAAAGGTATCTTCAGCACCAATTGGTAATTGAAGTGGCACAGCCTTAGTACCTAACATTTCCTTTACTTGTCTACAAACTGCAAGGAAGTCGGCACCGGCACGGTCCATTTTGTTAACGAAGCCTAGACGGGCAACATTGTAGTTGTCGGCCAATCTCCAGTTAGTCTCTGATTGTGGCTCAACACCATCAACCGCTGAGAACAAAAACACAAGACCATCTAACACACGTAAAGACCTGTTTACCTCTACAGTAAAGTCTACGTGACCAGGAGTGTCAATAATGTTTATGTGGTATTCCTCATCTTTGTAAGGCCAGAAAACGGTAGTTGCAGCTGAAGTAATAGTAATACCTCTTTCTTGCTCCTGAGCCATCCAGTCCATAGTAGCTGCGCCATCATGAACCTCACCTATTTTATGGGATACACCAGTGTAATATAGAATACGCTCGGTAGTGGTAGTCTTGCCAGCGTCAATATGCGCAGCAATACCAATATTCCGAGTTAATCTTAAATCTCTTGCCATGATTAGTTTAGGAATTAAAATCTAAAGTGTGAAAATGCTTTGTTTGCTTCTGCCATTCTGTGAGTATCGTCCTTCTTCTTAACTGCAGCGCCTTCTCCTTTAGAAGCAGCTACAATCTCTCCAGCCAATCTCTCCATCATTGTTTTTTCACCTCTTTTTCTGGCGAATGAAATCATCCACTTGATACCGAGTGAAGTTTTTCTTGAAGGCCTAACTTCTGTAGGCACTTGGAAGGTGGCCCCTCCAACTCTTCTTGATTTTACTTCGACTGCGGGCATGATGTTACTCAATGCTTTTTTCCAAGTCTCAAGACCATTCTCACCAGTACGTTTTTCAGCCAATGCTACTGCATCATAGAAAATACTGTAGGCAATACTCTTCTTTCCATCGACCATTAGGTAGTTCACGAACTTGGTTACCAAGGTATCGTGGAACTTAGGATCAGGAAGAATATATCTCTTCTTTGGTTTAGATTTTCTCATTATCTATTAGTTTCTATTTTTTGTCTTTTGGTCTCTTAGCACCGTATTTTGATCTTCTTTGCAGACGACCATTTACACCGGCAGTATCCAAAGCACCACGAATGATGTGATATCTCACACCTGGAAGGTCTTTTACTCTACCGCCTCGAATCAATACAATTGAGTGCTCCTGAAGGTTGTGACCTTCACCGGGGATGTAGGCGTTCACTTCTTTTCCGTTGGTCAACCTTACTCTTGCTACTTTTCTCATAGCTGAGTTAGGTTTTTTTGGAGTAGTTGTATACACCCTAGTACAAACCCCTCTTCTCTGTGGGCAGCTATCTAACGCTGGAGATTTTGACTTTGAAGTCAATTTCTTTCGGCCCTTTCTTACTAGTTGTTGTATAGTAGGCATTTACAGAATTTTAGATTTTATTTCCTAGTTATAAATTTTGGACTGCAAAGGTAGCAAAAGATGTTTTTGAAACAAACAGTTGCTGTCAATTTAAAAATTACATTGACAAAAGCCCTAAAACACTGTTTTCTAGGCATCTGCAATAAAAAAGGGTCACTGCGAAGTGACCCTTCTCCTTTATGAATTTTAGCTACTAAGCCTCCCCAACCGTACCCCCGAAATTCATCGGAAATTTTGGTGGTTCTTCACTTTGCTTTATTGGCCCGAAATGACCCTCGAATTTTTCGATATTGTCTTTCAAAGCATAAAGCAAACGCTTGGCATGTTCTGGAGTAATTACGATTCTCGATTTCACTTTTGCCTTAGGAACCCCAGGCATCATTTTTATGAAATCAATAACGAACTCACTGTTTGAATGAGCAATCATAGCCAGGTTCACATATTGACCTTCAGCAACTTCTTCTGAAAGCTCTATATTCAACTGATTCTGTGTTTTTTGCTCGTTCTTCTCTGCCATGGCTTAGTATTCTACTTCTTCTGATTCTGAGTGATAAGCTTCTCTCGCGGCCTGAAGTTTTTCGTATTCTTCTCTATTGCCAACGATTAGGTCGTTATACTCTCTCATTCCTGTACCGGCTGGGATCAAGTGTCCAACAATTACGTTTTCTTTCAATCCGTTCAAAGTATCAGCTTTACCTTTAATTGAGGCTTCACTTAGTACTTTAGTCGTTTCTTGGAATGATGCTGCAGAAATAAAGCTATCAGTACCCAAAGATGCTTGAGTAATACCCTGCAACTTAGGTTGTGATACTGCAGGTTGTGCATCTCTTACTTCAACCAATTTCAAATCTCTTCTCCTCAAGTTTGAGTTTTCATCTCTCAATTCTCTTGGGCTTACAATTTTACCTGGCTTGAAGTTTTCAGACTCACCTGATTCAGATACAACTTTCATATCAAGGATAGCATCATTTTCTTCCATGAAGAGGAATTTATCAACCACCTGACCTGGAAGGAATTGAGTATCACCTGCATCAATGATTTCAACCTTCTGCATCATTTGCTTTACAATAACCTCAATGTGCTTATCATTAATTTTCACACCTTGAAGTCTATATACTTCTTGAATTTCGTTCACTAAGTATTCTTGAACAGCAGTTGGACCTTGGATATTCAAGATATCATTCGGAGTAATGGCACCATCAGATAATGGATAACCAGCTCTCACAAAGTCATTGTCTTGAACAAGGATGTGCTTAGAAAGTGGCACCATGTATTTCTTCTTCACTCCGTCTTTAGACTCAATGAAGATTTCACGATTACCTCTCTTAATACCACCGTATGTTACCACACCATCGATTTCAGAAACTACTGCAGGGTTAGAAGGATTTCTAGCCTCGAACAATTCTGTTACCCTTGGTAGACCCCCGGTAATATCTCTCGATTTACCCATGGTTCTAGGAATTTTTGCCAATGGTTGACCAACTTTTACTTTATCACCTTTATCAACTGATAAGTGAGCTCCTACTGGGATGTTGTAAGACTTAGATTCACTCTTAGCATTTACAACTACTGCAGGGTTCTTATTCTTATCTTTTGTATCTGTGATTACTTTCTCTCTGTGACCAGTCTGCTCATCGAACTCTTCTTTGAATGTTATACCTTCTTCGATTGCATCGAAGTCGATAGTACCATCAAATTCTGATAGGATTACAGCGTTATATGGGTCCCACTTACAAAGTTCTTGTCCTTTTTCAACCTTATCGCCTTCTTTCACTTTCAAGACAGCACCATAAGGAACGTGATTAGAAATCAACACTTTCTTAGTCTTAGGATCTACTACCTGAATTTCTCCAGTTCTACCCATAACAACTTCAGCCTTATTGCCTTCATCGTCAGTAGTGTGTAGTGATCTTAATTCTTCGAACTGAATCACCCCAGCAAATTTGGCCTGAATCATTGCATCAACTGCGATGTTAGAAGCAGTACCCCCTACGTGGAATGTTCTTAATGTTAACTGTGTACCTGGCTCTCCGATAGACTGTGCAGCAATTACACCTACAGACTCTCCTTTTTGTACCATGTTGTTAGTAGAAAGGTTTCTACCATAACATTTGCCACAAACGCCTCTTTTAGACTCACAAGTTAATACTGATCTGATCTCTACTTCATCAATTGCTGACTCATCAAGATACTCAGCAATTTTCTCTGTAACCTCTTCACCTGAAGCTATAATTAACTCCTCAGTGATTGGGTCATAGATATCATGCACTGAAACTCTACCTAAGATTCGTTCAGAAAGTGCTTCAACAACATCCTCGTTGTCTTTCAAAGCAGAAACTGTCAGACCTCTTAGTGTTCCGCAATCTTCTTCGTTTACCACACAGTCTTGAGCAACATCCACCAAACGTCTGGTTAAGTAACCAGCATCAGCTGTTTTCAAGGCTGTATCGGCAAGACCTTTACGTGCACCGTGAGTTGAAATAAAGTACTCGAGTACATCCAATCCTTCTTTAAAGTTTGAAAGAATTGGGTTTTCAATAATGGCACCAACAGAACCCGCTAGGTTTTTCTGTGGCTTAGCCATCAAACCTCTCATACCACCTAATTGTCTAATCTGCTCTCTAGAACCTCTAGCTCCTGAGTGCATCATCATATAGATGGAGTTGAATCCTTGACGATCCTCTTCCATCTGCTCCATTAGACCATTAGTTAATCTCGTATTCACACGAGTCCAGATATCAATTACCTGATTATATCTTTCGTTATCTGTAATAAGTCCCATTAAGTAGTTCTGCCATACAGCATCAACTTCTTCTTTAGCACTTTCAATAAGACTGTCTTTGTTCTCTGGAATGTGAATATCATCCAGACCCATTGACAAACCACCTTTGTAGGCTGCTTGGAAACCAAGTTCTTTGATATCGTCTAGGAACTGAGCTGTCTTAGCTATACCACAGATGTTTACTACATTTTGAATAATCTTCTGAAGCTTCTTCTTGGTCAAAAGTTCATCCACAAAACCTACTTCCTCAGGAACGGTCTCGTTAAACAATACTCTACCAGCAACAGTCTCGATTACTTTTTCTACTAATTCATCGTTTTCACGAACCTTAGTTTTCACAAAGATGTAGGCATGCTTAGAAAGTTTTCCTTCGTTCAAGGCGATGATCACCTCTTCTGAAGAATAAAATCTAGTTCCTTCTCCTTGCTCTTTATTTCCCTCAGTAGATCTTCTTCCCTTAGTCACATAGTACAGACCCAAAACCATGTCTTGTGAAGGTACCGTAATAGGTGCTCCGTTAGCAGGGTTCAAGATGTTATGAGATGAAAGCATTAAAGTGCTGGCTTCCAATACTGCCGCGTGCCCTAGTGGTACGTGAACAGCCATTTGGTCACCATCAAAGTCAGCGTTAAATGCTGTACATACTAATGGGTGAAGTTGTATTGCTTTTCCTTCAATTAGTTTTGGCTGGAAAGCCTGAATACCTAATCTGTGCAATGTTGGAGCCCTGTTAAGCAATACTGGGTGTCCTTTCAATACGTTTTCAAGAATATCCCAAACTACTGGGTCTTTTCTATCTACAATTTTCTTCGCAGATTTTACTGTCTTTACAATACCTCTTTCTATCAGCTTTCTGATAATAAATGGTTTGAAAAGCTCAGCTGCCATATCCTTAGGAAGTCCACACTCATGGAGTTTCAATTCAGGACCAACAACGATCACAGAACGTCCAGAGTAGTCAACCCTTTTACCTAAGAGATTTTGACGGAAACGACCTTGCTTACCTTTAAGCATATCACTCAAAGATTTTAAAGCTCTGTTCCCATCAGATCTTACAGCGTTTACTTTTCTGGAGTTATCGAAAAGTGAGTCAACTGCTTCTTGAAGCATTCGTTTTTCGTTTCTCAAAATCACCTCAGGTGCTTTGATATCGATAAGGCGCTTCAAACGGTTATTTCTGATGATTACTCTTCTGTAGAGATCATTCAAATCTGAAGTAGCGAATCTACCTC
This sequence comes from uncultured Roseivirgaceae bacterium, assembly GCA_964350505.1. Classification (GTDB taxonomy): domain Bacteria; phylum Bacteroidota; class Bacteroidia; order Cytophagales; family Cyclobacteriaceae; genus Roseivirga. The sequence continues at coordinate 124 of CAYGKL010000023.1, read as the reverse complement.
CATCCAATGGCACCAATGGTCTCAATTCCGGTGGAATTACAGGCACCATCTTGATGATCATCCACTCAGGACGGTTTTCAATTCTAGTTTTTGCATCACGGAAAGCTTCAACTACTCTCAGTCT
>CAYGKL010000022.1:32863-35146 GCA_964350505.1 uncultured Roseivirgaceae bacterium | reverse complement strand
TAGAAGTTGATGTTTTAATCGGTATTTCTGAGTTTTTAGACTCGCTTAATACCCAGCAACTTTCCAAAGTAAAAAGAGTAATACCGGCTAAAGAGGCAGATTTAACTCAAGTTGGCACCTTTAAATCCAATAAGGCAGGGATTGCCATAATTACTATGCCTGCGCAAAAGGCTATTGAAGAGATTAATGACTCCTTGGTCTTGGTGCTTGATGGAGTTAATGACCCTGGCAACTTAGGTACCATTGTTCGAATTGCTGACTGGTATGGAATTAAGTCAATAGTATGTAGTCCTGAAACTGCAGATATCTATAACCCTAAAGTTATCAACTCAACTATGGGTTCATTTACTAGAGTGGATGTTTTGTATACTGATCTCAAGGTTTTTTTATCAAACACACAACGGAAAGTCTTTGGTGCTCTGTTGGAAGGGGAGTCTATATACAAGTCAACATTGGGAGATGGCATTATACTCATGGGTAGTGAGTCACATGGCATATCTGATGAACTAAGACCTTTTATATCTGACCCTATAAAAATTCCAGGACATGGTAAGGCTGAGTCTCTCAATGTGGCAGTGGCAACGGCTATTATATTGGATAACTTTTTTAGGCTTTAAGCTTGTTGAGCGCTGGCTTCTTCCATCATTTGTTCAGCTGTTTCTTTGCCTAGGTATCGGTCTATCAAGTAATGCGCTACGTATAGAATAGGTGTGAGCAGAACTGCAATGAAGAATTTATAGATATAATTGGTAAGGCCTACAGCAAGCACTTGTGTAATGCTCCATGGCCCCAAAATATAGAAAGCTACTAGCAGTACAACAAAACTATCGATCAGCTGTGAGACCAGGGTAGATCCTGTCGCTCTTAGCCATATTTTATTCTTGCCTGTGATCTTTCGGAGTTTCTGAAAAACATAAACATCCACAAACTGACCTACTAGAAAAGCAATTAGCGAAGCAAAAATAATGTTCAGTCCCTGTGAGAGTACTTTTTCAAAGGCATAGTTTATATCGAATGGCTCTCCATTATCATTCACTGCATTTACACTGAGCCAGAAATCAGCGGGAACTAACTTCATAGCTAAATAAATTACTAGAAAGGCATAGGCAATAAGGCCAACCGTAATGAAGGTGATTCTTTTAACTCCTTTTTTGCCAAAGTACTCGTTAATGATATCTGTTGTAATGAACACAACTGGCCATAAAACAACACCAGCAGTAAGGTTGAATTGAAGAAAGAAGTCTCCGAAGAGGGATATATCTAGCGGCTCAAAGCCTAATGTTCTTTCGGCTGAGAAAATTTTACCGCCAATTAACTCAGCGATAAGTGCATTGGTAATGAATATACCGCTTAGAATAATAAAAAGGCCACTTTTCTTATCGTTGAGAATAGACTTAATCATGATTAAATGTCTAGCACAAATTCCTCTCCTTCTATAGCCAGATAAGATTCTGAGAATATAGTTTTGGCCTCTTCCTCCATAGGAGCCAAATCTTTATACCTGGCCGAAAAATGACCAAGTAATAACTTACCAACCTCAGCTTTTAAAGCGATGGTTGCTGCTTCTTTCGCTGTACTGTGGAAAGTAGTACCAGCCCTGTCTACATGTTCCTCTAAAAAGGTAGACTCGTGATAGAGCATATCAACACCTTGAATGATTGGAATGATTGACTCGTCATACTTGGTGTCTGAACAATAAGCATACTGAAAAGACTTGCGAGGAGGAAGGGTCATGTCTTCATTCTTAAAGAGTAATTCTCCTTCATCAGAGTAGACATCTTCACCCTTTTTGAGGCGAATAATATTTCTGATTGAAATGTCCTCAGGCAGTTTTTCTCTAATTATTCTCCTGTTCTTGATTTTTTCTTCCACCAAAAAACCGCTACAAGGAATTCTATGATTTAAAGGAATCGAGTGAACGCGTATCAATTCATCTTCATGAATTACTTGGTTTATAGTCGTATCGATTTCCTTAAAATTCAACTCATAGTTGAAAACTGTTTCAGAGTATTTCAACTGAAGCGTTATAATTTCTGAGAGGCCTTTGGGGCCATAAAGATTAAGAGGCTTACTTCTTCCCATTAAATGCATGGAAGAAAGGAGCCCCATCAACCCAAGGTAATGGTCACCATGTAAGTGAGAGATGAAAATATTGTTGATTCTCTGAGCACGGAGCTTGTAGCGTTTGAGCTGCAATTGCGTGCCTTCGCCACAATCTATCAGGTAGTATTTGCCTTCCACATTCACCAATTGAGAAGTATGATTTCTTCTGTGCGCTGGTGT
>CAYGKL010000022.1:30164-32763 GCA_964350505.1 uncultured Roseivirgaceae bacterium | reverse complement strand
GCCAGATGAATCGGCATACTTTGTTGAAGAAAGGTTTAAGATTAGGTTCTTAACTCCTTGAGTTTGTAATGCAACTAATTCAGACTTAAGGTCTGGAGATAGGGTAGAGTCTAGTTTTTCCTCTTCTAGTTTGAAAACCGTATATAACTCCTCTTTTTCTATTGAAAACTTCATGCTTAATGCTTTGCTAAATAATTGTTAATATTTTTTTCGATTCGTTCTACAACGTTTGTTCCAGTTTGTTTTTGGAAGGGTTCGCCTGCCACTTTTTCATATAATTCAATATACCTGTCAGAGATAGATTGTACAACTTCATCCGTCATTGTAGGAATTTGTTGACCATCCTTTCCTTGAAAGCCATTTTCAATCAACCACTGCCTAACAAACTCTTTTGATAGCTGTTTTTGTTTTTCTCCGTCAGCTTGTCTCTTTTCGTAACCTTCTTTGTAGAAGTAGCGCGAAGAGTCAGGTGTATGAATTTCATCGATCAGATAAATCTGATCGCCAAACTTACCAAATTCATACTTGGTATCTACCAAAATTAACTCTTGTTCTGCAGCTATTTCAGTGCCCCGCTGAAACAGTGCTTTAGTATATTTTTCAAGCTGAACATATTCAGCTTCAGGCACGATGCCTTGGGCAAGAATTTCTTCTCTTGAAATATCTTCATCATGACCTTCTTTGGCCTTTGTTGTGGGCGTAATGATAGGCTCAGGGAGCTTATCATTTTCTTTAAGTCCTTCTGGAAGTGAAACTCCACACAACATTCTCTTTCCTTCTTTGTACTCTCGCCATGCATGACCCGCCAAATACCCTCTTATGACCATTTCAACTGCATAAGGCTCACATTTCAGACCTATGCTCACATTAGGGTCAGGAGATGTTGTGATCCAATTAGGTAGGATGTCGGCAGTAGCTTTTAAGAACTTTAAAGCGATTTGGTTGAGCACTTGCCCTTTATATGGGATAGCTCTAGGAAGAATCACATCAAATGCTGAGATCCTGTCAGTGGCAATCATAGCCAACTCATCTTTAAAGAAATAGATATCGCGAACTTTACCGCTATAAAAGCCAGTTTGATCAGTAAAATTAAAATGGGTTTCCTTAATGCCTTCGATCATCGGGTAAAAATAGTCAAAATTCGTTTCGAGAATTAAGGCTTATTCATTTTCTGTTGTACTCATCAGTTGACCTCTAGAGTAGACTTCGGTTTTAAGCAACTCTTGAGCCTTGTTATAGTAGTTCCAAGTACCTTGACGTACATCATAAAGGTGGTTGCCTTTTATTTTTATTTCACCAGTTTCGAAGTATTCATAATACCTTCCCGACTTTTGATTATTGAGATAGGTGGTTTCAGATTGTTTTCCCCCACTAGGGAAATAGGCGGTTTCAACACCAGTGTTTCTTCCAAATTTGTAGGGAATGGTTTTTGTTAATTGGCCTTTATCGTTGTAGAGTTTTACAAAGCCATTGATTGAGCCAGATTCATAAGGCGTTTCACTTTCTACCTTGGCATTTTCAAAATAGGTTTTCCACGTTTTGACCTTTTTGCCATCTATATAGATTTGTTCGGTTTTAAGTTGCCCAGATCTATAATATTCTCGTAAGGTTCCATCTTTTGTCACCTTAGTGTAATTTTCCACCCACATTTTCTCACCAGTTTCAAAAAAAGTGATGTTCTCGCCAATTTTAGCGCCTTTCTGAAAGTTCTGCACTTCCTTTGGTGCACCATTGTCGTAGTAGGTTTTTCTTATGCCATCGTTGATGCCATCTATGTAGCTGCCCTCATCAATTAATTGTCCTTCTGGATTGAAATTTTTATAGGCACCATTCTTATAGCCGCTTACGTAGTTATAAATCCATTCTCTTTTGCCGTTGCTATAGTAGGTTTCGTACTTTCCATTAATCACTCCATTGCTGTATGTGAATTCTGCTGATACCTCTCCATTTTGGTAATACGACTTGGCTATACCGTTTTGTTTACCATTGAGGTAAGTAAACTCTTGCTTAATTCCTCCTTGGGCATAAAACTCTTTTGCTTGTCCGTTGGGAACTCCTTGTTCGAAATTGATTTCACTTTTAAGAGTGCCATCCTCATAAAATGTTTTAACGGAGCCATCTAAGGCGCCATCTACATAATTACCCTTTTGAATAGGAGCGCCACTTCTGGAATAAACTTCAAAAGCGCCTGTTTTTTTACCAGTGATGTAAGTGGTTTTCGAGAGTACTTTACCATCTTCATAATATTCTATAAAAAGGCCATCAGGTTTACCTTCTAAGAATTTACCCTTCATAGCTATTTCACCTTCTTCATAAAAGCGAGTGTAATCTCCATGGATTGTTGCGGTGTCACCATCCAGAATAGTGTATTTCTCTTTTACTTGTTTAAATTCTGGTGGGTAGTATTTAGTAATAGTGTCTTGCGCAAAAGTGATCAATGGGCAAGCGCATAGGAGTATGGTATTGAAGATTAATCTTTTCATAAAAAAAGCCTTACGTAAAACTACGCAAGGCTCTCATAATTAGTATAGTATTCTTACATTTTCTCAATAACAATTGCGGAAGCACCGCCACCACCATTGCAAATACCAGCAACACC
>CAYGKL010000022.1:6328-30064 GCA_964350505.1 uncultured Roseivirgaceae bacterium | reverse complement strand
GAGGCTCCATCATTAATGGTAGAAGCATTAGCCGCTGTTACTGTTCCTTCTTTTGAGAAAACAGGTCTTAAGCCAGGTATTTTGTCGAAGAATACATTCTTGAATTCTTCATCTTGATCCATTATGATAGGATCACCTTTTCTTTGTGGAATTTCGACAGGGATAATCTCGTTTTTGAATTTACCAGCCTCGGTTGAGGCGGCAGCCCTTTTGTAAGAATTGATGGCATACTCATCTTGCTCTTCACGAGAAATATTCATTTCCTTGGCTGTATTATCAGCACAATTACCCATCGGGAACTGGTTATAAACCTCCCAGAGTCCATCTTTCAATAGCCCATCTACTAATTCGCCATTTCCGTATTTGTAACCGTATCTGGCCTTTGGAATGTAGTAAGGTATGTTAGACATACTCTCCATTCCTCCAGCGACAATAACATCTTGAAAACCCAGCATGATAGACTGTGCAGCTAACATCATGGCTTTCATTCCTGAAGAACAAACCTTATTAATTGTGGTGCATGGTACTTCGTTGCTGATGCCAGCTCCCAGAGCAGCTTGTCGGGTAGGGGCTTGACCTAAACCTGCCGAAACAACATTACCCATGTATACTTCTTGCACTTCTGAAGCGGCTACGCCAGCTTTCTCTAATGCTCCTTTAATGGCGATTGAACCTAATTCAGTGGCTGAAAAGCCTGCTAGTTGACCGCCAAAACTTCCAATGGGTGTTCTTCCTGCAGAGACAATATATACTTCCTTCATATCTTAAATTATAGTTTTCCTAACGACTGTTAGCAAAGATAAGAAATGACTTGTAGAATGAAAGGGGAATGGTTATTAGACTTGATATATTAGAAACGAATTGTGGAATTCAAAAGACAAAGACAACTTTCACCTAAACACCTCTTAACTTCTTAACTCAACAACCTTTAAACTTACCAATCGGGCTTGTCTGAGTCCTTTTTCTGAGTGGCTTTACGCTTTTTCTGCTGAACGTACTGCACTTCATTGTTCTTCATGGCTTCAAGAATCATCTGAGCTTTCTCTAATGGGATGTTCATTTCTTTGAGTTTCTCCATCAGCTTTTCCATAGGGTCGTCCTTTTGTTCACCCTCTTTTTGCTCCTGGCTTTCTTGCTGCTCTTGTTCCTGCTCGTTCTTTTGTTCTTGATCCTGCTTCTGCTCTTGATCCTGCTTCTGCTCCTGATCTTGTTTCTGCTGGTCTTGCTTTTGCTGCTGATCCTGATTCTCGTCCTTATTTTGCTGATCTTCCTTATGTTCCTGATCCTGATTTTGGTCCTGATCCTGCTGATCTTGCTCTTGCTGCTGGCGGATTAGCTTTTTAAGTAACTCATAATTGTATCTGGCTTGCTCGTTTTGAGAATTCTTCAAGAGGGCATTTTTAAAGTTGCCTAAGGCAGATTGCATGAAGGATTCCTTTTCATCTGGAGACTGCTCACTCATTTTATAAGCGATAATGCCCAGCTGATTATGAGCCGAGGAAGCCTTTGAAGGTTCACCCGAGTCAGCAACAGCTTTATAATTCTTTTCAGCTATATCGAAATACTGAAGGTCGCCACTAATGGCATTCAGTTGAGAGCTATCTTGTACCTGTGTTTTTCCACTGCTGATGTCGCTCAGTAAGCCCATGTTGTCTCCACCAAAGGATAGGAGGTAGGCAGCATTAGCTAAATTTAATCTGGCAGTATTGTCATCCACTTCTAGCGAATCAAGCAGAGAACTGTAGGCTTCAATGGCCTCTTTGTATTCTCCCACTTCATAAGCCTGCTTGGCAGTTCTTTTCAGTTTGTTAGACTTGGCAATTTTAGTTACGGGATCAGTGATTCCGCCTATGATAATCAGTAAACTGATAATGTATTTCATATCCTTAAAGTCTTTCTTCTGATTAAAGCATCAAGCGCCAATAATACAATGGCACCTAAAAGGAAAAAGTAAAATTTATTGGCAGAAGCATCTATTGTTCTAGCATCTCGCAGTTCTCCTTCTACTTCGTTGATGGATCTTATGAGTCTTGAAACATCATTTTGATTTTCATTGATCTCAAAGTATTTACCACCCGTATCTACCGCCAGCTTCCTTAACGACTTGGAGTTCAGCTTTGTTACTACATCTTGCCCATCTCTGTCTCTTTTAAAGCTATTAGATTGTCTTATTTTCGATCCAGTCTCTGTTCCAACGCCAAGTGCGAAAAGTTGAATGCCGCTTCTTACAACCTCTTGAGCTGCTTCTTCGGTGTCATCTCCAAAGTCTTCACCATCGCTAATCATTAAAACGATCTTAGCTTTTTGCTGGGTGATGGGCGCGTCCGATTCCTCCAATTTATCAAAGGCCATTTTTAAAGGAGCACCAAAATCGGTTCCTGCATTTGGTACAAGTCCCGTATTGAGTGTGCTAATGAACAAACTCAAAGCACTTTGATCGTAGGTAAGTGGACACTGAACAAAAGCCTCAGAACTGAAAATAATCAGGCCAATTCTGTCAGAACTAAAGGCTTCAATGATATTCTTTAATTCAAATTTGATTTTTTCTAAACGAGTAGGTTGAATGTCGAAAGCATTCATAGACTGGGAGAGGTCTACCGCTATGTAGATGTCCTTACCTTCTGATTTTACCTCCTTGGTGGTTTCCCCAAAAGAGGGGCCAAGTAAAGCCACAATGAGAAGCCCTAAAGCTAGACTTCTCACAAGTATTTTAAATATGAGAGGCCTAAAGGTGGTTTGCATCCTTTTGGCTATTACCACAAGTCTTACAACATAAATGGTATATGCTACCGCGAATACGGCTATATAAATCCATTCAGTAAGTCCAATACTTTTAAACCAAGTCATACGCGTTATAAAGATTCAAATATAACTAAGTCTTGTATTCCTGTCATGCCATTCATCAACTGCTTCGAAATTAAGTGTGTTAAAGAATGTTAAGCAAAATTTATGGAATGAAAAAAGCCCCAGTAATTACTGAGGCTTCATTTTAATAGCTAAATCCGATTAGTTACCATCAGGTAGATCTATTTCGACATTATTTCTATAATCGCCTAGGAGATGCTCAGCAAAGAAGTACCACATCATTTGTTCGTAGTAATCTCTTTTGTTTCCGTAGCCATGTCTCGAACCTGGAATTGGCATATAATCGAACCTTTTACCAGCCTTAATTAGCTCATCGGCTAAACGGATACTGTTTGCAGGGTTCACGTTGTTGTCACGCGTACCATGAGTAATTAACAAGTGTCCTTTAAGGTTTTTGGCTATAGAAGGATTAGTCTTCACTTTAGCTTCCCAAGTTGTCTCGGTATACTCGTTGCCATCCTTATCTTTCTTCTTCTTGTCAACTCGCTTAACACCATTATGAGTTTCACCCCACCATTTGTTGTAAACATTGTTATCGTGGTTACCTGCAGAAGAAGCAGCTGCATCGTAGAAGTCAGGGTACATCAACATCGCAGCAGTTGACATGAAACCACCACCAGAGTGACCGAAAATTCCAACATTGTCTAAGTCAATAAAGCTATGTCTTTCGGCCAATTGCTCAAGAGAACGCTTATCATCTGCCAAAGCATAATCTCTTAAGTTCTCATAACCGTAAGTGTGGTAATACTTATCTCTCAATGGGCTACCGCCTCTGTGACCCATACTCACGACAATAAAGCCAAGCTGAGCCAAAGCAGTGTTATATCTGCCTGTAATGGTAAAGTCATTCACGAACGACTCTGTTTGGGGACCTGGGTATACGTAAGAAATAACTGGGTACTTTCTGGTTGAATCGAAGTCGAATGGCTTATACATTACACCATATAGGTCTGTAATTCCATCATCGGCTTTCATGGTAAAGCGCTCTGGCATTTTCCATCCAGCTTGCTTTAGGAGTGTGATATCAGCAGTTTCAAGATCCATGATGATGTTGCCATTGTTATCTTTTAGAACCGACCTAGGCACCATATCAACAGCAGAATAGTTGTCCACATAGAACTTAGAAGACTCAGACATATTCATGAAGTGATTCGCTGGTTCAGTACTGATAGGTTTAAAACCTGAACCATCGAAATTGGCTTTGTACATTAAGGCGTAGTAAGGGTCAATTCCTTTTTCTCTTCCTCTAGCTTCGAAGTATACTTTGCGACCAACGGTGTCAATTTGTTGGATTCTACCGGTTACAAAATATCCTGAATTAGTGATTTTGCTCTTCATGGCACCAGTGTTGCCATCGTAGAGGTATAGCTGGCCCCAACCATTTCGCTCAGACCACCAGATTAACTCTTTGCCTTCTTCTAAGATGGCCAATTGCACATTAGGAGAGTAGAAGTAAGGGTAGTTCGCATCTGTGAAGAGTTCTTTTACATCTCCAGTAGCCGTATTAATAGAGACAACATCAATAGAGTCACTGGTACGATTCATTCTTGTCATGAACAGCTTTTCAGAGTTCTTTCCTGACAAATAAGTCGAAACCGTCTGATCGGTGTATTTGTCGATGTCTACATCGATTCTTTTGGCACTTGGGATCTCAAAGATCGAAAGGTATTCTTGCGGAACGTCTTGATCACCAGGCATGGCATATTTGTAAATCTCTACTTCAGGTCTCGGGTTGCTCAAGTCATCTATTACGAAGAGCTCCTTCACTTTTCTAGAATCTGAACGATTAACGTATAACTTAGACTCATCCTTAAACCATCTTGCAATAGATCTTTGTCTTTTATCTTTTGTAGTATCACTCGCATCGGCTGCATAGCTGAAATATCTTTCGCCATCATCGGCTAAAAGAATCTCTGTAGAGTCAGCATCATCGGCTCTCATCATATACAGGTTATGATTTTTAGCAAAAGCGATGTAAGTACTATCTGGAGAATAAGAGGCCCAACGAAGACGCTTGTCAGCTTTTTCAGTTGAATCACCTTTTGAAATGCGTTTGGTAGTTAGGTTGAAATGATAATCAATACTGTCAATCATAAAAGTGAAAGTCTTATTATCATCCTCTAGCTCCCAAGATTTCAAATCTAAATTTCTGTGATCCCAAGGTTTGCTCGTTAATTCACTTAATTGAGCAGCAAAATCGAGGTTATCAAAGAGCATTGACTTGGTCTTTTTTACTGGGTCAACCATATAAAAATTCTTGCCTTCTGTTGTGGTATAGCTGTACCAAAACATGTCGCTGTCCTTGAACCACTGTGGATTTACTCTAGTGCTTTTCAGCATCTTCTGAATGTTCGTGGCTTTAAATTTCTCAGCTGCCTTAAAGTTAGCTTTGTACTTTTGGGCAAACCCAACAGATCCAACTAACATCAGGAGCATCAGTAAGTAATATCTTTTCATAGTTATTTAATTTGGCAGTCAATAATATAGGCTTTCTCTCATTATTAAAACAGCAATTAATTTGAGTGGTCGATATACTTGAAGTAGAAAGTATAATCAATAAAAAAGCCCAACCTTTTGGAGGTCGGGCTTTAAAGACAAAAATCTTTGTTTACATTTTGATTGGCACTTCTACCACAGTGTTTTCCCAACCTACAACCATGTGAGCTCCACCTTCAACTTCTTTGAACATGATAGAAAATGCTTCTATCGTTTTGTCTGAAGTACTTGTCATTCCTTTAGCTCTTGCTACAAATGCATCTTCTTTGGTAGTATAATTACCCCAAGTATTCAATTTACTGCTCAGAATGAATTCCCATTCTTTTTCTCCCGGTATAGCAAATAGGGCATAAGTACCTGCTTTTACTTTTTGAGTTCCGAAAGTAACATCTTCATAAAATGTAATTTCAGGGGCCTCATTAGCGCCCATTCTCCATACAGACCCGTAAGGAGCAGCCTTTTCACCTAGCATTTTTCTGCCTTTCAATTGAGGGCGGCTGTAATAAACCTTCATTTTAAGTTCTCTTACTGTTCTTCCCATTACCTCATCTAAAGGTTGTTGATCAGGGAAATAAGAAGCATCCATTGGACTTGCATCCAATGCAGGGAACTCTTGCGCTTGTAGGCTGTAAGCACTGATCAAGCAAATAATTACTAATAGTTTTTTCATGTTTTTGGTTAATGTTTGAATGGTTTTCTAACTGCAATTCGCAAGAAAAGTTCGAAGATAGTTAATAGAAAAATATGTAAGCGATAAGAATGGCTGCAACAATGCCAGCAAAGTCAGCTATCAGACCAGCACCAGCGGCATATCTCGTGTTTTTTACTTTAACAGCCCCGAAATAAACCGCCAAAACATAGAAAGTGGTTTCCGTAGAACCCTGAAAAACACTGGCTAATCTTCCTGCAAAGGTTTCTGCGCCATTAATATTCAAAGCTGGGTTATTGAAGGCTTCCCAAACTTCTACCATAGCACCTCTAGCTCCACCGCCACTTAGTGGCTTCATAAAGGCGACTGGCAAGGCATCTACAAAATCTGTATTGAAACCGAATAAGGAAAAAAACCATTTACACGCTTCTAATAGATAATCTAGTGTTCCTGAGGCCCGAAAAACTCCAATGGCTACAAGCATGGCAACTAAATAGGGAATGATTTTAATGGCCACATTGAAACCATCTTTTGCACCTTCAATAAAAGAATCGAATACATTGACCTTGTTCTTAACGGCCAAGAGTATGAAGGCAATGATTACGCTTAACAGGATTGATGAGCTTGCTACATTTGAAATAATTTCTACCTGGCTCTGCGGAATGGACTGGAAATAAAAGAGGAGTACAGCGATCAAAACTGTAAAACTGCCTAAGTAAAGTAGCACCGCTTTATGGAAAAGGTTAATCTTTTGGATTAGGGCTACAGTGACCAAGCCCACCAAGGTGGAGCAAAATGTGGCCAACAGAATAGGAATAAATACATCTGCAGGATTAACAACACCTGCCGATGCCCTCAAAGCCATAATAGATACTGGAATGAGGGTTAGCCCCGATGTATTGAGCACCAAGAACATTATTTGAGAATTACTGGCCTTTTCTTTCTCAGGGTTCAGTTCTTGTAATCCTTCCATGGTTTTCAGCCCGAGGGGAGTGGCTGCATTATCTAGCCCAAGGAAGTTCATGGATAGATTCATTACCATAGGGCCAAATACTGGATGATTTTTAGGTACGTCTGGAAATAGCCTTGTGAAAAGTGGGCTGATCAATCTAGCTATGATAGAGGCCATTCCTCCATTCTCGCCAATTTTCATAATACCGAGCCACAAACACAAAGCACCAGTTAGACCTATGGATAGGGTAAATCCGGTTTGAGACATCTCAAATGTACTTTGCATCATTTTTCCAAACACCTCAACATCGCCAAGGAAAATAAGCTTAATCAAGGCTACGATGAATGCAATAACGAAGAATCCGATCCAGATATAATTGAGAGCCATAGAACAATCTTAGCTAAATAAATTTAAAATATGCACTGCTGCTATTCCTGCAGTTTCAGTACGCAATCTACTTTCTCCTAAGCCCACCTTTACAAAACCCGATTGTAGGGCCAATTCCAATTCTGATGTATCGAAATCACCTTCTGGGCCAATGAGTACCACAGAGTCCTGTCCTGTTTTGAGACAGTCCTTCAACTGCTGTGGGTTGTCAAAATCAACATAAGCCATGTATTTTGAAGATGTGGGGCAGTTTTTTACAAAGTCATTGAGCTTTACCATTTCATCAATATGAGGTAAAGAGGCTTTCAAAGATTGTTTCATGGCACTGACAGCCTTCTTGATCAAACGATCTGTCTTCAATACTTTGCGCTCGGAGTTTTTGCAGAGTACAAAGCTGATTCTATCTACCCCAATTTCAACCGCTTTCTCAATCAACCATTCGGTGCGGTCTAAGTTCTTTGTAGGCGCAATGGCTAAGTGTCTAAGGCCATTTCGTTTGGGCTCTTGTCTGGTATCTATAATCTCAAATTGACATTTTCTGAAGTCTGCTTCTGTGATTTCAGCGGTGTAAAAAGTGCCATGTCCATCGATGAGATCAATTCTATCTCCTACAGATTTTCTTAGCACCTTAATGGCATGTCTAGACTCTTCAGGATCAAGTGCTTTGACTCCTTTAATCAGTTCTGGTTGGTAAAACAACTGCATAGCTTATTGCGAAAATAGAAAGAGTATTTCTGTAATCAACTATATTCGCTTCAATGACGCATAAGAAGTTCTTCGAAGCGAAACACTACAACCTGTTTGGGTTGGCTGTCAACCTGATATTCATTGGTGTTTGGTATTTCGCCAATGATGGTCTGGCGTTTTGGGATGACTTTACTTATCTAAATTTTGCCAATGAAATCAATCAAGGCACTTTTGAAATCACAACCAATCATTTTACAAGCAGAGTAGCTCTATTATATCCTGTGGCTTGGATCATTGACTTTCTGGGGATCAATGAATTCTCCATGACTGTTTTTCCACTCATCTGTGGACTCGCAGTGCTAAATATATTATTATGGATGGGCCATCTTTATCATCATTGGTTGGGAGTTTTGGCAGCATGCTTCTTCGTTTGCGACTATCATGTGATCACTTTCGTCACTCATCTATTCCCTGAAATGTCGATAACCCTTTTCATTTTTGGAGCACTAGTTGCCTATGACCGAGCCAATAGAGGAGAAGGAGACCACCGGCTATTGGCTTTGATGACCGCTACAGGGTTGTTTCTGGCCTTTTTAACTAAAATGACCATCATTTTGGTAGGACCATTATTCTTGTTCCTCTTGATCAACGATTTTTGGCGAAGAAAAGAGAACCGTAGCTTTTGGCTTATCTCCTCAGTTTTGCTTGTCTTCTTTGTGCTTGTCAATGGCTTTTGGTACAAGGAAGTGTATGGAAATTTCTTCTATCGCTTTCAAAATATTTCTGATAATCATGAGGCCACCGTCAAAACCTTCTTCGATAAAGATGGCCTCACCATTCTCAAACGCTTAACCTACTTGCCATTGCTTGGCTTTTTAAGAGGGGGCTTCTTTATTCCTTTATTTTTTGCTTTGCCATCTCTTCTGAAATTGAAAAAGGCCGATTGGTCTTTAAAAGATCCTGAAAAGCTATGGCTTGTAGCATTCTTGATCATCTTAGCCACTTGGTGGTTTATGAGTACCAATTGGAAGTATTATAGTCCCATGCCTGTGGATATGAGACATATTACCTTTCTTATTCCCATTATGCTGATGGCAGGAGGGATGTATTGGACCAAGACACCGCTGCTAGCTGCCATAAGATATTCGAAAGTCAAATTTGGCTTAGTTGCACTTTTGGTGATTCCACTTTATAAAGTCATTCATTCTGGCGACAAACACTTCACAGAAGTTAATGCACTGATAAGAACTGAACTCTTACAAAACGAACAGCCTATCAGGGTGTTCACAGATGGATTAATCTCCTACGGCTATCCATATTTTTACAACTTTGAACCGACAGAAGACAAGTACATTTGGTTTTTTGAATTGAATGGAGCATTGCCACAAGCAGGTGACTTTTTATTGGTCAATGAAGCTTATCTGAATGAGAGGTACCAAGACTTTGATAACCTCAATGAGTTTAAGGAAAAGGTTAACCAAATGGGCTTAAGACTTGATAATATGTCAGAAGGAGCTATTGAATTATACAGAATAGTGCGATAAAAAAAGCCACTTAAAAGTGGCTTTTAATAGATTGATTAAGCATTTAGCTTATCCTATTTTCTTTAATTGACTCTCTCCAGCTTTCATTACAGCATAGTCTTTCCATTCCTGGTATTCGTCCTCACTCAATGTTTTTTCTGCAGCACCTACTTCTGGAGGCATGAATTTGAACTCTGATTCCCACCATTGTTGGGCGTATGCTCTTGCTTGGTCTTTGTCAATTTCAAACTGGTTGACCTGACCGTCTCCCACTAACCAAGGCTGTTCTTTAGAGCTGTACTTTTGGAAAATCATGCCACGCATTTTGGTACCCATGTCATCCTTCTTTTCGAAATGCGCTTTAGAGTAGGCCACCGTTTCTGGCTCAACCATTTTATTATCCCAAAAGCGTTTCGATTTAATAATTTGTGCAGAGGTAAGTAAGTAACCTTCTCCGAATTCTAGAAGTGACCCTTCTAAATCGCATTTCCTCGCTGGTTTTTTCTTTTTCTTACCAAAACTAAATAATCCCATTGTTGTATTTTTTTGAGTTATATAACCGTTCGCAATATGCAAAGATATTTCCTATTGTTGATGCTAAGGAAACGTTAACGAATGCAAACGTTGAACTGATGATTAATTGTACTAAGCGGATTGTAACCTTTGTATAAGGTCAACATATTGAGTCATAGCTTCTTCTTTGCTTGTGCCCGAAAGCTTTTTCCAAGCATTGTATTTAGCAGCCGCTTTGAAATCGAATCCACCAGGAGGTTCTTCATTGTTGTCGCCCTCAGTTGCTTGTTTGTAGAGGCTGTATATTTTCAAAAGATCTTCGTTTGAAGGTCTTTCCGATAAAGAGTGAGCCGATTTAACGGCATTTTCAAAGGTGTCTTGTAAGCTCATCTGAAATATTAAATTTAAATTCACGCGAATCTAAAAAACATTTCCTTTAGTTAGAATGAAACTGAGAACTCTCGGAACATTGATATTGCTGATTATACTCACGGCATCTGCCATGGGTCAGGAAAGATATGACCGTTTTTACCAGGCTGGACCAATCCTAAAATTGGTTACTGCTAAAATGAAACTTGATAATGAAACTATTAATCTATCAGAGGGTGGATCGGAGGTAGGTTATCAATTTGGAGGCTTCTTTAGAATCAATGTTCAGGATGTATATGTTCAGCCTTCCATACTACTTTCGAAGATTAAGACACAGTTAGTTTTTTCTAATTATCAAGGGGTTCAGGGTTTTAACCCTCGGGCAGAGTTTGAATTTAACACACTTGAATTACCCATCGACATAGGTTATCGCATCGGCAATTTCAGAATGCAAATGGGGCCTTCATTTAGTATTTTACTTTCAGGTCAACGCTCGTTTTTGAATGATGTTGAAAGGGTTTCTGATGACTATAATCGCTCGAATCTGATGTGGCATTTTGGCATAGGAGGAGACTTTGATCGTTTCGTGATTGATATTAATTACGAATTTGGTTTGAGTAAAACAGGAGAGAGCCTCGGCCAGCTTTTAGGAAGAGACTTTGTTCCTAGACAAAGACAACTGGTATTTGGTGTCGGTATAAATTTTCTTGAAGGTTACTGATCCTGCGTTAAAAGCTAAACCTTACACTCATGTTGGGGGTGAATTCTAGAAAGTATTTAGTCCGCTCTAATATGGCCACATTCCCTTCTCTGTTGAAATCTACGATGTAACCGATGTTATAGACATTCTGTCGATTAAACAAATTAATAAAACTTACACCGACTTCGCCTCTCCAGCCATTTCCACTGAATCTATGCCAAATAGAGGCATCAAATCTATGATAGACTGGTAGTCTAAGTCCATTCGGTTCACTGAAGATTATACTGAAATTGTCATCTGCATCATCATCGTCATCATCATCATTGATTCCTCCTTGCCCAGGTCCAGGAGGTGGAGGACGTCTATTGTTTAGAATAACATTGTCGATGTTGGTATAAGGTGCCCCAGCTTTAAAAGTGTACCCGAAAGAAAACTCCCAATTACGTTTGGTATAGCTAGTAGAGAGGTTAAATTGATGTTTGATATTTAGATTTGATGGAAAAGATTCTTCAAACAAATCCTCAAACTGAACTTCAGAATCTTGATAATTATAGCTGAACCAAGCTTTCAGATACTTCCATCTTTTTCTAATGGTGAGGTCTATACCCATAAGGTTTTCCGAACCTTGATTGAATCCGTCTTCCCTGGTGAATCCAAAGCCTAAGTTTCTAGCCAATAAACCATCAATATGTTTCTTGTAAAAATCTAAGTCGACCAACCAATCTGGCGTATTGAAAATCAGTCCAAGGCTTAGCTGTTCGTTAACTACCATTGGCACAAGCTCTTCATCATCAGCCAATAACCAATGTTGCTCAATAGCATTAGAAAGTGTGAATTGTGATTCCTTGATGGTACTTAAGTATTGATGATAAATCCCGTATGAAGATTTTAGCAAAAGGTCTTTCCCTAAAGTATAATTGGCTTTAACCTGAGGGCTTAAATATGTTTCTTCGATAGACTCCAGGTGTGTAATGCGTCCACTGAGTACCAATTCAAGTTTGTCGGTGGCTTGGATATTGAAGTCAGTAAAAAAAGCCTGCACATCGGCTTTTGAATCTATATCTTCTGCCTGATTTTCTTCAAGAAAGTTTTCGGTGTTAATGAGGTTGTCTATTTCAAAATGGTTGAATTGATAACCAACGCTGAGTTTATTTCCCCCACTTAAGACTTTGGCATAAGCAAATCTCCCTTCAAGGTTATTAATGTCGTTACTTCGACTTTGAATGTCATCGTCATTGGGGTTATTCGGATTTCTGAGGTTGTTATAGGAATAAGACATACTATAATCCGAATTGGCCAAACTAGTTGTGATTGAACTATTATCATTAAGTCGATAGGCCCAAGAAATGTCGGCCCCCGTGTTTCTCACTCTATGTGTTTGCCTGATGTTTTGTCTCTCGTCAGGGTCATCTTCATTGTAGTCGAATTGACTTCTTCCCCTAATGAAGCTCAGTTTTACCGATGACCTATCTGAAGGCTCATAATTCCATTGAAGGTTAAGGTCTGAAAAATTGAGGTCATTGCTGAACTCGTTGTTTTCTAATAATCCTTGGCGGTCTCTTGTTTCACTATTAAAGAGCTTTTTTCCATATGAATTGAATGTCCATGTTGGAATGGCATCGTTATAAGATCTTCTCGCTGCCACCATAAGTGAACCTTTATTCCCCAGAAAAGGAGTTTTTAAAAAGCCATCGGCATGTGTCATGTTCACACTTACTTCGGTCTTGAAAGTTCTATCGATCTCATTCCGAGACTCAAGGGAGATAAGTCCAGCAGATGCGCCTCCATACTTTACTGGTATGTAGTTTTTGTAAATATCTAAAGTGGAAATAGAAGAGGGAATAAAGCTGGAGATATTACCAAAGTAATGTGCAGTGTGATAGATGGGAACATTGTTCCAATAGAGCAAAGTGTTGTCTCTAGAACTCCCTCTGATGTTAATGCCAGAAGCAGATTCATCATTAGAATTAACGCCAGATATAATTTGTGTAGAAAGGAGGACATCTCTTTCTGATAAACCTGGAAGGATCTCCATTTCCTGAGGAAGAATTTTGAAACTGTTGGCCTTGGGGTCAGAGGCAATCCCAGGATTCAGGTATTCCTTCACTTCATAATCATTAAGATAGAGTGGTTCAGTTTCCATCTTTATAGCCAGATTCGCAATCTCATCAAATGAATCAACCTTAATTTCGTAGGTTTTGAACCCTAGGTAAGTGACTTGTAGAATCGCTTCCTTCGGGTTGGGCAATACAAGTTTCGCATTTCCTGCCTCATCAGTAACTATTCCCTGGTTGGTATTCTTTTGTTTAATGGTTGCAAAAGGGAGTCCTTCGTTAGTTTCTTCATCTAATACTTTCAATTGAATAAACTTGGAATTTGCCTTCTTGACTACATAGAACTTGTCATCTATCTTTTGGAAAATGAGGTTAGTGTTTGACAAAAGTGCTTTTAGTACACCGGACAAATCTCCATTAAAACTTACTTGGGGAACTTGAACTCCCTTAATTTCTGAAGGGTCGAAGGAGAAGTAAACACCATTACTTTTCTCCAATTGGCTTAATGCAGTTTTTAAAGAGATTGAATTTCTCTCCGATGCATAAATGTCTTGTGCTTGATGGTCAAGTTGAAAAAAGAAAAATAAGAAGAAGCAAAGGCTAATTTTCAGTAAAGCCAATGATGTTGAGTTTCTTGGCATCTGAGTCGTATTCGTACTCAATTTTTGAGGTTGATAGTACAATTTGAATAGCCACTTCCACATTATCTAATGGGTATGATCCCGTATAACGCTCTGAAGTTAACGATATGTCTGAATCAATGTTGATTCCGAAAGAATTTGTAAGCGATTCAATAGCCTCTTGAAGCGGTACGTCACGCAATTCCATAATATTGTTAGTCACCCAATCTGGTTGCTCTTGAACCTCTATCTTCCAGAACTTCACGGTTTTGTTACCTTCTAGGCGAAGTCCATCTCCTTTTTCTAGGGTACGTTCAACTTTACGCGAGTTCACTCGAACAACACCAGTATAGACTTGTACTGCTAGGTTATCATTTCGCTGGATTACATTGAAACTTGTTCCTAAAACCTTGACAGTTCCCTTGTCTGTATCTACTTCGAAATAAGCCCCTTTAGTTACTTGGAAGAAGGCTTCGCCTTCAAGCAATAGCTTCCGGTTGGTGTCGAAATCATCAGGATCGTATTTTAATGTAGAGTTTACATTCAAGGTAACCACAGAATTGTCTGGTAGAGTAATGGTTTGTCTTTCACCATATGCTGTTTTGAAAACCTCATAATTTGGTCTCGAAAGGAAATACACTAGAGAGATACTCAGCACCAAAACTGCTGCTACAGCCATTCTCCAGATAGGAGTGAGGCTTCTCACTTTTGTATTCACTTTTTGAGATGCTTTTTGCTTCCTTAACTCTGCCTCTACATCATAGGCAGGAAAGCTCAATTTATCTATGGATGATAAGATTTCTGCAAACTCTTGGCCTTGTGAAGAATTTTCAAATTCAGTGCGTTCCTCTGGGCTTATTTCTCCAGAGAGCCACTTGGCTAAAAATTCTTCTTTATCATTGAAGTTAGATTCCATTCTACAATATTCTATCCTTACATCCGTTTGCCATCATTTATCCCTACCACAACTATCAAATATTTTCATTTATTAATAGTCGAAGCTTAACCAATGCTTTATGCATGCGCTTTTCAACAGCCTTTACGCTCACCTCTAGCACCTCAGCAATTTCATTGTAAGTCATCTTTTCAATTCTATTCATTAAGAACACCTCACGCTGTCCATCGGAGAGAGATTGTATAGCTTCTTGCACTCTAATGTCAAATTCATTGAATTCCATTTGAAACTCTGGGGTCTCATTATGACTAGGCTTGTGGATGAATTGAATATGTTTTTCTTTCGTTTTTTCTTTATCGATGCTTTTCAGCATCTGATTTTGAGCAACCTTGAAAACATATGCTTTAGCCATAGTAGGCAGCACTTTTTCACAGTTTTTCCAAAGAACGAGAAAGGCCTCTTGCGCCATATCGTTAGACTTTTCAAGATCTCGATATTTAGCATACAGGAAATTCCGAAGTAAGGGTGTGATGCTCCGAAAGAGACTGTTATAGATCAGCTCATTACAGCTGTCTTTGGCCTGCGAAATGTCCAAGTCTATATTATTTGATCGTTAAAACTGTGGTTGTTTTAGCCGGTACACGAAAGTCTCCATTGAGATTGATATTCTTACCAGACATTACATCCACTCCAAAGGTATAACCTCTGAGCATTTCAATATGCTTTTGTTTGGAAATTGAGGCTTCCGAATCATTCATATTCATGATCACCATTACTCGTTCATTTTCAGTGAATCGGAAGTAGACATAAACATTATTCTCAGGCACAAAGTGAATCAGCTTTCCATGCTTTATGGCGTTGCTGGTTTTTCTCCAGTTGGTGATTTTCGAGACATAATTAAGCATGTCGTTTTCTTCTGTGGTTCTTCCTTCACTGGTAAAGACCGATCTTGAGTCTCCAGCCCATCCACCTGGCATGTCTGCTCTTTTAGCACCATCTCCCCAAGCGCCAGGACCTTGTTTAAAGGCTAACTCGGTACCATAATATACCTGTGGAATACCTCTAGTGGTCATTAAGTAGGCATAGGCCATTTTAAGGTTGCTCAGGTCTTCGCCCAAAGTGGAATAAATTCTTCCTATATCATGATTATCGAGGAAGATCACATTTTTCATGGGGTCAGAATAGAGTCTGTCTTGTGAAAGCGCATAGTAAAGTTTCATTACACCAGTTTCCCAACCAAAGCCTTGATTGAAAGCATCTCTGATAGCAAAATGAATTTGGAAATCGGTGACTGATGGAAGTTTTGAATCATAACCATCATTTTCACCTGGCTTATCTTGTTGCCAATAAGACTCATGTGCAACAGTTTCTACCCAAGACTCGCCAACTATGTTGAAATTAGGGTAAGCCTTTAAAACCTCTGAAGACCACCTTACCATATAGTCTTGATAGGGGTAGACGTAGGTGTCCATTCTAATACCATCAACGCCAGAATATTCAATCCACCAAAGTGTATTTTGAATGAGGTATTCGGCTAGCTCTGGATTTCTTTGGTCTAGATCAGGCATTTCATCTACAAACCATCCCTTCACCAAGCGGTCCATGTCATGTTTTGAGGCATAGGGATCAGAAGCGACAGTACCACGATAGCTCGTGTTTCCATATACTTCTTGGTCATGCACCCAGTCTTTGAATGGCAGGTCTTTCATCCACCAATGTTGGTCTCCAATATGATTATGGATCATGTCCATAATTACTTTCAAGCCATTGTCATGGCAGGCCTTTACAAATGCAACAAACTCTTCGTTAGAACCGAACCTTCTGTCCACCTTGTACATGTCAGTTGCTGCATAGCCATGATATCCTTTATACTCTGGAGTCTGGTCATTTTCAAATACAGGGGTAAGCCACACCGCTGTCATCCCTAGGCTTTTGATATAATCTAAATGCTCTTGCACCCCTTTTAAATCCCCACCATGGCGGCCACTAGGGTCATTTCTTCTGGCTGGCTCCAACATGCCTTCAACTGTGTCATTGTCAGGGTTTCCGTTGGCAAACCGGTCTGGCATCAACAGATAAATTACATCTTCACTACTAAAGCCTTGGTTTCTATTGGAATTTGAAGGTCTAGCTTTCAATTCATAGTTTACCGTCTTGGTATTCTTGCCGTGGGTTAGGTTAATCTCTATTTTACCAGGTTTTACCTCTGGACTAATCTCTAAGTAGAGAAATCTGTAGTTTGGTGAATCACCGGTTACTTGCTTTAAGAGCTTTATTCCACTTTCATTAATGCTGGCAGTAAATTGACCAATGTTTTCTCCATGAATCATTAGTTGAAGTTCATTCACAGGCATTTGAGCATACCAGAATGGGGGCTCTACTTTTAGGTCTGCGTTTTGTGCATTTAGTGAGGTAACTAATGCAAGGCAGAAGAGTGAGAGGTAGTTTCTAAATTTTCTCATGAGTGGGTTTTTGAGTTTTGTAAACTAAGCAATTATTAACATTTCATAAAGTGAAACCGGCAAGGTTAACGATTATGTACTGATCAAACGTTTGCAATTAGGCTATCAAGTAATCAATTACTTTATCTACAATAGAGCCAGCTATCCAAGTAAGGAAAGGTATGACTAGGTAAAAAATGAAACGCGATGCAGTAGGTATGTTAATCGGGATTTCTAGAATGTTCTCTATCATCTTCTTATAGCTGATGAGATCAATGGCATTTAAATTCTCTAAGTTGTTTTTCAATCTAGATGACTTTAAGGCATCCATATCCCCATCAATGGCCCTATCAATCAAAGCAATTTCATCTTCTTTTGCCTTACCAATGCGTTTTCCAACTCCTTTCAACGGAGTGATTAAAAGAAAGATAACTGTAGGGATAAGAATGAATAGCGCAGGATTGTCTAATTGAGTGATATCAATTCCATCAATGAAAAGAATAGAATAAGCACCAATAAATGCTAAAGTGCTGGTTATTCCCGCTTTGGTAAGTGGCATCAGCTTTTCAACATTAATGAGGTCTAATTGCATCTCCTTAAATAGCCTGTTCATGATGGTGGTGTTCCTCATAAATAGGGAAGTAGATTGGGTGATCATAATCCAAATCAACACAACCTGAATAGCTCGCCACCAATAGTATATTTCTAGATTTCTACCATCACCTAATGAATTAGAAAGAAAAATATAAGCTAGAATACCGCCTACAATTGTTGCTATTAAAGTTTCTGGCCAAGTATTTCGATAAGTAAAGAATGTCTTTTTCCATTCTTCTGTTTTTCCAATATCAAAACCTGCACTGTTCAATAATTTGAGGAAACTGGCTGTATGGCTATTGTGAATGATTCGCGTGATGAAGACTACATAACCAAAGGTAAAGGTGAAAAAGCGTGTAATGTCAAGGTTATTGAAATTCACGACTGCTCCTGATATATTAAGGAAAAGAGACGTGATGCCTACATGCAGCAGTGAAATGAAGAACCAAATGAATATTGGAGGAATCTTAAAATCAGTGATTTTTAAAATGATTGGCTCTTGATTAGCACTCATGAATACCAAAGTAACTAATCATTGCATTTGATCAAACGAGAATTGAATTAAGGTTTGAAAGCTTTGCTTGAGAATCAGTCTGTAAAATGACGCTTGATCTGTTCTAAGTTGATTTCGATGATAAAATGATTGTAAGAGGGAACCAGGCCGAAAGGGTTATTTCTGTTACTGGTAAATATCAGCTTGGTTCTATCCATGGAAATGTAGGGACTAAATTCTTCAGCATCAGTATTAATTTCGTTACCAAATGCCTTGGCTGTCGTCCATTCTCCATTCTGATTGAAAGAGATGTAAATATCAGTTTCCCCTTTGCTATCCGGTCTGTCTGAAGATGAAAAGACTATGAATTGCTGATCTTTATCAACATAAAAATCACCTTCAAAATACTTTGAATTAATAGCTGCCGGTAAAGCTACTGGTTGAGTTTCTCCCTTTTTAAGTACAAAAATATCATAGCCTGAATTACCATTTTGGGCATTGAAATAAAGATTGCCTTGGCTGTCTAGAGTAGGCGAGCCCTCATTTCCTGGAAGTTTATTGATGTTATATAGAGGTTTTGGCTGTGTCCATTCACCTTCAATAAATTTTGATTCACAGATACCGAATTCCTCACTGGGTTGTCCATCTGCTCCAATATTCGCCTGCAAGAGCATGTAGTCTCCTTCTAAATTAATCCATGGGTCTGAATAGTTGAACTTAATGTCGAAGGGAAGAAAGGAGCCTTCTTCGAATTGCTCATTCACATATGGGTAGACAATAATTCTTGAGGTTCCATCAACCAATTGAGTGCAAAGCCCAATACTCAATTTTCTGTTGAAGTAATTATTCCATTGGGGCATATCATTCGAGAGTGTACCCGGATGTAAAACCCTCGGTTTTTCGCTTTGATCATTAACGATGACAGTATTTTGTGCAAACGTTTGTGTTGCAATTACTAAAACGAGAAATAGTAATGTGATGACCTTAAATATTTTCAAACCTCTTTTTTTAACCTGCATACAAAGTAACGAGGGCAATGTAGAAAGGGACTCTTTTTTTTGATCAACGCTAAAAATACCGTTTGAGTGAATGAATTTGGATTGTGCTATGTATTTTTAAAATCGCTTAGATTAAATACTTCGAAATATGATCAAGAAATTAACTGTAGTATTGGCTTTAATTTTAATTCCAATCACTGCTTTCTCCCAAAATGAATATGGTCAGATCCTCTCCATGAAAGATAGGGCTGCAACGATCAACCGATTACTTGAGGACAAGGTAAAAAACTACCTCCCTGAAATAATGAGAAGAGAGGGCATAGATATGTGGGTGGTGATTTCGAGAGAATATAACGAAGACCCTGTGATCAAAACCTTGCTACCTGCGGAGTGGCTGGCAGCCAGACGCAGAACCATTCTTGTGTTTTATGATCAAGGAGTTGGTAAGGAAATAGAAACACTTGCAGTGGCCCGCTACGATGTTGGGTCGTCCTTTAAGAGTGCATGGAACAAGGAGCTTCAACCTGATCAATGGGCGAGATTGGCTGAGATCATAAAAGAGAGAAATCCATCTCGAATAGGAGTGAATAAGTCAGAATATTTTGGTTTAGCTGATGGCATCGTAGCTACTGATTATGAGGAGTTTAAATCCGCTATTGGTGAGAGTTTT
The DNA here is from genome assembly GCA_964350505.1 of uncultured Roseivirgaceae bacterium. Taxonomy (GTDB): domain Bacteria; phylum Bacteroidota; class Bacteroidia; order Cytophagales; family Cyclobacteriaceae; genus Roseivirga. Next base: position 10,158 of record CAYGKL010000022.1, on the reverse strand, counting down.
AGCAAAAGGGTAGTCTCAGCAGAAAAGCTTGCCATTGGTTGGTTAGAAACAAGAACCGAAGCCGAAATGGCCATTTATCCGCACATTGTAAAACTTTCACATGAAATCATTAAAGAAGCCTTCTCTTCGAAAGTGATCACTCCGGGTGTTACTACCACAGAAGACGTGGTTTGGTGGTTGAGGGAAAAGGTGAGAGAGCTTAAGTTACAGACATGGTTTCATCCAACCATTGATGTGCAAAGGGCAGATCCTGAAAATTTCGATCACTTGAGAACATTTTCTAAAAGACCTGATACTAATGTGATTTTGCCCGGAGATCTTCTGCATTGCGATTTTGGAATTACTTATCTGAGATTAAATACAGATCAACAACAACATGCCTACGTGTTAAGAGCCAATGAAACAGATGTTCCGGAATACCTTAAAGAGGCTTTTAAAAAGGGAAATAGGCTTCAGGATATATTCACCAATAATTTTAAAGAAGGAAGAACAGGCAATGAAGTTCTGAAACTCAGCAGAGAGCAGGCTATTGCTGAAGGCATAAAGCCTTCCATTTATACACACCCAATTGGTTATCATGGGCATGCTGCTGGTACTACCTTGGGCATGTGGGATTCTCAAGGCGGTGTGCCTGTTACAGGCGATTATCCGCTTCATCTTAATACCGCTTATTCCATAGAGCTTAATGCGGGCATCCAGATTGCTGAGTGGGGGAAAGAGATTAGGATCATGCTAGAAGAAGAGGCCTTTTTTGATAAAAACGGTGTCCGCTACATCAGTGGCAGACAAGAAGAGATTATTGTGGTGAATTAGAAAATGAAAAGCTTGCGCAATGTATTATCGATTTGTCTTTTCTTTTCAATTCCATTCCTTCAATTAAGCGCACAAGAGAAGAGTTCGTTCTTTGATCTGAGTGATAAAGAATTTGATGAGCCCGTTGAGCTGAACGGTCTTTGGGACTTTTATTGGGAGCAACTGATCACTGATTCAAAACAGAGTTTAGAAAAAAAATCAGTTAATGTGCCGTCAGATTGGAGTGATCCATTAAATGGTCTCGATATTGAGAATATTGGCTTTACTACTTACAAGACAACAGTAAAGTTTGGACAAAATCAGGTGCAGTCACTTGGTATTTATATACCCCATATATTCTCTTCGTATAAACTCTTTATTAATGGTGCTGTAGTTTATGAATCAGGAAAGGTAGATAAGGAAAAAGATACCTATAAGGCAAACAGAGAGCCTAAAGTCTTTTCACTTTCAAATATTGATACTGATGAGATAGATGTAATGATTCAGGTGGCCAACTTCGACCATTTGAATGCAGGGCTTTACTATCCCATAAGTATTGGTAAGTATAATGACCTCTTTTTTGAACTCAACTTAAGGCAGAATATCAATCTGTTTTTAGCGGGAGGCTTCTTTATTACAGGATTTATTCTGTTGGCCTTTGCGCTAACCTACAAACAATTGGAGGGTCAAATACCATTTTATGCCTTATTTTCACTGAGCATGATGTATAGAATGTTAGGGGCAGATCCATATCCTATTCATACATTAATCAGCGACTTTCCATTTTTCCTTTCAATACATCTCGAATACTTATCTATTCATACAGCGACCATTTTTGGGGGACTTTTCGTTTTTTCTATGTACCCCAAACAGACGAATAAATACCTCAAAAATTTCTACCTCACGGTCTCTTTTATAAGCTTAGCTTGTGTGATTTTTTTAGGGCCTATTGTCTTTACATACACCCTTAAATACTACTTATTTTTTGTATTGGTGTTTGTGGCTATTTTCATTTACATCATTAGCCGGGCAAGAATGGATAAAGAGATAACTTCAGGTTACTTACTATTTGCAATGATTGTTGTCATGATTTGGACGTCTTTTCAAATCATCAATTTCTTGAATTTCAATGGTATTCCATATTACATGAATGTGGTGTTAGTTTCCTTAATTATAATTGCTTGTAATCTGGCTTTGCTCAGGACATTTATGTTAAAGATTCAAAATGCTGATCAAGCCGAGTCGGATAGAATATTGAACAAGGCAAAACAATTAATGCTTTCTTTGATTTCTCATGAAATTAAAACGCCTGTCGCCACGCTACAAATGAATTTAGAAATGCTCAATGCTTCGTTGAGTAATAGTGGTACTTCATCTAAGCTGGAAAAGATTTTAAAGGGCTCAAATAGTGCTATTGAGTCTATGAAGCAAATGGTGAATGATTTTGTCTATTTCATGAGCAGGGGCACAGGTGGTATGTCTCTTTTGAACAGTAGTCAAGTTTTGGAAGGTTTGAGGGCTAGTTTCGATATTACCAATATTTCGGAGGATGATGCTAGAGGGGCAAAACCAAAGACCTACAATACCGACCTACTGACCTTAAAATACATTATCAGTACTTTGTTGAGTAATGCATTAAAATATTCAGCGGAAAGCGAACAAAAACCAGAGATAACTTTTCTCGAAAAAAATGATAGATTGATCATCAAAGTTTCTGACTATGGCATAGGTATGTCGGATAAGCAAGTAAAGGAACTTGGTAAGGTTAATATTAGATTAAGTGAGAAATCGGAAGTGTCAGGAGTTGGCTTTCATTTAGCGCAAGAGCTAATAAGTCAATTAGGCCATCAACTAGTCATTGACTCTAATTTAGGCTTTGGAACAACCGTAATGATTGAAATAGAGAGTTATGATTAACTTATTGCTGGTAGATGACAATTTCGCTGTTAGAGATACGCTCAAGGATTTCTTAGAGTTTTTTTACGATGACCTTCAAATTCTTCAAGCCAGAAGTGGGACAGAGGCCATAGAGCTTGTTGAAAATAAATGCATCGATCTTCTTATCTCTGATCAGATGATGCCAGATATGAAGGGTTCAGAATTCATTGCCCAAGTCATTGATAAATTACGGTCTTATGGAACTCAGATTTACATTTACAGTGGTCAATTAAAAGATGAGCTGACCGTAGAACTTAAGGATTACGGAGAAGTGCACATCATTGATAAGTTTACAAACCCCATGTTCTTCAAGGAGATAATTGATGACTTTAAAAAACGCCAAAGTAATTAGAGAGAGTCAGGTCAATATAACCGAAGAATTAGCTTATTTTCGACTGCTAGGATATGGAAAAAAAGCAAAGAGATTTTTACAATTACTTTTCCCAAAACCTCATCAAGGGCTTTGCATATCTTGTTGGGCTCATCCTTTTACTCATTCTATTCAAAAACTACTTCAGTTCTCAATACGACAAGATTGAACATTGGGTGTCTGACGATTACAGTCTGATGCTCCTCATCTTTGTCATTTCCGAAATTCTGGTGGGTATTTTGCCACCAGAGCTATTTATGATTTGGTCGATTGACGATCCGGGTCAGACCTATACCATAATTATCATTGTGATGGCTTTCCTTTCTATTGGAGCCGGATGGGTTAATTTTGCTGTGGGAAAGGTGATTAGTACTAAACGATTCTTTAAAAGGCTGTTCAATAAACGGCTTAAGAAATACCAGAAACGATATGACGAATATGGAGCCGGCTTTATCATTGTCGCTGCTTTAACTCCCATTCCATATTCACTAGTGAGCTTAATTACAGGTTCAATGGATTACCCATTGAAAAAGTACCTTATCTATTCTTCTTTTAGAATACTTCGATTTGTGGTTTACGGCATTGTGATCTGGAACCTAGAAGGCGTTATTTAGTCAGTTATCAGTTCATAGTTATCAGTTAACAGAAAGCTAGTGCCCGTTTTAACCGTCATTTCCTTTAGGTTTACACAGTTGTAATATTTCAATTAGATCGTTTATTTGAAATTCAA
>CAYGKL010000022.1:0-6228 GCA_964350505.1 uncultured Roseivirgaceae bacterium | reverse complement strand
CCCAATCCACCAATTCCCAAAAAATAGTATCTTCAAGAAACTGTCCCTTTATGAAACGTAGAAATTTTATTGGCAATAGTCTAGCGGCTGGGCTCTTGTCTGCCTTACCCTTTTCAAGCTTTACAAATAGAAGCATTGCAGCGTCTTTCAACCTAAATTATGCTCCGCACTTTGGCATGTTTTCTAACTCAGCATCTGGTGGTGTTTTGAATGAATTAGACTTTATGGCTGAGCAAGGATTCAGATCCTTGGAAGACAATGACATGAAGAAGCGACCGCTTGAATTACAAAAGCAGATTGCCTCTAAAATGGAAAAGCATAACATGACCATGGGTGTTTTTGTAGCCCACACCATCTTTTGGTCTAAGCCAAACTTGGCCAATGGAGATACAGCACTCCGAGAGCAGTTTCTCAAAGAAATTCAAGAGTCAGTAGAAGTTGCGAAAAGGGTAAATGCTCAATGGGTGACTGTGGTGCCTGGGCATGTAGACCTGAGAAAAGACATGGGCTATCAGACGGCTAATGTGGTAGAAAGCCTCAAAAGAGCTACTGAGATTCTAGAGCCTCATAACATCACCATGGTGCTTGAACCGCTCAATAAGAGAGACCATCCTGGGTTATTTCTAACCAAAGCAGCACAGGCTTATGAGGTATGCAAAGCCGTTGACAGTCCGTCTTGCAAAATCTTGTTCGATATCTATCATCAGCAAATCACTGAAGGGAATCTCATTCCAAATATCGATGCTTCATGGGATGAGATCGCTTATTTTCAAGTGGGTGATAACCCGGGAAGAAAAGAGCCCACCTCTGGAGAAATTAACTACCTCAATGTATTCAAGCATATCCATGCAAAAGGCTTTAAAGGCGTGGTAGGCATGGAACATGGTAATTCTAAAGCTGGGGCTGAGGGAGAAATGGCGGTCATTGAAGCCTATAGAAAGTCTGATAATTTTTAGTGAAGAACCAATTTAAAATGAATAGGGTTTGTAAATCATGAATCAGAACGCACTAATCGATCTCATAGCTTCATTTCCTATTGCAGCCGATATTCCAAGGTCACAAATTGAGTGGATTGTCTCCCGAGGAGAGTATTTGGAAGTAAAAGCTGGAGAGCAAGTTTTCAGAAAAGGAGATCGAATAGATCGCCTCATCATTTTGATCGAAGGGGTTATTTCTCTGAAAATTGAGCAAAACGGCCAGTACAAAGAGCTGGGTAGGTTAGAGAAAGGAGAGTTCACCGGTAGTTTGCCTTATAGCCGAGCGCATACTGCAACAGGTAATGCTTTTGCTGTGGTGGACATTAAATATTTTGCCCTTTCTAAAGCGCATTTCCATGACCTGATCTGCGAATGTCATGAGTTGACTGAAATGTTGGTTCACTTAATGACTGATAGGGTCAGGGACTTCTCACGACTTCAACATCAAAATGAAAAACTGATGGCGCTGGGTAAGCTCTCTGCTGGCTTGGCTCATGAGTTGAATAACCCAGCCGCTGCCATTGTGCGCAGTTCTGAGTCGCTACAAAAGCATTTGGGTACTGTTCCTGATAAATTCAAAAGAGTCATCTCTATGGAGGTGAACGATGAGCAAATCGACTATGTAAATGGGTTGGTTTTCGGGAAACTTAAAACAGGTATCAACAAGTCTGAATCTATGATGGCCAAGTCGGCAAGGGAAGATGATTTAACCGATTGGCTCGAAGATAATGGCTATGGCGACTGCTACATGCTGGCCGAAACACTGGCCGACTATGGCTTCTGCGCTGAAGATTTAGAGGGAGTGAAAGAGAATATTGGTGAAAAGGAATTTCCTTCAGTTTTGGAGTGGGTTGACAATGTGCTCACTACCGAGAAAATGGTAGGAGAGATCAAAGAAGCCTCCAACCGAATTTCAACCTTGGTGAATTCAGTGAAGAGCTATTCTCATATGGATAGGTCTTCAGACTTTGAGCCTATCAATATTCATGAAGGCTTACGAAGCACGCTGACCATTCTAAATCATAAGATCAAAAAGAATAAGGTTCAGGTCAATGAAGAGTGGGACAGTAGCCTGCCTCAACTAACCGCTAGCGGTGGCGAATTGAATCAGGTTTGGACCAACATCATAGATAACGCCCTAGATGCTATGGAAGAAACGGGCGGCACCTTAACTATTCATACCGAGGCTGTTGGCGAAAATATCAATGTTAAGATATCTGATACCGGTCAAGGCATCCCAGAAGAGATAAAAAACAAAATTTTTGATCCTTTCTTTACCACCAAAGATGTGGGCAAAGGAACGGGGCTCGGACTAGAAACAGTCATGCGCATAGTCGAGAAACACCATGGCTCCATCAATTTAGAGTCTAAGCCAGGCAAAACTACTTTTGAATTCTGCTTACCGATCAACAAGCAATAGACACATGGCCAAACAACCCATCATTTTTACGGTAGATGATGACGAGCAAGTACTTGCCGCCATCAAAAGGGATATTAGAAAAGAATACAGAGTCGATTATAAGATTCTGAGTACCACCTCAGCGAAGGAAGCTTTAGAGGCTTTGAAGGAATTGAAGCAAAAAGGGGAGGATGTTGCCCTTTTTCTTTCCGATCAGCGCATGCCTGAAATGACAGGTGTTGAGTTTCTAGAGCAAGCCAAAAAGCTTTATCCAGAAGCTAAAAGGGTGCTGCTTACGGCTTATTCAGACATAGAAGCAGCCATCAAGGCCATCAATGATGTACAGCTAGACTTCTACCTCAATAAGCCTTGGGATCCGCCTGAAGAGAAGCTTTACCCCATCTTAAACGATTTGCTCGATGAATGGCAGGTGAACCACATTCCCGCATTCAGAGGGATCAGAGTAGTAGGTTATCAGTACTCGCCAAAGTCGCATGCAGTAAAGGATTTCCTGTCTGGGAACCTAATTCCTTATCAGTGGCTAGATATAATGACTGAGCCAGCGGCCAAAGAACTCATGGACTTGGCGAAGTTTACTGACCAAAATTTACCAGCGGTTTTCTTTGAAGATGGTACTCAACTTTCGAATCCATCCTCAGTCGAATTAGGTGGGAAGATTGGCTTGAGCTCCAAGGCTGCTGAAAACATGTATGATGTGGCCATCATTGGTGCTGGTCCTGCCGGAATGGCCGCGGCTGTTTATGGTGGTTCTGAAGGCTTAAAGACCTTACTGATTGAAAAACATTCTCCGGGCGGACAAGCAGGTACTAGTTCTAGAATTGAGAACTACTTGGGCTTTCCTAAAGGACTGTCTGGTGCTGATTTAACTCAAAGAGCGATTACGCAAGCCAAAAGATTTGGGATTGAATTTCTTTCACCCCTTGGTGTGATTGGCGTTGAAACGCAAGACAACTACAAAAAAGTGATTCTTGAGAATGGCGACCAAATACACACTAAATCCGTCATCATCACCACAGGGGTTCAATACAGAAAACTGGATGCCACAGGGATTGACAACTATACAGGCGCAGGTATTTATTACGGTGCCGCCACCACAGAAGCGCATGCTTGTAAGAACAAGGATGTTTATATAGTAGGTGGAGGGAACTCCGCTGGCCAAGCGGCCATGTACTTGAGTAAATTTGCCAAAAATGTCTATATCGTTGTTCGAAAGCCCGATTTAACCAGCAGTATGAGCTCCTACTTGATCGATCAGATTGCAGCTACGGAGAACATTAGTTTGGTACCAAAATCAGTGATTGAGGCGGCACATGGTGAAACTCACTTAGAATCTGTCTCTTTAAAACAGATTGAGACCAATGCCATTGAAAAGAAACCAGCAGGCGCCTTGTTGATCTTTATTGGCGCGAGGCCTTACACCAGCTGGACGGGCGATCAAATCTTCAAAAATGAGCGAGGGTTTGTATTGACAGGCCCTCAAGTGCAGAAAGCAGATGACTTTAAAAAGCATTGGAAGAAAACCCGAGAGCCTTTCCTTTTAGAAACGAGTACTCCCGGCATATTTGCCGCAGGCGATGTTAGGGCAGGAGCTATGAATCGAGTGGCCTCAGCCGTTGGCGAAGGCGCTATGGCGATTAAGTTTGTGCACGAGTATTTGGCGGAGGTGTAAGCACAAAATTCTGGTAAACTGTTTTCCAAGCATTTGTGGGGTTTCCAAGCAGTAAGTCTTCTACTTACCAACAGGGAGCATATCGAAATACTCTGAGGGCTGAGCCTTCTGCTAGAATCATTAAATTATAGTGATATAAAATTTCTTTATTTTTGTAAATTGACACTTGGTCAAATAAACTTCAAATCATGAGAAAACATTACACATTCATTCTACTGGCTTTTTTGTTTTTACAAGGGTGTATAGAGGATACCGGTAAGGTTACCGTAACCTATGAAAAAGCAACTGCGATTTACGGTGATCTAGCCGCTATGAGAGGCCAAGCACTGTTTTCAACCAGTAGGCCAATTTCAGATGCCGGCAAGATATTTATTGGCGAAGACTTTTTGCTCATTGGTGAGGAAGGTGAAGGGATCCATGTTTTTGATAATGCCAACCCAGAAAACCCAGTGAATGTGGGCTTCATCAATATTTTTGGAAGCAGAGAGTTTTATTTAGCAGGAAATGACCTCTATGCTGAGAGTGTTTATGATATGGTTAAAATTGATTTAACCGACATTAGACAACCTCGTTTAGTATCTCGTGTAATTGATGCTTTTGCCACCCCAATAGAAAATTCAGTTGGTGAACAACTTATCGGCTTTGAGTTTGAAACAGTTTCCGAAGAATTCGGCATCAATGACGACCGATTAGAACAAATAAGACAGAGTTTAAATAACACTATCTATTTGAATTTTGAGGAGCAATTGATCCCTCCATCTGCCGTTCCAACCTCTTTTGCTGGGAATAGTAATGGTGCCATTGGAACAGTGAACAGAATTGCCGAGCATAATGGCTATGTGTATGTAATAGGCACTAGTAGATTATCTGTTTTCTCTGATGCCGCTTCATTTGAATTAGTGAATCAAAGTAGCATTGGTTGGGCCATGGAAACAGTATATCCTTTGGGAGATCGCTTGTTTATTGGCACACAAAACTCAATGCAAGTCTACGACATATCAAACCCTGTTGAACCTGTATGGGAGGGTGATTATTGGCACCCTGTATCTTGTGATCCTGTATTACCGGTGACCGAGAATACGGCTTATGTTTCTTTACGATCAGGAGATTTTGCAGCTTGTCCGGGCGACACTAATGAGCTGTTGGTCCTCAATGTGGATGATAATTTTGGTCAGGTGACACAGATACAATCATTTTCGCTGAATAGTCCATATGGAATGACGATCAAAGGCAATAGACTTTATGTGGGTGAAGGAGCTAATGGTATGGCGGTGTTCGATGCTACTAATCCGCGAAATTTATCGCTCATCAATATCGACAGGTCTATTGAAGCTTATGATATCATTCCTCATCCGACTCGATCTGACCTTATCTTAATTGCTGGCCCCGAAGGATTCAGCCAGTATGAAATTCAGGCCTCCGACAGTTTCTTGTTTGTGAGCAGCGTTCGATTCTAAAAGGATGAGCGCTAAGTTACTCACGACTTTGGGAATGGTATTCCTTTTTTTCTCAGTAGCGGCTCAGACCTCCGATCCGGCAAGCAAGTCTATAGTAAGCTATAGGGACGGTTCCATTTTTCGTGGTACCATACTCTATTCGACTGACGATCATCTTAAAATGATTATCTCAACTGGAGATACGATCAACCTAAAGGCAGAAATGATCAGGGAGATTTTTGATGAGCGTGATTATATAGTGACCAAAAAGGATAAATACCATTATAAGAGTGGCGTCTTTAGTTATACTGCTTTGACACTTGGTAGCCATAAGTTCGATACTTCAGCGCAGCTGCAATCCATTCTTGGCTACAGATATACCGAAAGAATTTCATTGGGAGCAGGGCTTTCGCTGGAAGGCCACGACATCTCGGTGGGTGATAGTTGGTTTTACCATAGGTACGTGAGCACCTTTGGCTATGGCAGATACTATTTAAACGACAAGCATTGGAGGCTTTATACTGATGCCAAAATGGGCTATGCTTTTGCCCTGGAACCAGACTTTTTTCAAAGAAATACGAGTAGCGATGGATTTATTTTTCAACCTGGTTTAGGTATTCAAATGGCATCTAGAAGCAAGTTTAAAATGCACTTTGGTATGTCTTATGTTTTTCTCAGAACAAAAGGTACGGGAGCAGATTGGTCTGGCGATATTCAGTATGATTA
>CAYGKL010000021.1:23248-36113 GCA_964350505.1 uncultured Roseivirgaceae bacterium | reverse complement strand
TCAATTCAACCTAAAGAAACTTCACGCCAATACACATCTCTATACCAGTGATTTGCTGATTGCTGATTTTCCGGGGAGAGTATTCAAAGTAATCTCAGAGTTAAACTTAAATAAGAAGAAGTTGAAAAAGGAATTGACAAGTGATAAAGCGAACATCACGGTTAGAAACTTCCCTTTGTCTGTTCAGGAAATAAGAAATAAGACAGGACTGAAGGAAGGCGGTAATGCCTATATTTTTGCCACTTCCGATATCTCTGGTAGGAAGGTTTTTTTATGTGAGAAGGTATAGTACTCCAAAAAGGAGAGAAGGGAAGCCAAAGTACATTAGTACTTTGAGCCTGTTTTTGGTTTCCATCCACCACAATACTCTCCATGGCAAATAGAGGCCTAACAATAGACTAAGCGCAAAGAATAAGAAAAGCACTAGAAAGACGAGCATAAAAAACCCTGACTTCTTTGATGAAATCAGGGTTTCAAGGTATGTTTTAATCCGATGCTCTGCTAATCTTAATCGAGTTTCAGCACCTTATATACTTTCGTAGTATTTCCTTTAGTAAGCCTTAGAATGAACATGCCTGAAGGTAGTGATGATACATTAATAGAGGCCTTGTTTTCATTATCCAATCCAAGGTTTTGAGCAGCTAACTGTTCTTCACCATTGAGACCTACTATTGAGTAATCTACACTCCTTACAGAGCTATTTTCTAGCTGAATTTGGAGCACATCATTAATAATTGGGTTCGGGAAAATATTGGCAAATTTCACCTCTGCTTCATCTTCCAAACCTGCAACTACTTGTGTTTGTATTTCAAGATTATCGATAACCCATCCCCAGCCTGAATTAACGCTCGCTCTCTCAAGCCTGAACCTTAAAACGAACTCATCTCCCACGGCTAATTGTGGATGGTCTGTCAGTATTATTGATGAGTTCCTCAATAGAGAAGCTTCACCGTCTCCTTGAGATTGATATCTTTCAGCCCATAACGTAGGTTCAGTATTAGACGTATATCTTTCCATTTCGAACCATGTAAGACCACCATCTTTTGAACCATCTACTGCAACAAAATCTGTTGGGTCAGTAATGACAGCCTGATCGAAATTAATGAAGGGCAGGGTAGAACTTACAACGATTGGTGTTTTAAGCATATAAGTAAAAGTACTGCGTCTACTTGGGCCAAAGGCCAATGGATAGGGATGTTGGCTATGTATTGCCCCATTAGTGAATCCATTAGGGGTGGTTACTGAAAAGAAATTTCCTACAAAATCGTTGGATTCAGCATTAAAATCGTTCGAATAAGTCTCTTGTGCCGCATTAAAATTAATAATTGGCAATTCGAAGAACTCGGTTTCACTTGGTAAATATTTAGCATTTACACCTGGAGATTCTTTATCAAAAGCTGCAATTCTGTATTTGATCACATCATTTACGTTCAGTGTGCTCGCATCAATATTTGCATTGTAGAAATTACCTGATACCAAAGACATTCCAATTGGGTCTTGTTCAGTTTCATTCACCAGTATCAATACACCAACACTATCTACTTCAAAATTATCTCTGACATTGGCACCAATGTCGAAGCTTCTTGGAGAAGTTAGAAACTCTAAGTGCCTATGCTCTACCGAAGGAGCTTCTCGGTCTTGCTGAAAATTCAAGTTATCAATGGCCCATCCCCATCCATTTGTCTCCTCATCCGCAAAGATTCTAAAACGCACAAGTATCTCGTCTCCTGCAGCAAAATTACCATTGGCAAGCATATCTATGTTTTTTGATCGGAAAAGACTTTCTTCTCCCAGAGCAATGGAATTGTTCTCCGAGATATCACTATTAAAGCGGGCAAACCAGTTACCATTGATTCTACTGTCGTAACCATCGGCTAAAGGTGCCCAAGTAAGCCCACCATCTTTAGAGCCTTCAACTACTGCAAAATCATAAAACTCTTCATCACCAAAACTAGCAGTTGTTTCGCCTGGTTCAATTAGAACTATTTCATCAAAAGTCATTCTGGCATTGGTCTCCTTTAAAATAATAGGAACTTTTAAGACCAATGTGTAACTACTTTCATTGTTAGGTCCCGTACCATTGCGGTAGGGGTGATTGGAGTGAATTGCTCCATCAGTGAAATTAGTTTCTTCCGTCACTGAGAAAGATGAACTAGAAAAGAAATCATTATTTGCTGTAATCACATCATCAAAGTCGTTGAAGTAATACGTTACCGGAGCTAATGTGCTTTCTACCTCTACTCTGCTCATTCCTGTTGCTGGAAAAACTGTACTATTGCTGTTTACAGAGGCATCAGTTGCTGTTAGTTTATACTCAATAAAGTCTCCTTCTTGCAGATTGAGTGTGGAAAGCTCTAATCCTGCGGTATATACGCTTTGGTCGAAGTTGGTCAAAGTGAATTCCTGGGTTTCATTAGGTCCATTGTTGATAGAATATTCTAGCTCTATAGTGAGCGGTAAAAAGTCTATCCCTACTGCTTCAAGGTTCAGAATAATATCATCTGTTTTAATGAAATCAGGAGGGGTGTGTCTTAGTTCAGGGTTGGTATTGTCTTCGTCAGACTGGAACGAAAAATATCTGTCTGGAAGCAGTAGACTAGGGTTACTGAATTCTCTATTCCTAATGTCTTTCACTTTAAAGAAGTAGGTATAAACCTGTCCTTGAGTCTTATTTGAAGGGATTTCTGCTGTAAACTCGTCTGGATTTGAGGTAGAAGTCATTTGCACGATACTGGTATCACTTGCAAATCCATCCAAAGAATAGTAGAGCATTACTTCGTCTGATTGATAACCAATGTCACTGTTGATAGATGCCGTAACAGTATAGCTTTCGGCCGTTGTAAAATCATCGGTATTTGGTCTATTGACATGTTCAATAGCCGTATAGGCCCAACCCATTTCTCCAAATATGTCTAAAGTGATTGGCCCTGGATCGTGTATCACTTCGTTTTGGCCAACCTGTGGCGACATTAGTGAATTTATGTCTCCTCGTCTAAATGTGCTTTCATCTAGGTGACTTATACTTGAACCTGAACTAAAAGTACTTGGGGCAAATATTTTTGGTCTAGTTCCATGGTTTTCGGTGACTGCCGGTGTATTGTAAAACAACTCACCTGAGGTTAAGGCACTTCCTAGAGCTGCACTGCCATTAGTAAAATCTATGATTTTTTCTCCATTGATATCTTCAATACCTGCAGTGTATACAACAGGGAACCCCTGTAAATCATATGTTCCTGCTCCATCAGAGGCCACATTGTGAACACCAAGAAACCCTAAACCATGACCAATCTCATGAAGTACAACAGTTATTAAATCGTGCTGATTATCTGTATTTCCATCTAAACCAAGGTACCAATTAAAATCACTGTTGAAGTTTGATACGATGTCTGGTTCGTTAACATCGTTCAGGTCTCGACCAGCCATTTTTTCGGCCAATGCCACTGGGTACCAGGTATCTTCTTTCTTTGCTCCAGGGAAGTTTCTATAAAACGTGCCTGCGCCAGCGCTGCCTAAAACACCTGTTCCTAAAGGTCTCCAGTTAGCCTGCAACCTAATGGGTACCGGAGAGTAGAGAATGCTTTCCCAGATATCTACAGCTGCTTGAAAAGCAGCTTTCGCCTCGTCTGAAAAACCAATGTATTCCACAATAAAGGTTGCTGGTTGCTGAGAAGTAGTGGTGGTACTGTTCAGCGAAAAGGGTGCTTTCGAAAATGTAGAAACATCTCTTCTTGGCACAAATGATCTTTCAGTTGATTCTGAAGCATAACAAATGATACCTTCTTTTATGTCTAACCTTTCCATTTTTTGCGCAAATGCAAATGATGAAGCTAAAAGGAGTAGAGGGAGAATATATTTTTTCATTTTGGTCTTTATCGAAAGGTTGTATATGCCTTCAATTCTATATCTTTTCAATTGGAATGGAATTTGTTTTTCAATGGCAACAGAAAACTGAACATTGAATCACATGTTTCATTTTATACCACTTAATGTCAATATTGTTTGATTAATCATTAACTCAAGGCTAAGTTAAAATCCAATTCCAATTTCTCATGAAAAAATATTCATTCTTATTGATAGTACTTTTCCTCGGTTGTAAATCTATCGAAAATACCAATTTAAATACTCCAGTGATCTACATGAAGAAAACAACTTGTATGGGTGAATGCCCTGATTACGATATTTCCATATTTGAAAACGGTAAAGTGATTTTGAATGCAAGGCAATTCTTAGAATATGAGGGTTCTTTTGAGGCGCAGTTGAGTAAAGATAGAACTATGGAATTGATTACGCTTTTTGAAGAAAGTGCGTTCAACTCTTTTAAGGATAGATATACCTCTAACTTTATGGACTTGCCCACCACCACAATTTCCTTCAACTATGGAGATGTAGATAAGTCGATTGTAGACTATGATGGCGCTCCCCAAGAATTGAAGCAACTTGAGGCAGCTGTTGCAAGATTGATTGATGAGTTAAATTGGAAGCCTATAAAATAGAAGGTAGTGCTGAAAGAAAAAAGGCCCAAAATTCTCTGAATTTTGGGCCTTTTTTATGTGGTTTAGAATGAGATTAAAGTGTTCTTTTCACTTCTTGGATTTCGAACCCTTCAATGATATCACCCTCTTTAATGTCGTTAAATCCTTTGATACTTAAACCACATTCGTAGCCAGACTTCACTTCGTTCACATCGTCCTTGAATCGCTTCAATTGCCCGATGTTACCTGTGTAAGTTACAATACCATCTCTGATCACTCGAATCTGGTTCTGACGCTTCACGAAGCCTTCAGTTACGTAGCAACCTGCTACAGTACCAACTTTAGAAATCTTGAATACTTCTCTTACCTCAATGTTACCAGTGATAACTTCTTTTTCTGTTGGCTCAAGTAGACCTTCCATAGCGTCTTTGATCTCATTGATGGCATCGTAGATAATGGAATAAAGTCTAATTTCGATTTCTTCGTTTTCAGCAATTTTTCTTGCTCCTCCAGATGGTCTAACCTGGAAGCCTAAGATGATGGCATCAGAGGCAGTGGCAAGCAATACGTCTGATTCAGAAATTTGACCTACCGCTTTATGAATAATGTTCACTTGAACTTCTTCAGTAGATAGTTTCAGTAATGAATCACTCAATGCTTCTACAGAACCGTCCACATCACCTTTAACAATTACGTTGAGTTCTTTAAAGCTTCCAACCGCTAAACGTCTACCAATTTCATCGAGCGTAATATGCTTCTTAGTTCTTACACTTTGCTCTCTAAGAATTTGCTCTCTTTTATTAGCAATTTCTCTTGCTTCACGTTCAGAGCCCATCACATTAAAGCGATCTCCAGCTTGAGGTGCTCCATCAAGTCCAAGCATTTGCACTGGCGTAGATGGACCGACTTCTTGAAGGCGATTTCCTCTATGGTCGAACATGGCCTTAACCTTACCATAGTGCGAACCAGCCAATACTACATCACCGATTTTCATTTTACCAGTTTGTACCATTAGCGTGGCAAGATATCCTCTACCCTTATCTAATGACGCCTCTACTACAGAACCAGAGCCATTCTTATTTGGATTGGCTTTTAGTTCTAAGAGTTCTGCTTCTAGCAATACCTTCTCAAGTAATTCATCGATTCCTTGGCCAGTCTTTGCAGAAACTTCTTGGCACTGATATTTACCTCCCCAATCTTCAACTAAAATATTGAGCTGAGAAAGCTCTTCTTTGATCTTATCTGGATTAGCAGCTGGCTTATCAATCTTGTTGATTGCAATTACAATAGGTACTTCAGCTACTTGTGCATGATTGATGGCCTCTTTAGTTTGAGGCATCACACTGTCGTCTGCAGCTACTACAATAATGGCCACATCCGTTATTTTCGCACCCCTTGCTCTCATGGCAGTAAATGCTTCGTGACCAGGAGTATCTAGGAACGCTACACGCTTTCCATCTTTGGTCTCTACATCATATGCGCCTATGTGCTGAGTAATACCTCCTGCTTCACCCTCAGTTACTTTAGATTCTCTTATGTAGTCTAGTAGAGATGTTTTACCGTGATCTACGTGACCCATGATGGTTACGATAGGTGCTCTATCGAGCAATTGCTCATCAGTATCTTCTTCTTCTACTACATCAACATCTTCATCAGCTGAAGTAAATTGAACATCGTAGCCAAATTCATCAGCGATGATAGTGATTGCTTCAGCATCGAGTCTTTGGTTGATCGAAACGAACATTCCCAACGACATACAAGTAGAAATAACCTCGTTAACAGATACACTCATCAAACTAGCTAAGTCACTAGCTGAAATGAACTCTGTAACTTTTAGGATTTTGCTATCCTGCTCATCTTTCAAAAGTTGCTCTTCAGCGGCCTCAGCTGCTGCGCTTCTCTTCTCTTTACGGTATTTGGAACGGCTTTTTCCTCCGCCTTTTCCACCACCGCTCAAACGAGCTAATGTTTCTTTAATCTGCTCCTGAATTTCTTTATCAGTGAGCTCTTCTTTTGGCACGTGTTTTCTGCCGCCTCTTGGATTGGCACCACCTCCAGCAGGTGCTCTGCGCGTATCATTTGTGGCTCTAGGAGCTCTTTCAACCTTATTTTGTTGAATTCGCTTACGAGGTCTTTTACCTCTGTCTCCTCCTTGTCCAGGCTTATTATCTTCCTTGGCTTTTTTAGGCTTATCGGCTGGTAGTTCAATTTTCCCTAGTACTTTCAATCCTCTTAAAGCTCCTGCTTTTGCCTCGATCAATTGATCTTTTTGTGGTGCTTCAGGAGCTTTTTCAACCTTTGATGGTTCTGGTTTAGCTTCTTGCTTTGGTTCTTCTTTCTTGGCTTCCGGCTTTTTCTTTCCAGCATCAAGATCAATTTTCCCCAAAACTTTCAAACCAGATTTTCTCTCCTCTTCTTTCGCTTTAGGCTCTTCTTTAGGTTTTGATTCCTCCTTAGGTTTAGGCTCTTCTTTAGCTTCAGGTTCTGGCTTAGATTGCTCAGGTTTTTTCTCTTCAACAGGCTTTTCTGCAACCGGTTCTGGTTGAGCCTCTTCAGCCGGCTTTTCAGCAACGGGTTCTGGTTTTTTCTCCTCAACCGGCTTTGGAGCAGGTTTAGGCTCCTCTTTTTTAGGAGCAGGCTCTTTAAATGGCTCAGTCGTTATCCCACTAGAATCAATTACCATGTCTTCTACATGCTTTGTTCCAATGGTAAGATGAGAAGCTTCTTCTTTTTCATGAGCAGACGCAGCAAACTCTTTCGCTAGCATATCATGTTGTTCACCTGATATCTTTGCGTTAGGGCTGCTGTCTACAGAAAAGCCTTTAGCAGAAAGAAAATCTACAATGGTATTTCTACCAACGTTTAACTTTCTAGCCACTTGGCTGAGTCTCATCATTTTATCTTCTGACATACTCAAATATCCCTCTTTTTAAGGTTTTTTTAAAATTCTATCCTTGCTCGAACTCTCTATTCAATATTTCGAACAAGAACTTAACTGTTTCTTCTTCCAGCTCAGTTCTGCGAACTATATCATCTTTTGCCAATGCAAGAACACTTTTGGCAGTATCCAAACCAATTCTTTTTAGCTCATCAATGATCCAGCTGTCGATTTCGTCTGCGAATTCATCCAAATCCACGTCCTCCTCTTCGTAGTCGCTGAGCTCTCTAAACACATCAATTTCAAGACCTACTAGTTTAGAAGCCAGTTTAATATTCTGACCACCTTTACCAATGGCCAAGGAAACTTGATCTGGTTTTAAATAAACTGAAACTCTTCCATCGTCAGTCAAAATCTTCATGCTTGAGATTTTGGCAGGGCTCAAAGCCCTTGAGATGTAAAGCTCCATGTTATCGGTAAAGTTGATAACATCAATATTTTCATTCTGTAGTTCACGAACGATAGAATGAATTCTAGATCCTTTCATGCCAACACAGGCACCAACAGGATCAATTCTGTCATCATAAGACTCAACAGCTACTTTTGCTCTTTCGCCTGGCTCACGAACCACCTTTTTAATGGTAATTAGTCCATCATAAACCTCAGGAACTTCGCTTTCAAATAATCTTTCCAGGAATTCACCTGAAGTTCTTGAAAGAATAATTTTTGGATTACCATTGACCATTTCTACACGGTCTACAATGGCTCTCACGCTATCTCCTTTTCGGAATCTATCTTTAGAAATCTGCTCATTTTTAGGAAGAGAAAGTTCGTTTCCTTCACCATCAATGAGTAGTACTTCTCTACCTAAAATCTGGTACACTTCAGCAGAGATGATCTCACTTACTAGATCTTTGTATTTCTGATAAAGAATATCTTTTTCTAGGTCTTTGATTCTTTGAATCAATGTCTGACGGGCAGTCATTACCGCTCTTCTACCAAAATCAATAAGCTTAATCTCTTCAGCTACTTCTTCTCCAATTTCAAAATCAGGCTCAATTTGCCTTGCATCGGTTAAGCTAATTTTATCATAATCCCAGATGTCTTCAGAGTTGTCGTCAACAATTTCTCTGAATCTCCAGATTTCAAGGTCACCTTTATCGGCATTGATAATAATGTCGAAGTTGTCATCAACCTCAAATTTCTTGCGGATCATTGTTCTGAATACATCCTCCAGAATTCTGATCATAGTTGGTCTATCTACATTCTTTTGTTTTGCAAATTCTGCAAACGACTCAATTAAAATTCCACTGTCCATTTTCTTTACTTAAATGACACTAACACGTTGGCTTTTTCAATATCAGCGAAGGAAATTTCTTTCTCTTCGACCACATTCTTTTTCTTTTCTTTCTTTTCGGCACCTATTAAAATGGAAGTATCACTCACATTATTCAAGCTGCCTTCAAGCTGAGTGCCAGCGGTTAAAGTTACTCTTAACCTTCGGCCAATATTCTTCTTAAACTGCCTTACTGAGCTAAGTGGATGGTCTAACCCTGGAGACGAAACTTCCAGAATATAGGCTACATCTATTATATCTTCCAACTCAATGTCTTCAGCCAATTTCCGGCTTAGACTGGCACAATCGTCAATATTTACTCCCTGATCTCTATCTAGTAGAACCAAAACTTTGGTTTTACCCGTTACACCTTTTGAGATTACATCAACAATAAAGAAGCTGTCATCTTCTAGATGTCTTTCAGCAAGTTCTTTTACAGCGTCTGTTAACTCTTTCATGGGTGATAAAGAAAGAGGGGACTTTATGTCCCCTCTGGAAATAACCATTAAGTGGTGCAAAACTAGTGGATTTTTATTTCATATCAAATACCTGAATCATTCGTTCAATACGAGAAATGCCTTTATTTTTACCCAGCAAAAGCATTCTTATGAAAAACGTCTTCACTTTTATACTCATTATTGCGGTTTCAATCATTACTTCATGTGGTTCATCGGGGGGTAAATCAGGTGAGACTGCGGTGAATATGAACCTGATTTCCGCACCAAGCCCAAATGCCGATTCATTATATGCTTTTGTTCAGAAGCAGGTGGACTTTGGCCCAAGAGTTCCAAATACTGAGGCTCATGGGCAAACGGCAGAGTGGTTTGTGAAGAAATTTGAAAGCTATGGAGGAAAGGTTACTGTTCAAGAATTTAAAGATAATGTCTATGATGGCACAGAAGTAAACTTAAAAAATATTATCGCTTCCTTTAATCCAGAAGCCAAAAAACGCATTCTCCTTGCAGCACATTGGGATACAAGACCTTTTGGAGATAGAGACCCTAGTGATGATATGGTTGAAATAGACGGTGCCAATGACGGAGGAAGTGGTGTAGCTGTTTTGTTAGAAGTAGCTAGAATAATTAGCGGGTCGAACTCACCGACTGTGGGTGTCGATATGATATTGTTTGATGGCGAAGATTGGGGTGAACATCAAAATAATGCTTCGGCAGCTAATCCAAGGGATTTTGGAAAAGAAAGCTGGTATTGTCTAGGGTCTCAATATTGGAGTAAGAATAAGCACAAGGCAAATTACTCTGCTTATTATGGGATTCTTTTGGACATGGTTGGAGCTGCTGATGCTACTTTTTTTTATGATGGAGTTTCTCAAAAGTATGCTTCGCGAATTCTTACCACTACTTGGAACATTGCCCATCAATTGGGATATCAAAAGTACTTTGTGAAAGAAATAGGATTCAGAGATATGACTGATGACCACGTCTTTGTAAATAAAGATGCGGGTATACCAATGATTGATATTCTTGATTATAGAGCTGGCACTAGAGACTTTGGCCCATACCATCATACACAGAAAGATAATATGTCTGTGATCAGCAAAGAGACTCTCAGTGCAGTAGCCAATGTTGTTTTGACGGTGCTATATAATGAATAATTAGGCCTTTAATAGGCCTAATAAATATTCACCATATCCAGATTTTTCTAGAGGTTTGGCAATTTCTGCAAGTTTTTCGGCATTGATGTATCCCATGCGATAAGCAATTTCTTCGATGCATGAGATTTTGATACCCTGTCTTTCTTCAATGATTTG
This sequence comes from uncultured Roseivirgaceae bacterium, assembly GCA_964350505.1. Lineage (GTDB taxonomy): Bacteria > Bacteroidota > Bacteroidia > Cytophagales > Cyclobacteriaceae > Roseivirga. Next base: position 25,659 of record CAYGKL010000021.1, on the reverse strand, counting down.
CACGAATTGACCAGCTTGCATGAGCGAGTCAATTGTTCCAGTATCGAGCCAAGCAGTACCTCTGTCCATAGTACTTACTTTGAGTTTACCCATTTCTAGATAAGTCTTATTGATATCTGTTATTTCTAACTCTCCTCTTGAACTAGGTTTCAGGTTTTTTGCGATTTCAACGACTTGATTGTCGTAGAAATAAATACCTGGAACTGCCCATTTTGATTTTGGTTGTTTAGGTTTTTCCTCAATTGATATGGCATTCATTTCTTCGTCAAATTCAACCACACCATATCTTTCAGGATCATTTACTCTATAAGCATAGACAATACCACCATCAGGATCAGCATTTTCTTTCAGTAGTTTAGGAAGCCCTGATCCGTAGAAAATGTTATCACCTAAGATTAACGCTACTTTATCATCACCAATAAAATCAGCGCCAATAGTAAATGCTTGGGCTAATCCCTCAGGTTTGGGTTGCTCCGCATAGCTGAATGAACAGCCAATTCTGCTACCATCTCCAAGGAGCATTTTAAAGTTGGGAAGATCGTGAGGAGTGGAAATGATTAGAATTTCCTTAATACCTGCTAACATTAAAATAGAAAGCGGATAATATATCATTGGCTTATCGTAAACAGGCATTAATTGTTTACTTACCGAAAGTGTTAAAGGGTGTAGTCTGGTACCAGACCCTCCGGCTAAAATTATTCCTTTCATACCTGATATTGATTTTGGTAATAGTTTTGGTATTCCCCTGAAGTCACATGCTCCAGCCAATTGGTATTAGAAAGATACCAATCTACGGTTTTCTCTAATCCTTCTTCAAACTGCAGTGAAGGTTCCCAACCTAATTCATTCTTAATTCTTGAGGCATCAATAGCATATCGCATGTCATGGCCTGCCCTGTCGGTAACAAAAGTGATGAGTTTTCTTGATTCACCTTCATCTCTCCCCAACTTCTTATCCATTACATCACAGAGTAATTCCACAATGTGTATGTTTTTCCATTCATTGAATCCACCAATGTTGTAAGTTTCTCCAATTTTGCCTTGATGGAAAATTACATCAATAGCTCTCGCATGATCTACCACATAAAGCCAATCTCTTATATTATCACCCTTACCATAAACTGGCAAAGGTTTCTTATTCTTTATATTATGGATACAAAGAGGCAGAAGCTTCTCTGGGAACTGATTTGGCCCGTAATTATTGGAGCAGTTAGAAACTACAATTGGAAGCTTATAGGTATTGGCATATGCTCGAACGAAATGATCCGAACTTGCTTTGGAAGCTGAATATGGTGACTGTGGGTCATAAGAAGTCGTTTCCAAAAAGAAGCCGGTTTCACCTAAAGAACCATAAACTTCATCAGTTGATATATGATAGAACAACTTGTCTTCGAAGTTGTCAGCCCAATACTTCTTGGCAGCATTCAAAAGATTGACGGTTCCTATAATATTGGTCTTAACGAAAGACAGCGGATCACTTATTGATCTATCTACATGTGATTCTGCGGCTAAATGAATTACTCCATCAAATTGATGCGAAGCAAAAAGCTCATCAATAAAAGCCTCGTCAGTAATATCACCTTTGATGAAGTGATAATTTGCAGCACCTTCCACATCATTAAGGTTCTCTAAATTGCCAGCGTAGGTCAATGTATCTAAATTGTAGATGGTATAGTCTGAATATTTATTCACAAACAACCTTACTACATGGCTACCAATAAAACCTGCCCCTCCAGTTATTAAGAGTTTTTTCATGATTATTTTTTTACAAATCTACTAAGTCATACCTCTCTGAAGATACAATTTAGATGAATGATGAAATGTAGGGGATAATTAAGCAATAATTCTCGTTAAACCATTCTACCTAACGATCGTTTGTTTGGTAGAACAAATTTGGTAATTTTCGACAAACTATATGGAAATGGATTTTGACTTGAATGAGAATCAGCGAATGATTGCTGATATGATCAGAGACTTTGGTGAAAAGGAAATTACTCCCTACCGAAATGAGTGGGATGATAAGCAGGAATTTCCGATTCATATCTTCAAAAAATTTGGTGAGTTGGGTTTGATGGGTGTTTTGGTTCCTCAAGAGTATGGAGGTTCTGGTTTTACTTATGATGAATATATTACAGTTGTTTCGGAGGTTGCCAAACTTGATCCAGGCATTGGCTTGTCTGTTGCAGCACACAATTCATTGTGTACTGGTCACATTCTTCAGTTTGGAAATGAGGAACAGAAGAAAAGATGGTTGCCTAAATTGGCCACTGCCGAATGGATAGGGGCTTGGGGTTTAACCGAGCCAAATACTGGTTCTGATGCAGGTAACATGAAGACCACTGCCAAAAAAGAAGGTAATGAATGGGTCATCAACGGAACTAAGAACTGGATTACTCACGGAAAGTCGGGAGA
>CAYGKL010000021.1:14627-23148 GCA_964350505.1 uncultured Roseivirgaceae bacterium | reverse complement strand
GGAACCTCTGAAATTCAGAAACTGGTGATCTCACGACAAATACTTAAGTAAATGATTGTCAGGGATATTGTAAAATAATTTCTAATCACTACCTTTGCCCTCCGAATTGAGAGGAGGTGTTTTAAAACTATGATCGTAATTAACGTAAAAGAAAACGAATCAATCGACAAGGCGCTTAAGCGTTTTAAGAAGAAATTCGAAAGAACAGGTGTTCTTAGAGAACTAAGATCTAGAACAAGCTACGAGAAGCCTTCTATCACGAATAGAACTCAAAAAATAAAGGCAGCGTATAAGCAAAAAATGTACGCTAAAGAAAACTACTAATCCAATTTCTTTAGTAGTGATAAATCATTATGTTAGTACTGTGTGTAAAGACGCAGTACTAGCATGATTGAATCCTTCCTCAGATATATATCTTACGAAAAGCGTTACAGTGCACACACGGTCAAGTCTTATCGAAACGACTTGCTGCAATTTGAGCTTTTCACTCAACAAAAATTTAACATTCAGAACTTATTAGAGGCCACTCAATTGATGGTACGCTCTTGGGTATTGTCCTTAATGGATGAAGGCAATTCCTCTAGAAGTGTTAATAGAAAAATAGCCTCTCTCAGATCTTTCTATAAGTTTCTTTTAAAAAGAGAAGAAATTGTAAAGGACCCGACTCAAAAAATCAAATCGCTTAAGGTTAAAAAAGAGCTTCCGGGTTTTGCAAACGAACAAGAGTTCTCCGATTTCTTGGACAGGATAGTTTTTGAAGACTCTATTGAAGGGAAAACGGAACAGGCCATTCTGGAGCTTCTTTATGGAACAGGAATTCGTTTAGCAGAACTTATTGGTTTGAAAGTGTCTGACTTCAATCAAAGTCAGTCAACGATAAAAGTATTAGGAAAGCGTAATAAAGAGCGAGTGATACCCGTTTCCCGATCACTAAATATTTTGTTAAAAAGTTATATAAATGAGAAAAGTCATGTCTTTTCACACGATAACAAATCATATTTAATCGTTAATAAAAATGGAGGGCAGGCATATCCCATGATGGTTTATAGAATAGTTAAAAAGTATCTAGATCAGATTCAATCTTTGGATAAAAAGAGTCCTCATGCACTCCGCCATACATTTGCAACACACTTATTGAATAAAGGAGCCGATTTGAATGCGGTAAAAGATTTGTTGGGGCATAGTAGTTTGGCGGCAACTCAAGTATACACACACAATTCATTGGAAAAGCTCAAGTCGGTTTTCGATCAAGCACATCCAAAAGCGTAAGTTTAACCCTTTAAAAATTAAGATCATGAAAGTACAAATTCAATCACTCCACTTCGATGCAGATGAAAAATTAATAGACTTCATCCAAAAAAAACTCGATAAACTGGATACTTTTTATGACAGGACTATTGATTCAGAAGTTATACTCAGGTTGAATAATGAGGGTATCGAAAATAAAACTGTTGAAATAAAATTGAACGTACCAGGTGAGCAGCTTTTCGCTCATAAAACGAATGGCTCATTTGAGGCGGCCACAGATCACTGTGTGGAAGCTTTAAGAAGGCAAATAAAAAGGCATAAAGAGAAGGTAATTGCTCACTAGAAACTAATATTTCAAAAAAAAAGGCCTGATGAAATCAGGCCTTTTCTATTTATAAGCTAAATGCTTGTTTTACTTTATCAACATAGTCGAGCTTCTCCCAAGTGAAGAGTTCAACTTCAAACTCCTCTGGTTGATTACTTGAATTGATGAATGTTTTCTTAACTACTTCATTCTTTCTACCCATATGGCCGTAAGCTGCCGTTTCTGAATACATTGGAGTTCTAAGGTTCAAGCGGGTTTCGATCGCATAAGGGCGCATATCGAAAACTTCTGTTACCTTTTTGGCAATCTCTCCATCATTCATGTTCACTTTTGCAGTACCATAAGTGCTGATGTAAATACCCATAGGCTCTACAACACCAATTGCATAAGAAACCTGAACTAATACTTCATCGGCAACACCTGCTGCTACTAAGTTCTTTGCAATGTGTCTAGTGGCATATGCAGCCGATCTGTCAACTTTAGATGGATCTTTTCCAGAGAATGCTCCACCGCCATGAGCGCCTTTCCCACCATAAGTATCAACGATGATTTTCCTTCCTGTAAGGCCAGTGTCACCATGAGGCCCACCAATTACAAACTTCCCTGTTGGGTTAATATGATATTTAATTTGGTCGTTGAATAAAGCCTGAATTCTTTCTGGAAGTTGAGCCTTTACTCTTGGGATCAGAATGTTAATTATGTCTTCCTTGATTTTGGCCAACATTGTATTCTCCTCATCAAAGTCATCATGTTGAGTTGAAACTACAATAGCATCGATTTTAGTTGGCACATTATCATCTGAATATTCGATTGTCACTTGAGATTTGGCGTCAGGTCTCAGATATGTGATTTCGGAATTTTCTCTTCTCAAATCAGCCAATACTTGAAGTATTTTGTGAGAAAGGTCTAACGCCAAAGGCATATAGTTTTCGGTTTCGTTAGTGGCATAACCAAACATCATTCCTTGGTCACCCGCACCCTGATCTTCCTTCGAAGCTCTGTCTACTCCTCTGTTGATGTCTTCAGACTGCTCATGAATAGCAGAAAGAACTCCACATGACTTATAATCGAATTGGTATTCAGCCTTAGTATATCCTATTTTTTGAATGGTTTCGCGAGCAATTCTCTGAACATCCAAATAGGTGTTAGACTTTACCTCGCCAGCCAATATTACTTGACCTGTTGTTACTAAGGTTTCACAAGCAACTTTTGATTCAGAATCGAAAGCTAAGAAATTATCAATCAGCGCATCTGAAATCTGATCTGCGACTTTGTCCGGATGTCCTTCTGAAACTGATTCTGAGGTAAATAAGTATGGCATATTCTAGATATTTAAGGCTGCAAAAATAGACTTATCTATGTAAGTCTGAAAACTTTTTTTGATTCTTTAGTTGGCGTAGAGAAGAAAGATGGTTGGAATCTTCTTCACATCAATATCTCGGGGATTCCATTTAGATACAGATTTGGTTTTAATGAGCTCTTTTTCCCCAGTAATATCTCTAGCAACGCACAGGAAAGTATCCTGTCTTGCAACTTTTAGTATGTCGAAAAAAAGAGGTTCATTTCTATAGGGAGTGTCCATAAATATTTGAGTCTGATCCTTTTCTCTCGATTCTTTCTCTAATTCTCTAATTTTTTGCTGACGCTCTTTTCGGTCAATAGGTAGGTATCCATGAAAGGCAAAGGATTGGCCATTGAACCCTGAAGCCATTAGGGCGAGTAATATAGATGAAGGACCAACTAAAGGTTGACACACAACTCCTAACTGCTGAGCCATGTGCACCAAACGTGCGCCAGGATCTGCGACACCGGGACAGCCACTTTCAGAAATAACACCGAGATTTTTGCCTTCAAGCGCTAGTTGAGCCAACTCGAAGCACTCTTCAAAGCTGGTCTTTTTATCTAAAACTCTAAAATCAAGTTCCTCGATTATTAGACCTATTTTCAGACTGCTCACATATCTCCTTGCTGTTCTTAAATCTTCAACAAAGAAAATATCCGTTTCGAGTATTGCTCTTTTTACCTGTTCAGGGATAACAACATCTTGTGTGTCGGCAGATATTACATTGGGGATGAGAAATATTTTACCTTGGCTCATGGTCAATCAATGAATTCATTTAATGCTTCAAAAAACTCTTTTGGCTTTTCTGCATGTAGCCAATGTCCTGCCCCTTCAATAGTTTTTAGTCGGCTATCCGAAAATATGGAATGGATAAGGTTAAGGTCATCATTGGTTATGTAATCGGATTTCGATCCTCGAACAAAAAGCGTTGGCTTTTTGAATTGAGCATTTTGGTTCAATCCTTTACCAACTTCTTCAATATTTTTAGCGATCACATCCAAGTTCATCTTCCAACTGAAACCATCTTTTTCGCGAGAAAGATTTTTCAGTAGAAATTGTCTTGTGCCAAAGTCTGGGATTAAGCCTGATAATAAATCATCGGCTTCATTTCTAGATTTTAGTTCTTTCACTGGAACCGAATAGAAAGCCTTGATGATGGTATGGTGGTGAACTGGATAAAACTTTGGGCCGATATCTGCAATGATCAATTGATCAACTTTCTCAGGATATTCTATGGCAAATTGCATGGCCGTTTTTCCACCCATGGAATGACCTAAAATTATAGCCTTCTCTATTTTTAAATGAGTAAAAAGCATATCCAGATCATCTGACATTAATTGGTAATTGAATTCATCAGCATGAAAGGAGTTACCGTGATTTCTCTGATCCACTAAGATCACTTTTCTACTTTCAGACCATTTCTTGCCCAGTGTCATCCAATTGTCCAGAGATCCAAAAAGCCCATGAAGGATCACTAAAGGCTTTCCTTCTCCCAGAATTTTATAATTAAGTAAACTCATATTTTAAGTGCTCTCAGGTATAGCTGAATTGTGTTTTCAAGACCCAAATACAGGGCATCGCAAATTAAGGCATGTCCAATGGAAACTTCATCAATATAGGGGATTGTCTTCACTAAGTAATTCAGATTGTCTAGATCCAAATCATGTCCAGCATTGATACCAATGCCCAATTCGTGTGCCCTTTGAGAAGCTTGGGCGTACTTTGCAATTGCCTTTTCTGGGTTACTGCGATACTCAGTTGCATACATTTCAGTGTAGAGTTCAATTCTGTCTGTACCCAAGGCATGTGCACCTTCAATTATTTTTATCTCAGGCTCAACAAAGATTGAAACACGGATTCCCATATTCTTAATCTGATCGATGATTGGCCTCAGTTCGTCAGCTCTTCCAATGGTGTCCCAACCAGCATTAGACGTAAGAACATTCGGAGGATCTGGAACCAGAGTTGCCTGATCGGGCTTTAAATCTTCAAGAATTTTCAAGAATCTTTCGTCAGGGTAACCTTCGATGTTAAACTCTGTGGTCACTACTTCCTTCAAATCATAAACATCTTTTGTGGTAATATGCCTCTCATCCGGTCTTGGATGCACAGTAATTCCCTGAGCCCCAAAACGCTCCGCATCTTTTGCTACCTGAACCACATTAGGGTTGTTTCCACCTCTTGCATTTCGGATGGTGGCCACCTTATTGATGTTCACACTAAGTCTAGTCATTCAAATTGGCTTTATTCCTTAACTTTGCGTGCAAGTTAATGATTTCAAAACTCTCAATTATAATTCATAATGAGCCTAAAACAGCAAATAGATGCCGACATTAAACAAGCAATGTTGGCTAAAAACAAAGATGAGCTTAAAGCCCTTCGTTCGATCAAGTCCATGATTTTAATGGCAGAAACTGATAAGGGGAGTCAAGGAGAACTTTCTTCAGATGGAGAAATGAAAATTTTAGCCAAGGCTGTCAAACAAAGAAAGGATTCGGCCTCCATTTATAAGGAGCAGGGGAGAGAAGATCTTTATAAGGTTGAAATGGATGAGGCAGAAGTTATTGAGAGGTATTTGCCAAAGCAGCTTTCCGATGACGAGCTCAAAGCTGAATTGCAAAATATAATTGCTCAAGTTGGTGCTTCAGGTCCTCAAGACATGGGTAAAGTTATGGGAAGTGCCACAAAGGCTTTAGCTGGAAAAGCTGATGGAAAAGCCATTTCAACTATGGTTAAAACCTTGCTTTCATAATCTTTGAAAACACTAGACATCATTTTGCTCATTCCGCTAGTTTTTGGAGCCGTACTTGGCTTCAAGAAAGGGTTGTTGCTTGAAATATTTGGTGTATTGGCTTTTGTTTTAGCCATAATTGGTGGTTTTAAGTTGATGGAGGTAGGCATGGTCTACCTCTCGGAATACTTTGAAGATTTCGATCAACTTTTACCTTTCATTTCCTTCATCCTTATTTTCCTAGCCATTATTCTTTTAGTGAATATGCTGGGCAAACTACTTAAGAAGGCAATTGATATGACCCTTTTGGGTGGGTTTGATAAATTTGCTGGAGCCATCTTGGGGCTTGTAAAATGGGCAATTGGTATAAGTATTCTCCTTTGGTTGGTCAACAACTTCGGAATAGAACTCCCAGGCCAAGATGAAGACTTAGTACTTTATCCTTTCCTAACCGAATTAGGGCCTAAACTAATTGCAAGTCTAGATGTGGTATTGCCATTTGCCAAAGAAATGCTGGAGTCGATAAAAGAATTACTCTCACCAGTGTGATATTACTGCTCGATAATTACGACTCATTTACTTACAACCTTGTAGATTACTTTAAACAACTCGGTGTTTCGGTAAGGGTATTGAGGAACGATGAACCTTTTGATGTGATTGTCGCTGGATATTATACTGGCGTTGTATTATCTCCTGGCCCTGAAAAGCCAGAGATGGCAGGCCAGTTAATGAAAATCACAGAATACTTCTTAGGTAAGCTACCTATGTTGGGCATATGCTTAGGGCATCAAGCCATAGGCATTCAATCTGGAGTTCGGTTGATAAAAGCTGAAAAGCCTATGCATGGGAAAATATCGAAAATTAGGCATAGTGGAGGAGTCCTTTTTCATGGATTACCGGAAGAATTAGAGGTGGTAAGGTATCATTCATTGATATTAGAAGAGCCGCCTCAAGGGTTCAATTTGCTAGCGGAAACAAAGAACAATGAGATAATGGCCTTTGAGAGCCAAGCACTCAAAGCACATGGGCTTCAGTTTCACCCCGAAGCAATTCTGACAGAATACGGATTGGAAATGCTTAGAAATTGGGTGAGTTTTTATAATATTGTTTGAATTGCCTTCACCTGAGAGTAGAACTTTCAGGCTAATCATAGCGTTTCAACAGCGAAGATGGTAGCAGCAGACTTGATTAATCATATGATTCCCCCTCTAAAACCAACAGATGATGGCGATAAAGCTATGATCTGGATGGAAGAGTTAAGGACTAATCAATTACCCGTAATCGAGAAAGGCAAATTTCTTGGTTTTATTTCAGAGGATATCATTCTAGAGGATAATGATGCCAAAAAGCCAATAGGTCAATATGAATTAGAAGATGAAGAATGCTTTGTGCTAGAGCACCAGCATTTTTATGATGTTATTCGAATGTCATCGGACTTTGATTCTCAAATGGTTGCAGTTCTTTCACCTACCGGAAGTTTTTTAGGTGTTGTTGGGATTGAAGATACTATCAGAGCAATTGCCGATTCTACTGCTGTACAAGATCAAGGAGCCATTTTAGTGTTGTCAGTAACTCATAGAGACTACTCGCTTGCGGAGATTTCTAGATTAGTTGAGGGGGAGAATGCCCGAATACTTAGCGTTGCAGTTGGAAGAGATTTATCGGATAATTCAATGCTTAGAGTTACTTTAAAAATTAATCAGACAGAGGTTTCTCATATAGCTGCTTCACTGGAGAGGTTTGGGTATAAAATTGTAGGGAGGTTTCAGGAAGAAGAAGTCAAGTCGAACGATAAGGAAAGATTTGACCTACTCATGAAGTACCTCAACATCTAATTCGTCATGAAAATTGCCATCCACGGAAAAAGCACTGGCCCTGAGGCACAAGGCTGTATTTCAGATATTTTGGAATATCTTCAATCAGACGGAATCCAGATGGCTATTTCGAGTGAATATCAAAAGGATTTAGCGGAAAAGGACTTTAAAATTAATGGGGTAAGGTCTTTTGAAAGAGGCGATGATTTAAGTGATTTCGACTTTATTCTTAGCCTTGGTGGTGATGGAACAATTCTCGATACTATTACATTTTCACACCAAGCCGAAACACCGATAGTAGGTATAAACCTAGGCCGACTCGGTTTTCTGGCCACGACTCCAAGAGACGACATTCATCAGGCACTCGATAAATTGGTGGCTGGTACTTTTGATATCGAATCCCGATCACTTATACATGTAGATTCGAATAAAGACCTTTTTGAGCCCTTTAATTTTGGTCTTAATGAGCTCACTATAGTAAAAAAGGAAACATCATCCATGATCGTTGTGCATACCTACGTAGATGGAGATTATCTTAATTCATATTGGGCAGATGGCCTTATTGTTTCTACACCAACTGGCTCAACTGGGTATTCTTTAAGCTGTGGTGGTCCGTTGGTTCATCCGAGTATGAAGAATTTTATCATCACACCAGTTTGCCCGCATAACCTTAATGTAAGGCCAATTATTCTATCCGACAGAAGTCAAATTACCTTTGAAATTGAAGGCAGGTCTAGGCAGTTTATGGTTTCTTTAGACTCAAGATCTCAGAGCGTAGACGATTCAGTCGAAATTACCGTTAAGAGAGAGGAATTTGAAGCCAAATTGGTAAGGTTTCCTGAAACAAGATATTTTGACACACTCAGACAAAAGCTAAATTGGGGTCTAGATGCTAGAAATTAACTTAACAATATTTAACTCAACTACTCTTAAACATAATTCATCAGTTGTCTAGCTTGCGCTCATATCATACGGATAAACCGTCTATTTATAGATTATTGCTTGTTTTTGCATTGAGTCTCTCTTCAATTGGAGTTTCAGCTCAGGTATCTGAGTTAGGC
>CAYGKL010000021.1:0-14527 GCA_964350505.1 uncultured Roseivirgaceae bacterium | reverse complement strand
TGGATACTTGGAATATCAACATCTGCTATTAAGACAGGGTCTGATATGTTGGATAATGTATCAGCGAATACACCGAATCTTAAGAACTTTCGAGGGGGTAACCCCAATGATGATGATTGGATGTTTAACACCTCTATCTCTCTTAGCTATACCTTCTATAAGATTGTTTGCTTTAAGCCATTCTTCTAATCTGGTTGACAAAGAGTGCATTAGCGTTTAAAAAGCTAACTCATTTTTGTACCTTTGCGCTTGCTTTTTCGAGACGTGCGTAGATGAAGGAAAAAATCAGGCTAGAGAATCTTCCCAAACACATTGCGGTAATTATGGATGGCAATGGCCGTTGGGCTAAAAAACAGGGCGCTGCCCGTGTTTTTGGTCATAAAAGTGCTGTGAAGTCTGTGCGCGATGTTACGGAGGGCTGTGCAGAATTGGGAGTGGGGTATCTCACACTTTATGCCTTTTCTACAGAGAATTGGAGTAGACCAAAATTTGAGGTCACAGCCTTAATGGAATTGTTGGTGTCAACGTTGAGTTCAGAGATTAAAACACTGATGGATAATAATATCAAATTAGCCTCCATTGGTGATAAAGCGAGTTTGCCGTCTAAATGTCAGAGAGAATTAGAAGAGGCAATAGTCAAAACAAAGAATAATAATGGCATGACGTTAATTCTTGCCTTAAGTTATAGTGGTAGATGGGATATAACGCAGGCCACCAAACGCATTGCCGAAGATGTTGAAAGAGGCGATTTGATTGCTGAAGAAATTAGTCAAGAGACTATTGATAAATATTTAGTCACCTCAGGAATTCCTGACCCTGAGTTGTTAATAAGGACGAGCGGAGAACTGCGGATAAGTAATTTCCTATTATGGCAAATGGCCTATACGGAATTCTTCATCACCGACACGTTGTGGCCGGACTTTAGAAAAGAGCACTTATACGAAGCGATAGTGTCTTATCAGGAAAGAGAAAGAAGATTTGGAAAAATTAGCGAGCAATTAAAGAAGTGAGTTCGGGAATGAGAAAAGTAATAGTAGTTGTAAGCTTCTTGATCTTTACGGTCAGCAGCGCACTATCTCAGGTGAGATATGGCGTGAATGCAGGCGATGGAGTTCAAATAGACTATTCTAACCCAAAGGTTTTTGAGATTGCTGAGATTAAGTTCACAGGACTTAATGTCTTAGATGAGAGAGCACTGGTATCTTTTGCTGGAATTAAGGTAGGAGATAGGGTTTCTATACCTGGAAGACAGGTCTCAGATGCTATTAAAAAACTTTGGAATCAAGGAATTATAGCTGATGTACAATTCTGGTTAACCAAGACAGAAGATGACAGAGCATTTATAGAAGTTAGGATTACTGAGCGTCCTAGAATACTCAGATATAATATTGAAGGGGTTAGTAGTGGACAGAGGTCTGAGCTAAAGGACCAATTAGGAGTGATAGGAAAAGTAGCGAGCGCTCCCCTGATAAAGAACTCTGAATTAGTTATCAAGAAATACTTTATAGAGAAAGGTTATTTGAATGCTACTGTTCTGACAGAACAAAAACTAGACTCAGTTGTCAATGACGGTATATCCTTGAATTTCGTTGTTGACAGAAGTAGTAAGATTAAAATCAACAAAATTGAATTTGAAGGAAACGATTCTTTTGATGATTCACGGTTAAAAAAGACGCTTAAGAAGACTAAAGAAAAACCAAGGTTTTGGTTAGTCAACAGGCTCTTTGAGCAGGTCTTTAACACCAGTCCTAGGTCTCTGGCAAACTTTGCAGATTCTTCTCAAACGGTTACCAATAAGGATTTCAAGCAGTTCATCAACGATAATGTAAAACTCAATTTCCTCAAAGGGTCTAAGTTTATAGAGGTAGATTATAGAGAGGACAAAAACCTCCTCATCGATTTTTATAATTCTAAAGGTTATAGAGATGCAGAAGTGGTGGGTGATGAAGTGAGTACTTTAAACGAGGAGTTCATCAATTTGAAAATTAAGGTAGACGAAGGAGATCGATATTACATCCGTAATATTGATTGGGTAGGCAACTTCAAATATACCGATGAGTTCCTGACAGAAAAGTTAGGGATCTTTAAAGGGGAGGTTTACAACAAGCAACGAATCGATCAGAGAACACAGTTCGATGGTGAAAGTGGAGATGATATCCAGTCGCTTTACCAAGATGACGGATACCTTTTCTTCAGGTTAGATGTAGTAGAGGTAAGAGCCGAAAATGATTCTATAGACCTCGAAATGAGGATGTATGAAGGAGATCAGGCAACGATTAAGCGTATTATTCTCCAAGGAAATGATAGAACTTCTGACCATGTTGTGCTGAGAGAGATAAGAACTTTACCAGGCCAAAAGTATAGCCGAAGAGAGTTGATTAGAACGATCCGTGAGTTAGGACAGATGGGATATTTCGATCCGGAACAAATCAATCCTCAACCAATACCAAATATTCAGGATGGAACAGTTGATATTATTTTCAATTTGGTTGAAAAGTCATCTGATCAAATTCAACTCTCAGGCGGTTTCGGAGGTCCTTTTGGTTTTGTTGGAACAGTAGGTCTATCGCTCAATAACTTCTCCATGAAGAACTTCAATAACTGGGAAAAGTGGCGACCTTATCCTAGTGGAGATGGTCAGAAATTATCCCTTCAGTTTCAATCAAACGGAAGAAGATTCAGAAATATGAGTTTGGTATTTTCTGAACCTTGGTTGGGCGGCAGAAAGCCTAATAATTTTACTATTAGTGTTAATAGAACAGTAAATAGAAGTGTAGACTTCTTCAATAACAACGAAACACTTGGCTTCTTAAAGGCCACAGGCTTCTCTGTCGGTTTGGGTAGAAGACTTAGATGGCCAGATGATTATTTTCAGATTCAGAACAGCCTTCGTTACCAATTTTATGAAGTCTCGAACTTTGGAAATACACTCGGCTTCTCAACTGGTAGATCAAACAGTTTAACTTTCAATACCACCATTTCTAGAAGTAATATTGACCAACCAAACTTTCCAACATATGGGTCACAGTTTACTTTGGCTATTAACGCTACACCTCCATGGTCAGTCCTGAGCCCTGGCCGCTATGAAGGAGACATCAGCGAAAGTACTAGATACAAATACGTTGAATATCATAAGTGGATGTTTGATTGGTCAATGTTTTTACCTGTAACCGATAAGTTTGTTTTCAATACCAGAGCACACCTAGGGTTCATTGGTACCTATTCAAATAGAACCGATTCTGGACCTTTTGAAAGATTCTTTTTGGGTGGAAATGGGTTAAATGGGGCAAACAATTTTATAATTGGACAGGACATTATAGCGTTAAGGGGTTATGAAGATAATAGTATTGACCCTGTAGATCCTGAAACTGGCTTTAGGGGAGGAATTGTTTACAATAAGTTTACTGCCGAGTTAAGATATGCCGTATCTAAAGAACCGACATCTACAATTTATTTATTGGTGTTTGGCGAGGCTGGAAACACATGGATAGACTTCAATGAGTATTCGCCTCGAGATTTATTCCGTTCTGCTGGTGTTGGAGCAAGAGTATTTTTGCCAGCATTTGGTTTATTAGGAATAGATTGGGCTTATGGCTTTGATCAAGACAATACCCTTTCCCCTGCGGTTGTTGGAGGTTCTCAGGTGCACTTTACAATTGGTCAACAAATTAGATAGCCATGCACAAATTTTTTCCCTCCTTAGCATTATTGACATTAATCTCTAATTTTGCGCTGGCTCAAGGCAACGGCTTTGGACAGAAAATAGGACATTTCGATTCAGAATATGTCCTGAGTCAACTACCAGATTATACTGAAAAACAGAAGGAGTTGGAAGCTCTTGCGAAGACTTTCGACAAAGAGGTACGAAGTTTGTATGACGAGCTCGAAAAGATGAGAGCGGAGTTAAGGGCAAACGAGGTTTTACTTACTCCTGCAATGATTGAAGAACGGAAGGAGGGCATTGAGGCTAAGAATCAGGAGGCAATCCAAAAGAATACTGAAATTTTTGGTTTTGATGGGCTCTACTATAAAAAAGTAGAGGAGTTATTAACTCCATTGCGCACAAAGGTGAATCTGGCAGTCGAAGTGATTGCAAAGAAATTCGGTTTAGATTATGTCTTTGATAAGGCAGCCGATGTAGGGATAATTTATAGTAACCAAGTTCATGATTATACAGAGTTTATTCTGGAAGAACTAGGTGTTAAAGAAAAAGGAAACTAAAATATTAAATAAGGATTATGAAGCGTAGATTATTAGTAATGGCAGCTTTTCTGTTGGTAATGGCGGCAGCAAAAGCGCAAGATTTCAAAATTGGTTATACCTATCTTGAATTCATCGTTTTCAACATGCCAGATATGGCTGGTATTGATTCGGAATTGGAAACTTATAGAGCACAATTAACGGCTCAGGTACAGGCAAAACAAAAAGATCTTCAAACCAAGTATGCCCAATTGCAGCAAATGGCTCAGCAGCCAAATGCGAACCAAGTTGTACTTCAGGAACGTGAAAATGAAATCCGTACTTTGGATGAGCAGTTACAAAAGTTTTCAGCTCAAGCAGAGCAGGCCTTCGGAATGAAACAAGCGGAAAAGTATAACCCTGTTTACACTAAAGTGCAAGATGCTATTGAGGCCGTACGTAAGGAGAATGGCTTTGCTATCATTTTGAACTCTAAAGTCGGCAATGGTGCAGGTATTGTGCTTGCTGCTGAAGAATCTCTAAATATCACAGAGTTAGTATTTAAAAAGCTCGGGGTTCCAATGCCAGAAGAGCAACCAAGTCCGTCTGATGGTAACGGAAACTAAAATTTAAAACATATTGATCACCAAAACCTCTTCAAGCGAAGAGGTTTTTTTATTTTGTGCTAATGTTAATTCCCCAACTGACGATAGGAGATAAAGTGGCAATTGTTGCAACAGCCAAAAGACTAGAAAAGTCTATTCAGAAAGGTATAGATGTTTTAGAGTCTTGGGGTTTACAAGTAGTTCAAGGGGACTTTCTGAATTCTCATTCTGAATATTTTGCTGCGACTGATGAACAACGTTTGAGCGACTTACAAAAGGCATTAGATGACTCAGAAATTAAGGCCATTATCTTTGTGAGAGGTGGTTACGGAACAACACGAATCCTTGACCAAGTTGATTTTACCTCCTTCCAAACTCAACCTAAATGGACAGTGGGCTTCAGTGATCTGACGAGCTTTTTGCTTCAATCTGGTACAATGCAAACTCCTGCTATTCATGGCCCAATGGTTTATACACTTGGGAATGACTCTACTTCTGATGAAACATTGCGGTCGATTTTATTTGGGCAAAATCAGTTTCAGTATGAGTTAACACCCAATGACTTCACAAGAACAGGAAGTACTGTATCTGAAATGACGGGGGGGAATTTGAGCCTAATATATGAATCCATCGGAGCTGAAAATGAAATTCAAACCCAAGGTAAAATTTTGTTTCTTGAAGAGATTGGCGAAGACTTCTATGCCATAGATCGAATGTTGAATAAACTCAAAAGGGTTGGTAAGTTTTCGAATCTAAAAGGAGTTATCATAGGAGATTTTACAAATGTTAAGGATGGTAGTGGGTACTTTGAGAGAGGGCTTGAGGAAATTATCCACTCATATTTCAAAGATATAAATGGCCCCATTGCTTTTGGTTTTCCAGCAGGGCATGAGCGTAAGAATCGTTCTTTAATTTTTTATCAGCAAGTTGAAATGAAAGTGAAAGAAACCGAATTAAGGCTTTCCTATTTAGATTAAAAAACCTGCCACAAGACCAGCCAAAATGATAATAGGGGGTGGCAACTTGGTATATGTAAGTAAGAGGAAGGTTCCAATGACTACTGAAACGTTTAACACCGAATTATCTATTGGTTCAAATAATAGAAATGCAGCAGCAGCCACCATGCCTGCACTTGCTGCATGAATACCCTCTAATGATGCTCGAACTACTCTATATTTCTTAAGGCTGTCCCAAAATCTAATCACAAAGAAGATTAAGAAAGTACCTGGTAAGAAGATGCCACAAGCGGCAATAAAACCACCTAATATTTGGCCGCCAATGCCAAGGTCTCTCACCGAAAGTGCCCCAACAAAAGAGCTTACTGAAAATGTAGGTCCAGGAACAGCTTGAACAATAGCCAGACCAGAAAGAAATTCTTCTGAGCTTAAGTAGCCTTTAAACTCAACAAACTCAGTATTGAGGAATGGTATAAGCACTTGACCGCCTCCGAAAATTAAACTGCCGTTACGATAGAAGTTCTCAAATAATAAAACAATTCTGTCTTGAGTAACGGCTCCTAGAATTGCGGCAGCTATGAGTACTAAGCCCCAGAGGGTGAAATTGCCCCATTTGATTTTCACTTTCTCTTTTACTTCAATTTCCTGCTTTTTGTATTTGAAGGCAGTCAAAGTTCCGGCAAAAACTAACACAATCGGTAAAGCTGCTGGCTTTGAAATGAAGTAGGTCACTATAGCTGAAAGCGCCATTAAGGCGCCTGCTGTTTTCGTAGTTACCATTTTAGAAGCAATCACATAAGCACCATAACTGATGAATCCAACAGCCATAGGTTGAATGAACTTTGTGAATTCTAAGTTCAAGTTCTTGGCCTGATATTTATTTACAAGAATGGCTGCGGTTGTCATAATAGCTACCGCAGGAATCATCCATATTAATAAGGTGAGGTAGGCCAAGCTAGCTCCGCCAATTCTAAAGCCAATGGCTGTTATTGTTTGGGTAGAGGTTGGGCCTGGTAGAATCTGACAAAGGGCATACAGTTCCATCAATTCTTCTTCCGTAATATAGCCACGCTTTTTCACCATTATTTTCAGTAGCATGGCGATATGAGCTTGTGGCCCGCCAAATGCACTTATGGCCAAAAAGAATACATCTTTAAGGAAAATGAAATATCGGATGCGCTTCACCGCCCCCATCTAGCTTATTTTTTTCTTAATCCAATTTCGGCTAGTCTCTCTTCTAGAAATTCACCTGCGGTGATATCACTGTAGAGTTTTGGGTGCTCTTCATCTATGCAATTCTCAAGACAGGTTAAGTCCATTTCTGATCTTGGATGCATAAAGAAGGGAATAGAGAATCTGGAAGTACCCATTTTCTCTCGTGGTGGATTTACCACACGGTGGATCGTTGACTTTAGTTTATTGTTGGTGTGTCTGGAAAGCATATCTCCGACATTCACAACTAGCTGATCTGGTAATGCAGTAATGGGAATCCATTTGCCATCATTTCTGAGCACTTGTAAACCATCGGCACTAGCACCCATTAAAAGGGTAATGAGGTTAATGTCACCATGTTCTGCTGCTCTTACTGCATCTGCAGGCACTTCATCTGGGTTCTCAATGGGGAAATAATGTATAGGTCGAAGAATGCTATTGCCATTATGCACTTTCTTGTCGAAGTAGGTCTCCTCTAAACCGAGGTATAAGGCAATGGCCTGCAACATTTTAACTCCAGCAGCTTCTAATGTTTTATATACTTCCAAACCAATTTGCTCGAGCTCTGGTACTTCGTCTGGCCAAATGTTGTCAGGATATTGCTCTTTGATTGGATCATTATCAGTGACATGCTGTCCCACGTGGTAGAACTCTTTCAAGTCGCCAGTACTTCTGCCCTTCGCATGCTCTTTTCCTTTTCCAATGTAGCCTCGTTGCCCAGCTAACTCAGGTACTTCATACTTCTGCTTTTTTTCATCAGTAAGCGCAAAGAACTTCTGAATTGCAGCATAGAGCTTTTGGGTCATTTCATCGGTGAGGCCATGATTTTTAATGGCTACGAAACCAATGTTATTGTAGGCATCTCCAAGTGCCTGAACAAAAGCCGCTTTTTGATCGGGGGTTCCTGATGTAAAGTGTGCTAAGTCCAGCGAAGGAACGTGGTCATAAAGAATTGAGCTCATCGGTTTATGGTTTGAGGTCTAAATTAAGCATAAAGTGTTGAAACTAGGCACTCATTATAGTTTTCAGAATCTCAAGAGACTTAATTTCTTTAAGGCTATCAGTATTGGCCTGATAGAATTTAATGATATGATCTAGCAAATCCCTTCTGAAGGCATTAGATATGGAAATGGTTTGGCCCACCGGTTCATTCATCAACTGATCTAATATGGTCATTTCGTTTTGCACTAAACTGAAATGATAGCCAGCTTCCTCCAATTGATGAATCAAGTCTTTTCCGTCTTTAGGGCCGAATCCTAGAAACAACGTGGTTTTAAGCAGGAGCTGCAGGTGGAAATTATTTAGGCTTTCTTGCTGATGATCGAAATAGATCAATGATTGTTCAAGGAAACCGTATAGTTCTTGGTTGTGAGATTCGTTCCGAAGAACTTTGCTGAAAACCTCCATCAAAAAAATACCGATGGCTCGTTTGGTTGGGTCGAAGGGAATACTTTGAAAGCTGACATGAAATTTCGACTCTGAAATGCGCTGAATGTCTTTTTCAGGTTTATGATAAACCACCATTTCGAGGATAGAGAGGGGTTGGTACAAGGCTGATTTTCCTCTAGATTTTGCGCTTCGCACACCATTGACTATGTAAGACTGCATGCCAAATTGCTCAGTGAATATTCTGACAATTATGGAGGTTTCACTGTATTTGATGGTGCCTAGCACAATGCCTTTGGTTCTGTGCAGCATTAGATCACAACAATTTTAGAAACATAGGTTTCGGTACCGTCATCATTGGTGCTGAATACTAGATACACCCCAGTTGTAACACGGCTGCCATTCAGGTCTTGTCCGTTCCAAAGGGCAGTGCTTCCGTTGGCTTGAATATTTTTCACCAGTTTTCCGGAGACGTCTGTGATCTTTACCGAGGCATTATTCACTAACCCTTCAATCACTATTTGATCGTCAAAATTGGGGTTTACTGGGTTGGGATAAATCTTCACATTGCTGTGTACATCAGTGCCTTCGGTGGCATCACTTCTGAAGGAAATGGCGCCTTTATCTGTAGTAATGAGTACTTCTCCCGATTTTGGTTCAATGGCCAAGGACAAGATTCGATTTGAAGGAAGGGGACTGTTTTCTTCAGTAAAATGATAGATCAGTTCGTCTCCTGCTTCGGAAAATAACCATAAGCCATTGTTTAAAGAGCCAAACCATTTTCTATTGGCAGGGTCAATTCCGATATCGGTGATATATTCATTCCTTAACAAAAGGCGGTTTTCGAAAATGGGAACTGAGGCTGTGAGTGATTGATTATTTAAAACAGCGTTTGGATTAGTAAAAAAGGCAATGCCCTGGCTTGTGGCGACCCATACAAAAAAGTCTTGATCCAGTTCAATGTCGGTGACTTCATTACTAGGTAAGCCGCCCTGACCACCGTTCTGATTGAGGTATCGTTCGTCTCCAGTGGTTTCATTGTAAACTAAAATTCCTCCTCCTCTCTCAGGGTCTATGGTAAGCCATTTGTCACCATTAGATCCAATGAAAATGTCAATTGGGTATTTGCCTAAAGCATTAGAAGGTGTTTGGTTTTGCCATGTGTTTGTAGAAGGATTGTATGAAAAGAAGCTTTCATCTCTATCATAGAAGGTTACCCAAAGTGTACCCTCCGTGTCAGCTTCAATGGCTGTCAATTGATAACCCTCATTAGCTATGGATTCAGGGCCGGAATTAGCATCAATAAGAGACTCTGATGGTCCAGCAGTATTCGCTCGAAATAAACCTTGATCGAAAGAAGCAAAGTAAACGCTATTGCCCAACTCGGAAAAATCTATGATTTGACCAATTGGAGCTGCATTTGTTGTCGCTTCGAAATTAGACCATTGCCTATTTTCAAAACTATAAGCGTCTAAACTATTCCCTTCATTAAGGTCAGTAAAGGAAGATGGCGCTACATATATGTTGCTATTGAACAGCTTTGCATTAAATGTGACATCTTTTATCGGCCCTGGGATTTTATAGGATTGAATCTGATTTGAGCCAGTAGTAAGTCGGGCAAGGGAAAGACCATCAGTTGCCATCCAGATATAAGCACCATCGTTGAGTAGGGCATTGATTTTATCCGTAGTTGAATCGAGGGTATATAGGGTTTCGAAAGTGTTATTCCTTAATAACAGCACCTTTTGTTCTGTACTGATTAAAAGTCGATCGCTCAGCCTTTGCATAGATGTTATAGTTTCAGTGAGGTTTTCATGGAAAGACCAAGTACCATTTTTGCGTGTGAAAAGATCGCTTTCGCTTGAAGCAAAAAGTCCGAAATCGGTTGTGATAATATGCTCGAATGATATTCCGGCTAATGACCTCTTCCAATTATTGAAGTCTTGCCTATTAATATTGGGAGCAAGACTTGCGGCCATAATACCATTGTCTGTGGCGGCAAAAATGCTATCGTTGGTAATCACCAAGTCGTTGATGGAAAGGGGTTGGCCATTAACCCCCAAATTCTGATAGGCCTCAGTGATTTCATCTCTGCCTGTATTGAAAATAATAATACCTAGATCTCCAGCTAAGTAGATGTTTTCACCATTAACTCTAATAGATTTAAATTCTTTAGACTGAGTGGTTTCGAAGTCTTTAACCGTGGTGATATTTTGTATGCTATTGGTTTTTAAAATGTCGATGTTGCCATTCTTATATCCAATCACCAATGAACTGAGGTCTGGCAGGGTTTGAATAGCTCCGATGCCTACATCGCTCAGTCCCGATATTTTGGTCAGTCGCTCAATTTCACCGGATTCCTTGTCTACTGAAAAAACGGTATTTTCGGTAGCTGCAAAGATTTTTTGCTCGCCAAGGGCGATATGCTTTACATTTTCATAGCTGAAGTTGGTTCTCCAGCCTAATACGGGAGTGTTGCTTTGAGCCTTTGAGTGTTGAGGGGCAAAAAGAAATAGGAGCAATATGAATACGATGCTACTTTTTTTCACCCGCTTTCCTCTGCTTTTCTTTTGCTCTTTGCCCTTCGTAGAAATACTTTCTATTCCTTGCCTGATAGATGTCTTGTTCTCCCAATTCAACAGTTTTTTCGCTGTCCGTTAGCTTAAAAGAGAACGAAGCCAATGATCCACTGATGGCGCAAATGGCATGAAGCTTTGTAACAAATTCTGCAATGGCTAAAAGATAGGGCATAGGGCCAAATGGTTCTCCACTTGCAGTCATATCCAGACCAGCGACAATAACTCGTTTGCCATTATTGGCCAATTTGCGGCAAACATCAACTATTTCTTTGTCAAAAAACTGAGCCTCATCAATACCAATTACTTCGCTATCTCCAGCCAATAAAATTATGTCTGAAGCGAATTGAACAGGAGTTGACCTAATCGATGTCTTATTATGAGACACTACATCTTCATTATCATACCTCACATCAACAGCAGGTTTGAAGATTTCTACTTTTTGCTTGGCAATAGTAGCTCTTCTGAGTCTTCGAATGAGCTCTTCTGTTTTACCTGAAAACATACATCCGCAGATCACCTCTATGCTGCCGGTGGTATGTTCTCCTGGTATGTTGGTCTGAGGTTCTAAAAACATATTAATCGGTATAGGTCACATGCGGGAATTTATTCGGTTCAGCCACGCTTACCTCTAAATCTCCCACAAGCTCATGTTGACAAGCCAAGCGTTCGTTGTCCTTCAATCTACCAATTTCTATAAATTTTTCTTCATTCCCTTTAAGCTCACTTAAATGCTCAAGGCCATTGTGAACAACAAGACGGCATGTAGTACATTTGCCTTTACCACCACAAGCAAACATCCAGTCAATTTGATGGTCATGAATAATTTTGAGGATTGAATCGTTACTGTTGGTAACATCTATCTGCTTATTATTCAGATTTCGGATCAGGATTTTGGGCATATTGATTAATTTAACTTTGAAAATTTGCGATTCATGCTTTATCAACTCAAACAGTTAGAAGTAGATAACATTAGCCAAAAAATTGGTCAATCTATTTGCGATAAAACTTTCCAAAATTATACAAAAATTGACGGTGAGCAGCTCATTTCTCTCACCAATTCTAGGCAAGTCAATTCCTTTATTATTCGGTCGTTGTTTAATCAATGGAGAAAGGAAGTAGAAAAGCTTGAAAGCCCTTATTTCGACTTTAAACATGAGAAGGTTCAGGAGGCACTTAAGGGCTTTATGAATGTATTATCTAATCATATCAGTATCGATAGGCATCATCTTCAGCCCATTTTGAATCAAGCCATTGCAGATACCATTTTGATCACCTTTGAGCCAAAATCTTATCTGGAACAAATTCTGAATAGAATTGAAAAGCCCCAAGACTTTAAGCTTCAGTTTAAATACATTAAAACGAATCGGGAGTTATTCAAGAATTTGGTCGAAGGCATTGGCGACTTCGATACAAAGGCAAGTATTCTGCAAGCCTATGATGGTCTCCAGCATATAAAAGTAGAAAGTGTAGAAGCTGATCAATTTTTAGAGAAGATTGGATCTGGCAGCCTCATCAATGAACTGTTTGATGTAAAAGAAGAGCCCAAAGAAGAGCCGAGAACTGAGCCAGTTCAGGCTGCTACAACTGTTGAGGTTCCTGAAGTTAAGAGTATTGAAAAGCCGACTGAAGATAAACATGCCGCTACTTTGAATGATCGATTTGAAAAGACTTCAAAGACTCAAACCTTGGCTGAAAAACTTCAGAGAAAAGTAAATAAGTCCATTGAATCTAGCCTGACTTTGAATGAGAAGTTCATGTTTCAGAACAATCTATTTCATGGAGATAATGCCAAAATGAAGCAGGCTTTCTCAGCCATTGAGCAGGCCAATAGCTTGCAGGAGGCACTAGATCAAGCCAATAAATTCAACGATGGTTGGGACATGGACAGCGAAGAAGTTGAAGCTTTTATGGGCGTGTTAGAGAGAAGGTTTGCTTGATGTTTTGATGTGGGATACTTGGCTATCTACTAAATAATTAGTTATTATGTGATAAATTTATGCACATGAATAACAAGAAGCTCATCTTTCTTTTTTTGATACTTACCTCGGCCTGCGATAGAAAGGACGACAAGACCCTTCGGGACATCAATCAACCAGGGCTATCAGATCAGGCTATCGTTATAATTAACAATTCAACAGATTCTCCAATTTCAATTGAGCTATTGGATTCTGTGGTACATCGATCGGATAATTGGATCGTAACTTATAAAAGTGTTGATACTATTTCTTTAAAACTGAATCAACCCGCAAGAGCAATAGTCCACTCAATAATTGACTATTGTCAAACTAGGTTCATTTCGACCGGAGATACTTTAAGGATAGATCTAAATTCTTCTGAATTAAAGGTGAAATCTACCGATAGAATGGATGCACAAAAAATTGTGGAAGAAAGAAGCAAGGTTTTATTTGAGACTGATTCACTGTTTAATTTATTTATATCTGTAGACTCTAGTTTAGCCTTTAAGGGTGTCAATCATGGCTTAAGCGTGGTCAAAAGTTTTGGTGTATCTGTTAATAAACCTCTCCGAGAGAATGATCCTGAGATGTTTGACAAATTAGTTCAAAACCTCATCGATCAATTGGAGGCTACACCTACATCTTTGGCAGAGATGAACAATCCTGAATTAGCAGCTATCCAAAGTTTGAAGTATGAAATTAACAGGCATGAGGCACAATTAAGACTGAGGTATCTTGCAAGTCAGTTTGACAGTCCAGAGATCTATGACAAGATTTTCGATTCAAATCTTTACAGAACAGATTTATTTAAAAAGAGTCCTTTTGCCCAAGGTTATTTGAGCTTCTTGATCAATCAATTTGTGCTAAAAGGGGAACAGCATAGGTCAGGAAATAAGTCTTATGTCAATTACAAGAAAGCTTATGATCTAATGCCAAATTTCTTAGAGGGGGAATTGTTAGAGCATGCCCGTGAAATTTGCCTTGAACTAATGGTGTCTTACGAAGAAAGTAATTTGACCGTAAGGAGTTACCTATCAAAATTTTTGGAGGATCATAAGGACTCTGCATTTGTGGAATCTTTCGAAAGCAGGTTCCTATTGGCTTACAATGAACAGTTAATAAATACCACAGTTGATTTGGTGCTACTGTCCAATTCAGGTACCATATTTAGCTTATCTGAGTTGATTCAAGAAACTAGAGATTCTACGCAGCTCTTCTATTTAGACTTTTGGGCAAGCTGGTGTGCTCCATGTAGAAAAGCCATGCCATTCTCTGAGGAAAAAAGAGCTTTGTTCGAAGACAAAGGTGTTCAGTTCATTTACCTCTCAATGGATAAAGACCAGCAAAAATGGATTACAGCGTCTCTAAGTCATGGCTTGGAAACATACATCCATAGCTATTTATTGATTAATCCGGAGGAGCAAAGGTTAATAAAGGACTTAGGAATAGACTTTATTCCTAGGTACGTCATGTTAAATAGTCAAGGTGAAGTGATAGAACCCAAGGCTCCTGGTCCTGAGGGGGAAAGGTTGGATGAAGTGTTGAATCAGTACTTAGTCAAATGACAATGCGCAGTATAATTTTCTTTTTGCTATTAATCTCTGTGCTGAGTTGTGGTTCAAAAAATCAAGAAGAGGCTATTGTCATTACAGAGC
>CAYGKL010000020.1:31119-36512 GCA_964350505.1 uncultured Roseivirgaceae bacterium | reverse complement strand
AGGTGGGGGCTGCTCCATGTTTAGGTTCTCAAAGCCACAAAGGAGCTTGTGTGGCTTTGGGTTGAGGCTATTTTTTCCCTGCATAATCTATCATTAAGTTATTTACCAAGAGCTTGGCATAACGGTCTATCAATTCATCGAATAAATCTGTATTTACTTCTTTAAAAGTACCACCTACTTTTTCAGTCATTGTAGCGAAGGGAATACCTTCACCGAATTCAGTTCCCGCATATTCGAGCAAGACACCCGGCACATAAGAACCCAAACCATACTTAATATCCGGATGATCTGGCACTGGATTAGGAGCATGCAATGCCAATCTAATCCCTTTCAGCCCAATCTCTTCCTTTGTTTTTATGGTCACAATCTGAACAGTGAGTAATGCATCTACTCCTAATTTTTGACATAAGTCCGCCATACTATTGATAGTTTTAGGGTCTACGCCTCCTAGCTGAGTAGCAGCAGGAAAGACCCTGTACCCAGTAGCGGCAACAATAGATTTTTCCTTCGACTTACTGAAAAAGTCAGCTGCGTTAAGTGCTGCAGTCACTGCCTTAGATAATTCCATCTCATAATTGAGGTAAGTATCCATCTTAGCGTCATCAGTCAAATATTCTCCTGGAATAAGTAAATCAATTCCTTGGGCAGAAAATGAAGTAACCAAAGCACTTAAACTTTCATTGTGAAATGTACTTAAGATAGCTTTACCTCCTTCCAGTGAGAGCCAATTCTCTAAAGTGGCTTTCCCTGCCTTATTATTCATTGCGTTATTATAGAGCCTTTTCTTGGCTTTAATATCTATTTCAGATAAGTCGGCTGTAAAGAAAGACAGAATACCTACTCGTTTAATATTAGGAATTAGCGGATCTGGCAAGTCTAAATTTGCCTGTCTTCTCGCATTATTAGCGAATGATTTTACCAAGACAGCCGAATTGTTAGTAGTTGCTAATTTATTAAACTTCTTGTCAGGCATGTTCACCAATTCTTCAATTGATTTCTGAGCTGATAGAGATAAAACGGAGACAAATAGAATAATAAGTGTTAATGTTTTTTTCATGGCTTTGAGTGTTAAAATTTGATATCCAAAAGTCCTTTCTTATTTTCAAGTTCGGCCTAGTGGTTTTAGGGGAGATTCCTCATGGTTTCTAGGTAAATGCTATTCTCTTAGATTATGAAAGTCGATTTTAGTCCCCTGCCACGGCTCGCTTTTTTAGTTCTGACCATATTTTCCACCTCCTTTTCCGCCTTTGGGCAAGCACCAATTGATTCATTAAAAAGCGTATATGAAGAGGCACTAAAGAATGAACTAGACCCTCTAGAAAAATTTATCGCATTAAAAAATATTGGTAGGGCATATGAAAACCAATACAACTTCGACTCAGCACTGGTCTACTACCAAGCGCAAAGTGCGTTGGCAAAAATGGGGTTGAAGGATCAAAAGATAGCTGATAGCCTACGTTTCGAATCGTACATGGACATTGGTTATATGAGTATCAACCAACAAAGAAATGACATCGGCTTTACCTATTTAGATTCCGCCATTGTATTGGCAAAAGAGCTCAAACTGAAGGCAAAATTGGCTGCGGCATTGAGTAACAAAGCCATTTTGTATACCAATACGAGTCAATTAAAAAAAGCTATCGAGTTGTTAGTCGAAGCTCGCGAGTTGGCAGATCAGATTGAAGATGACAGTGACAGACGATTTCGAACACAATCTGTTTTAATCAATATTGGCAGAAATTACCTGATGCTTGAAGATTTCAACCAAGCCTTGACCTATACCAAAGAGGCAGTTTTAATTCAGGGAGGGAATAAACGGAATGCTGCTATTGGCAATCAAAATATCAGTGCTATCTATCTTCAATTAGAAGAACCCGATTCAGCTCTAGTCTATGCAAAGCAAGCGCTACTATTGGCAAAAGAAATTGGAGATAAGGTTTTGATCATGAATCTAGAACTCAATCAAGGGTCGGCTTATGAGAAGAAAGAAGATTTTGACCAAACCTTTTTGCATGCCGATGCCTCATTAAAAATAGCTCGCGAAATCAATGCACCTGGTGGTGTGGCGCTGGCTTTAGGAGTTAAGGGTAATGCGCTGGGTAAACTTGGTCGTTACAATGAAAGCTTGGCTGCCTTAAAAGAAGCTTTGGCATTGGCAGTACAATATGAAGACTTGGCTTATCAGAAAAATTTTAACGAAAGCCTTTCAGAGGTTTATGCCCGAATGAAAGACTTCGACAATGCCTATAAATACTATACTCAATTTGACCTTTTGAATGATAGTATCAGAAGTACTGAAAACCAGCAAGTGGTAAACGACTTAATGCTAAAGTATGAAACTGCTCAGAAGGAACAGGAGATCGCGCAGCAAGAATTGGAAATTGAAACCCAGAATGCAGCTTTAGCGACTCGCGAAAATCAGCTGATTCTAATTATCGGTGGCTCGCTACTGTTGATGTTAATAGGGGTACTATTTTACAACAGAAACAAAGCGGCAGAAAAAGAGCGCTTCCAGGTGGCACTCTTAAATGAAAAAGAAAAAGGTTTCGAAAGTGTAATCCAAGCGACTGAAGAGGAAAGAAAACGCATAAGTAAAGATCTACATGACGGCATTGGTCAACAATTAAGTGCGCTTAAAATGGCCTTGAACAATGTAGCCTCAAAACTGAAAGGAACCGATCAAGGTCATGACTTAGAACAAATAACCGATCAATTCACTAAGTCGGCAGATGAAGTTAGGCAGGTTTCGCACCAAATGATGCCAAGGACTTTAATGGAAGAAGGCCTTGTGAGTGCTATTGAAGACTTACTAAAGAGCAGCTTCCAGTTCTCAGATATTACCTATGAATTTGAGTACCACAACATAGACGGGCGTTTTGAAGAACGTGTAGAGATTAGTTTATATCGTGTTTTACAAGAGCTTATCAACAATGTGATCAAGCATTCTCAAGCCAGTTACGTATCCGTTCAACTGATGAAAAACAAAAACAAGCTATTGCTTTTTGTAGAAGACAATGGTACAGGCATGAACAACGAATCCAGTCAAGGACATGGACTTCTGAACATTAAAAGCCGCTTAGATATGGTGCAAGGAACTGTAAATTATTCACCAAGCCCTGAAAGTGGAACCTCGGCTACTATTAGTATTCCTGTATGAGTGACAAAACCAAGGTAATAATAGTAGACGACCATCAATTGGTAGCGAATGGTGTAGCTAAGTTTTTTGAGAATCACCAATCCGTTGAGGTAATTGCTGTTTATAATAATCCGCAAGAAGCGCTTTCAAAAGTACCTATTCTGAAACCTGATATACTCCTCACCGATTTGGATATGCCAGAGTTGAATGGTTTCGATTTAATTGAAAAGTTGAAAGTACACGGGTTAAAAACAAGTTACGTCATTCTCTCCATGCACTTAGACAAAGTGACAATAAAGAAGGCTTTAACGGCTGGTGTTTCTGGTTATGTACCTAAAAACAGCAGTGAATCTGAGTTTGTCATGTGTATTGAAATGGTTGCTAAGGGTGAAACCTATTTCTCTCAACAGACCATGAAGGCCTTGACACAAATAGGCAAGCCCATAGAAAAAAGTAACTTCTCTAAAATCAATTCGCTTACGAAAAGAGAAGTGGAAATATTAAAGCTTATCGCTGAAGGGCTTTCAAACAAAGAAATTGGAGAACAACTTTTTATTGCTGTGAGTACAGTAGAAACCCACCGTAAAACTCTGATGGAAAAGCTCGAAGTGAACAAAGTTGCCGGGCTTGTTAGAATTGCGGTACAAAAGGGATTGATTAATTAGAGCTGAAAAATAAAACCAAAATCAGCAACTTACAGACTCTGAATAACATTAATCGTTAATTATTTGACTAACCTGTTGATTTATTTTTGAGGGAGAATCTAAAAATAATTTTCAACTTTATTCTCTAAATGTGAATCATGCAAGAATTCGAAAAGCACCCACTCAATAAAATCATCAGAGGATCGAAAAGAGCTAACTATGACAAAAATCTTATTTACGGCATTTTAGACTCACACTTTATCTGCCAGATTCCATATGCCTTTGAAGGAACTTCAATTGTTATTCCGACAGCTTATGGCAGGAAGGAAGATACTATTCTCATTCATGGATCATTGAAGAACCGAATGATGCTCTCGCTTTTGGATCAGGAAAAAGTAAGTCTCAACATTACTCATCTAGACGGTCTTGTTTTGGCAAGATCCGTTTTTCATCATTCTGTGAACTACAGATCTGTGAATGTTTTTGGTAAAGCCAGATTGATTGAAAATGATGAAGAGAAAATAGAAGCACTCGAAATCATCACAGAAAACATCATTCCAGGCAGATGGGCTGAAGCCAGAATCCCAAACCAGAAAGAACTCGATGGTACTTTAGTAATAGCTATAACTATTGAAGATGCTTCGGCAAAAGTTCGTGAAGTAGAAGCTGCCGATGAAACAGCAGATATGGAGCTAGATATTTGGGCAGGTGTTCTAGAATTAGAGGTACAGCCTAGCAGATTGGTGCCCAATTCAGATTGTAAGCACGGACTACCGGAACCAGCATCTGCCAGAAATTTCAGATTCTCCAACAATCGTGTAAAGCAGCCATGAAAATGAAAAAATGGCTTAAAACTACTAATTAGAGATTGGTGATCTGTCTGACCAATTCAGCCTTTTATTCGAACAACCTTTGACAAACTTATCTCTCCAGTACAACACAAGAACCCTAATGTATCAATATTGGTAACTTAAGTTTGTCAAAGGTAAGCCTGAGGTGGCTTGACTAATTTCTAGTTGACAGATTTTCATTGACTAAGAACAACAACCCTCAATCCCTAAAGGGATGCCCAGGGATGGAGCTTACGACCCTGATTTCTAATCACCGATTTACTGATAACTAAGCAACTACATGTTGCGCCTGTACTGCCCACCAACCTCAAACAAGGCACTAGTGATCTGGCCTAAAGAGCAGAACTTACAAGCTTCCATCAGTTCTTCGAACATATTCTCGTTGTGAATGGCGGCCTGCTGAACACGTTTGATCATTTCTTCGGCTTTTCCTTCATTACCTTTCTGCAAATGACCTAGCATATTGATCTGGTACTCTTTCTCCGTTTCAGTAGCTCGAATCACTTCTTTTGGTAAAATAGTCGGTGAGCCTTTTGAACTCAAGAATGTATTCACTCCAATGATCGGGAATTCACCAGTGTGCTTCAAGGTCTCATAGTAAAGCGATTCTTCCTGAATTTTACTTCGTTGGTACATGGTTTCCATAGCACCTAACACACCGCCTCTTTCCGTAATCCTATCGAATTCTGTTAAAACCGCATCTTCCACTAGGTCAGTCAATTCTTCAATAATGAATGACCCTTGTAACGGATTCTCGTTCTT
>CAYGKL010000020.1:24195-31019 GCA_964350505.1 uncultured Roseivirgaceae bacterium | reverse complement strand
GCACCATACTTTTGCTTCAAGGCTTTCGCCCAAATTCTTCTGGCCACACGTCCGATTACTGCATATTCAGGGTCGATACCGTTAGAGAAGAAGAAAGAAAGGTTCGGACCGAATTTATCGATGTCCATACCACGGCTTAAATAGTACTCTACATAAGTAAAACCATTGGCCAATGTAAAGGCCAACTGAGTAATTGGGTTAGCACCTGCCTCGGCAATATGATAACCTGAAATTGAAACAGAATAGAAGTTTCTTACTCCTTTATGGATGAAGTATTCTTGAACATCGCCCATTAAACGGAGAGCAAATTCGGTAGAGAAAATACATGTGTTTTGTGCTTGATCTTCCTTCAGAATGTCCGCCTGAACAGTCCCACGAACAACGGAAAGTGTCTTGGCTTTAATTTCATCATATACCTCTAGCGGCAATACTTGATCTCCTGTTACACCCAAGAGCATCAAGCCAAGGCCATCATTACCTTCTGGTAATTCCCCTTGATAAGTAGGTCTATCTACCCCTTTTTCTTTGTAAATCTGTTGAATCTTGGCTTCAACTTCTTTCTCTAGTCCATTAGCCTTGATATAAACCTCGCATTGCTGATCGATGGCTGCATTCATAAAAAAGCCCAAAAGCATTGGTGCCGGACCATTGATAGTCATAGACACAGAAGTAGTTGGGTTCGACAGATCGAAGCCTGAATACAATTTTTTAGCATCATCCAAACAACAGATGCTCACCCCTGCGTTACCAATCTTTCCGTAGATATCCGGTCTATAATCTGGATCATTACCATAAAGTGTTACGGAATCAAAAGCAGTTGAAAGCCTAGCCGCTGGCATGCCCAAACTCACATAATGGAATCGCCTGTTCGTTCTTTCTGGCCCGCCTTCCCCAGCAAACATTCTGGTAGGGTCTTCTCCCTCTCTTTTGAAAGGGTAAATACCAGCGGTATAAGGAAATTCACCTGGCACATTTTCTTGCAATGACCATCTGAGAATATCTCCCCAACTTTTGAACTTAGGCAGGGCTATTTTTGGAATCTGAGAATGTGAAAGCGACTCAGTGTGTGTCTGTATTTTAATTTCTTTGTCGCGAACCTTAAAACTATAAACAGGATCGGTATAGGTTTTCTTCTTGGCTTCCCAATTTTCAATGAGCTGCCAGTTATGCGGATCAAAATCTAGTTTGATTTGCTCGAATGATTCTTGCAGTCCTTTGATCAGTCTATCTCTATCGGCAATTGTTGAGTTTCTTAAAGTCTCCATCGATGAGTGAAGACCATATAACTTATCTGCTATTTCTGCTTGCTTATCAGCCCAATCATCAAAACCACGGTTGCTTTCAGCAATTTCAGAGAGGTAACGCGTTCTTTTAGGAGGAATCACAAAGATCTTCTCCGACATCTCATTAGTAATCTTAAAAGTAGACTTCAGATCAACCTCAGTTTTCTCTACAATTTTATCCATGATGGATTTGTAGAGTGAATTCATACCTGGGTCATTGAATTGTGAAGCAATGGTTCCGAAAACTGGCATATCATCAATATTCGAGTGCCACAATCCATGATTGCGTTGGTATTGCTTCTTCACATCGCGAAGTGCATCTAAAGCTCCTCGCTTATCGAATTTGTTGAGTGCAATAATGTCGGCAAAATCGAGCATATCGATTTTCTCCAACTGTGTTGCGGCTCCATATTCTGGAGTCATCACATAAAGTGAAACATCTGAGTGATCAAGAATTTCAGTATCTGATTGGCCAATTCCGGAAGTTTCCAAAATGATCAAATCATAGGCAGCAGCCTTCAACACCTGGACAGCTTCTCTAACATGCTTAGAAAGAGCCAAGTTAGACTGACGAGTGGCCAATGAGCGCATATAAACTCTCGGGTTATTGATTGAATTCATACGAATTCTATCGCCCAATAATGCACCGCCTGTTTTCCTTTTGGAAGGATCGACAGAAATGATCCCAATTTTTTTATCCTCAAAATCAATAAGGAATCGTCTGACTAATTCATCTACTAAAGATGATTTACCAGCACCACCAGTTCCTGTAATCCCTAGAACTGGTGTGATTGCCGTTTCTGCCAATTCATGAACTTTCTGTAAAGCACCCTGAGCTTCTGCCGGATAGTTCTCAGCAGCCGAGATAATTCTGGCGATGGATTTAATATCTTTTTCTTTGAGATGATTCACCTCTCCATTTAGGTTTTGACCTGTTGGAAAATCACATCTTTCGACCATATCATTGATCATCCCTTGTAGGCCCATCGAACGGCCATCGTCTGGAGAATAGATTCTAGTGATGCCATATTCCATCAATTCTTTAATCTCCTCTGGAAGAATTACCCCTCCTCCTCCACCGAAAATTTTGATATGTTCAGCACCTCTTTCCTTCAGCAAATCACACATGTACTTGAAGTACTCATTGTGTCCTCCTTGATAAGAAGTCATGGCGATAGCCTGCGCGTCTTCTTGAATAGCAGTGTTCACCACTTCATCCACACTTCTATCATGCCCAAGGTGAATTACTTCGCAGCCAGTGGCTTGAATAATCCTTCTCATGATGTTAATGGCTGCATCGTGGCCATCGAACAATGAGGCTGCGGTTACAATTCTGATTTTATTTATTGGTTTGTAAGGCGCTACTTCTTGCATAAAATGATCTATTTCTAAGGACTGCAAATTTAGGCAAAATCAAGGGCATTCCTAACAGTTGTTAGGGAGAAGATGTGGGAGTTTTATAAATGGAAAATGGTTGTGGTTTGTTTTTGTCCGCTTGAGTCAGATTGAAAGTTTCACCTAAAGCATTTTGACAAATAAGATCCTAGAAAAAATTCAGAATGACGGGATTGCGAACCTACACTATTTCAGCCTCCTCAAAGCTTCCTGATTCTCCTTGAGGTGAATAGACTCAACGATATTCTGTTTTTCGAACTCTGTTAAGCGCCAACTAAGTGAAGCGCGACTTAATTCCTGATAGGTATATTGAAACTCCACTCGCTCCAAATGATCATCAAAAATCTCTTTTGTAAGTTCATACCATTGATCGTTCTTAATGGTTTGAACTTTGTCCCAGCTTTTGTACACCGACTGTATAGGTGAGAAGAATCGCTCCATTATGTTCTGAGGCTCAGGTGCTGTAAGCTCATCTTCTTTGCTTGAATCTCTGATAGTGAGAAAAACCACCTTGCTGGTATTTTCTAGAATCCATTCTCTAAAAACATTCAAGAAAATCAATCCATCCACAATACCATAATTGTCTGAAATACCAGCATCTGCAATCTGAATTGGCGGTTCGGTCGGTAGCGTGATTGTAGGTACAACATAAGGGAAAGTTGCACTCATTCTTAAGGCAGTTAAAAACCTAAGACTATCCGGCTGATGATTCTTTAAAAGACTTCGGAAGTCAACCCCTTGCACAATGGTATTTTCTTCTTCTCTGTAATTCAAAAAACTTACTGGATGGGGAGATATGTAGAGTTTTCTGCCATCATTGGTGATCAGCGGACTGACCAACAGCGCAGGAATTTCACCGCTAAACTCAGGTTCTCTATAAGCTGACAATGGCCTATCCAATGCCCCATTCAGGTTCTTAGAAAGATTTTCTTCGAAGGTATAGCCTCGCTCCACTTTGTACTGCTGCCCTGCATACTCAAACTTCTTTACCTTAAAGAAGATATCGTTTACCAACAACTTAAAAATAAGAGGGTTGAGGATTTGATTGCCGATTTCTGTGCGGTGAATACTCTGCATGGGATTATCCGACTGCCAGAATAATTCACGATAAAAGGCCGCACCAATTAATCCGCCTGAAGCTCCTGTAATTAAGAAGGTATTATCCATGAGCTTTCCCTCCATCACAGAATCAATATGTTGCAAAACGTTAGTTGTCCAGAGAGCAGCTCGTTGCCCACCACCACTCACCGCCACCACATGCATTACTGGTTTTTCTTCACCCGTTTTGGCCTTCCAATTCTCGAGCATTTCTATCCAATATGCCTTAGAAGCTTCAATATCTTCCTTGCCCGAAATTTCATGAATAGCCTCTAGATTGTATGTCGTTTTCTCCTTGTTGTAATCAATCCCATAAGCGGGGTATTGATAGCCCAAGTTGAATTGTGTGAAAACCACATTCGTGATTGCCAACAAAAAGATCACGGCTGACACCACCCAAGAGCGTAACCAAAAGCTCAATGCGCCACTGGTCATTACTATAATTGTTAAAAGCAGAACACTCGAAGCAGCCGCTGGGATTTGAACTGCCGGAGCCTCTTGGAATAAACCAAGAGCAAAAACCACTAAGAGCAAAAATGTCTCCGCGCTGATAGCATTTCGCTCGTTCTGTTTGAAAATTCCTAAAATCGCCACTCGATCGTAATACTTCTCAAAGCGTTTGGTCGAAAACACACCCAATTTTATCGATACATAGTAATCACACTTAACAGTACTTCTTTGCAACCTTCTAAGCTGCCTAAAGGCATTTCTTTTTTGGTTCACGCCTGCCTTAATTTGCTTGCGGGCCTTCTTTCTTAAAACCCTTCGCATGTCTCTATTGGTAAGCGTGAAGTAGGTAAACAACACTACTAACATTACAATTACGCCTATTATAAGACCCAGTAGAGAATTTGTTATCTCTGAGGAAGAGTAAAGGCCGAAATCTCTCTGAAAACCAATGATTTCGACAATATAGAAGACCAAAAACCCCAAAGGGATGAGCGAATTGTTCAAGCAGAAGTGAGAAAAAGGTCTTGGTAAAGTACCTAAAAAGGGAAACCGAAAGCCATCCAGTATGTAACTAGTAATATTGAAGGCCATAGCAAACCCAGCAATACTGACTCCCATAATGAAGAAGCCCCAAAAACCTACCGAATCGAGGTAGATGGGATCTAAAAACAGATAAGGAATTCCAAGGCTTTTTCCAAAGCCCCCTGCTACTGTTGCGAAGAGAAAAAACCAGTAGAGCAAAAGAAACTGATTGTGCTTAACGTGCACAACCAAAAGCTTAATGGGGAAACTATGAAAAATGCCCTTGAGTAGTTTCAATCTTTGCTCTTTTTTGAACCTCGGTACAATTCGTACCTCAACAATCTACATTCAATTTTTGCATTGTAAAAGGGAATTCTTGCAGAGGTACGCAGACCAATGGTTTTTGCTAAATTCATATTACCAGTAAAAATAAAGCCGGTATAGCCCTGACATTTGGCTTTGAAAAAATCTCCAATCTGTGTGTACACCTCTTTTAGTTCTTCCTCTTCCCCCAGTCGTTCACCATATTCAGGATTGATCATTATGGTGCCCTCCTCTTGAGGAACGGTTGACTCTCGGAAATCGCACTGCTCAAAAGTAATGAGATGATCAACTCCTGCATCTCGTGCATTTGCCTTTGAAGACCAAATGGCATTCTTCGCCATATCTGATGCAATGATCTTTAGCCCCTCTGCAGGTTCCTTTATTTGTAGTTTGGCTAAACGTTGATAACCTTCCCAAGAATTAGCATCGTAGCCATTGATATGCATGAAACCGAAGTTCTCTCTGAGTAACCCTGGTGCTTTGTTAATCGCCATCATGGCTGCTTCAATAGCTAAAGTTCCACTACCACACATTGGATTTAGAAATGGGCTTTTCTTGTCCCACTCAGATGCCATGATAGTGGATGCCGCCAGCGATTCATTCATTGGTGCCTTGAATGGTATTTTCCTGTACCCATGCTTGGAAATGTTTTGACCAGACGTATCGAAATACACACGCACTTTATCTTCTCGCCAGTAAATATGGATCACCGTATGATCTCTTTCTGGCCCAGAGTTAGGCCTTTTACCAGTCACTTCAGTCATGCGATCTGCAATGGCATCTTTCGCCCTCACATTGGCAAATCTATCATCCGTAATCGAATCGTTTTTCACATAGGAAGTCACTGAAAAGTAGCCAACATTATTGAGGTATTTTTCCCAAGGAATAGCCTTAATCCTTTTATAAAGCTCATTTGCATCGTTAGCATTGAAACGCTGAATTTGGAAAAGCACACGATTGGCTGTTCGCAAGTACATATTCAAACGCAAGCAATCGTCCATGTAGCCTTCAGTTTCAACCTCACTGATGCTAGAACTTTTGACCTTGTAATTCAATGTTGTTAATTCTTTGGCTAGCCACTCACTCTGCATGGGAAAGCAGGTAATGACAATTGCGGTTTTATAGGGGAAGACTGCACTCATTTAAGCGAAATACGGAAGAAAAGGTGGATTAAAAAACTTTTAGATACAGGACCCTAATTTCACCCTACCCGCTTTTGGGTCTTCAACTAAAACATCGGACAAATCTTTGCGAGGACGATAGGACGAAGCAATCTCCAAGTTTCGGAGACTGCTTCAGCAACTTTCTGGGGAACGTTTATTCGCAGAGACGTAACCGAGACAGCATCAATTAAGAAAGTGTAATTCTTTTACATTTGTTTCACACAATGCCAAAGGGAGGATTTGTCTATATCATGACCAACAAGTATCACACAACTTTATACGTTGGCGTGACCTCAGATTTAGTCTCAAGAGTAATCCAACATCGTGAAAAACACTTTCCAAAGTCATTTACGGCAAGGTACAAGTGCTTCAAATTAGTCTACTTCAGAGTTTTTGATCATATCGAATCTGCTATTAAGGAGGAAAAAAGATTAAAAGGAGGGTCGAGGCAACAGAAACTTAATCTAGTGAATGAAATGAATCCTGAGTGGGTTGACCTGTTCCTTTCGGAAGTTCAATTTTGGTAATAAGCATCGGTTACAACTATATTTTGAGGGTTCCTCATACGTATCGGTAACGTCTTTGCGAG
>CAYGKL010000020.1:19391-24095 GCA_964350505.1 uncultured Roseivirgaceae bacterium | reverse complement strand
ACGTCTTTGCGAGGACCTTAGGACGAAGCAATCTCCAAGTTTCGGAGACTGCTTCGTGCCTCGCAGTGACGAGAGTGAAGCTTTTCTGCTTAAAAAACCCAAGTGCTACCCTAAATTTCCAGATTCAAGAAGAATCTGTCTTTACAGCTAGAGAAAAGATTTCATTTTAACCGATCCCCTCTTAACTTCGCAATCCAATTGAAAAATCCATTATGAAGACCTGGTTTACCTGTAAAGTAAAATATCAAAAAGAAGACGAGCACGGCAGATTGAAAAATGTCAATGAAGCATATTTAGCAGATGCATTATCGTTCACTGAAGCTGAAGCTCGCATTTACGAAGAAATGGGTCAGCGAGTAATGGGTGAATTTGCAGTAACCAGTATCGCAAAAAGTAATATCATTGATGTTTTCGAACATAAGGATGCTGATAAGTTTTATCAGGCCAAAGTAACCTACATGGTGGCCGATGCTGATAGTGGCAAGGAGAAAAAGGTAACCAACATTATGCTTGTGACTGCACATGATGTGAAAATGGCATGGGAAAGAATTCACGAAAACCTGAACAACATGCTGGTCACTTTTATAGTGCCAGAAGTGAAGGAATCGCCCATCCTAGAAGTATTCCATCATTATAAAGAAGGTGAAAAATTACCTGAAGGTAACTTTAGACCCATGGCCGAAGTGGAAGAAGAACTTGAAGACGATGAACAAGACATTTAGTCAAGTCGGCAAGGCCACTTTCGATTGCCTTGGCGCTAAGCTCAAAGGGCAAGGCATTGAAATGGTTGGTACTTCTGGGTACCTGAGCAAAAATGGAATCTCACTAGATTATGCCTTCGATGAAGCTTCCGAAACCTTATCTATTCAGAATCTGGAAGTAGGTTTTCCTGCCAGCATGATTGGTATGAACACAGAAAAAATCTTCGGAATTTTGGAGAAAGCCATTGAAGAATGTAGAGGATAGTTATTTTTAACCTTCAAATTGTTAAAAGTGAGCCGTCTACAAACAGGGAGTTTTTCAGAAATATGGACTAAGGATTGGAGAGACAAACTCTTCCAACCTGTTGATAATTCCTTCCTTATTCTGTTTAGAGTACTTTTTGGCGGAATCATGTTTTGGGAGGTGACCCGCTACTTTCGTTATGGCTGGATTTACCGCTATTGGATTGAACCTACTTACAACTTTAGTTATGCCCCATTCAATTTTAGACCGCTTTCAGAAGATGGAATGTTTATTCTTTGGTTGGTACTTGGTGCTTTAGCACTCTTTATTGCCATTGGCTTTATTTACCGAATTTCGACTACACTTTTCTTCTTATTCTTCACCTACACTTATTTACTAGAGCAATCGCGTTATCTCAATCACTTCTACCTAGTGGTGCTGGTGAGTTTCCTACTGATTTTTCTGCCAGCCAACAGAAGCTTCTCCATTGACTCGTTGATCAGAAAGAAAATCCGAACACCTCTTGCACCTCTTTGGACATTATGGCTGCTCAGATTTATTCTTGCTGTGCCCTATTTCTTCGGTGGTGTAGCCAAGCTTAATCCCGACTGGTTACAAGGTTTTCCTTTGGCTATTTGGTTAGAACCTGACTTTCCTATTATCGGTCAATATTTTGGTGAACAGTGGATGATTCTGTTGATATCGTATAGTGGATTGTTATTGGACCTATTGATCGTTCCTTTTCTCATCTGGAAAAAGTCGCGCTGGCCCGCTTTTATTCTTATCACCAGTTTCCACCTGATGAATTCTCAGCTTTTTACCATTGGCATTTTCCCTTGGTTCATGATTGGTGCCACTACCCTTTTCTTCCCTCCAGATTGGCCAAGAAATGCAGCGCGATGGATCTTCAAGAAAGTAGGTTTACCCACGCAGGAACAAATCAGCAACTTTAGCTTGCCTCAGCCGAAAACACAGAAAATCATTCGAGCAAGCTTAATTGCATTTGTAGCGTTACAGATTTTTCTTCCATTCAGGCATTGGCTAATCCCCGGAAATGTGCACTGGACGGAAGGAGGCCATCGTTATGCTTGGCACATGAAACTAAGAAGTAAATCTGGCACAACCAGTTACTTGCTAGAGAATAAGGCTAACGATGAGAAGGTGGTGGTAGACTTAAGGGGATACCTTCAAGACTGGCAGATAGACGACATGGAGGGTAAACCCTACATGATTTGGGAGTTTGCCCAGTACCTAAAAGAAGATTATGCACTTATGGGTATTGATGTACGTGTTTTTGTAACAGCCGAAGCCTCACTCAATGGTCGCGACTATCAATTAATTATCGATCAGAATGTAGATCTTGGAAGCGTACCTAGACCTTGGTTCGGATATGCAGATTGGATTCTTCCTCTAGAAAAGCCGTTGATTACTGAGTGGTAGCTATTACCGGGATTATTTTATCTCCATTTCTAATTAAGCCGCTCTTAATTATTCTGGCCGTAATTCCTCCGTGGCCACGCATGGCATTATAGCCTCCCTTGCCAAAGTTCTCTTCCATTCTAGAACAAGGATGGCATTCACCTGTGTACTCAAATATTGCTTCACCAATTTGGAATTGTCTGTCCTTCAAAGCAATCAAATTAATGCCAGTCGTTACGATGTTCCTTCGAGTCAGTAATGGGTCTATTTTCTCAAAACCCAAGATGGAAGCGGCTGCCATTAAGTGCTCTTGCATAATAAAAGTTACTTGCCTTTTGCCTCCCTTAGACTTGTAATGATCTCCTTTCAGCCCGACAGTTTCAATGGCCTCAACTTCATCAAGAATCAAAGGTAAACTCCTCCTCTCTTGCCTTATGGTGATAAGTTCAATTCGCCCACTTTGAGCAAACTGAGATTTCAACTCTTGAAGATTAAGCATCATTAGCTAAGCTTTGACAGCTTCTTCCTGCCCAAATTTTGTACCCTCTGGAGTTCTATATGGCTGAAAAGGGATTTTTAGCAAATTAGCCATCCGATCATTTTCAGCTGCGTCCATGTGCGTATCGATACCGTATTTCAATTCTCTGGTATCTTCCACTTGAGCAAAAGTACCGAAGAGT
The DNA here is from genome assembly GCA_964350505.1 of uncultured Roseivirgaceae bacterium. Lineage (GTDB taxonomy): Bacteria > Bacteroidota > Bacteroidia > Cytophagales > Cyclobacteriaceae > Roseivirga. The sequence continues at coordinate 21,051 of CAYGKL010000020.1, read as the reverse complement.
CGATCCCAAAAAGAGAAGATATTGCCGTAGTTAGTATCCGTTAAGGGTTGTGTATAATGATGATGTACTTTGTGCATTAATGGAGTGATGAAAACCCAAGAAAGTGCCCGATCAACTCGCTTTGGCATATTGATATTCGCATGAGTAATGTGAGCAAACAAAACGGACAAGCTCTGATAAGCCATAATAATCCACATGGGTGCACCCACTATCATTACTGCTAAAATGGTAAAGCCAATTCTAAATACTGTTTCTCCTGGGTGATGGCGAAGACCTGTAGTCACGTCTACTGTAGTATCTGAATGATGCACCAAATGAAACTTCCACATCCACTTTACTTTATGCTCTGTCCAGTGCACTAAATAAGCCCCAATTAAGTCCATCAACAAAAGCCCAACTAACAATTGCGCCCAAAGTGGCATATCCACCACGTAAAGAAGACCAAATTGATTATTGGAAACTACATCTGATGCATAGAGCAGAACTCCAGCTAAACCAAAGCCAATGATGGCTGTGGTTAAAGTAAAAAATAGGTTTAAACCCGCATGGCGTACTTTCTTGTACTGAAATCTAAATAATGGCAGCGTGCCTTCAAATACCCAAAAGACAACGATACCGCCAACTAAAATACCAGCACGAAACTCTGTGGGTATGTTATCGAAGAAGTTTATAATAGACTCCATAATGTTTGCTGTGATCAACTAAGATAATATGAGTTTAGTTAAACCTTAATTTTACAAAGCATTTTTTATGATTCCCCACCTTTAGAAGGAGCAATCTCATTGCATTGGGCATAGCTTTGAGTATTAGAATACCTGCCACTGACCAACCAGGTTGGAAGGATTGATTTCAGATTTAAACGAAAAAGAGGTTCTAACTCTCCCTGACTGTCCGGTACATAAGAATAGGTTAGCACAAGAGAGTAAATGAGTTAAACTCTGTGCCTGCTCATCTCCTATAAATTACCAAATGAATCGGACTCAATCTTTAGGTAAACTAGTGATGAAAGTCAAACCTATTAATTCATCCTGCACTAGAATCGAGAAGCATGATTGGAGCAATATCCACATCAAAAATAATTTAAATTCTTCTTGCCTGAGAAAATCTGAGGACTAGTTTTGTACACTATTTATAATAAGTCTAAATAAATATAGATGCTTAAATTCAAGAACTTCTGCCGTAACTATCACAGAGATATTGCCTACTTCTTTGTCGGATTAATCTTAGCCTTCTCCATTTCGGGTATTGCCTTGAATCATAGAAGAGAGTTTAACTCACGTCAGTACACTTTTGATTCTGAGCCTGTCTTACTTTCCTTAGATAGAGCAGCAGATGATATAGATGAGGAATATGTGAAGTCGCTTATTCCACAGACCAACGTGGGCAATGAGTTTAGAAATTTCCGCATTCAAAACGGTAACCTTCGCATTTACTTTGAAGACGCCATGACAGAAGTCAGTCTAGAAACTGGCGAAGGTCAGACCGAATTCTTTGGCCGAAGATATGGCTTGGCCGAAATGGCCGATTTGCACCAAACTACCAATCCGGCTTGGATCTGGTATTCCGATACTTTTGGTGCCGCCATGATCTTCATTGCACTAAGTGGCATGTTTATTTCCAGTGGCAAAAATAGCTTTAAAAAGAGAGGCTGGTGGATGGC
>CAYGKL010000020.1:0-19291 GCA_964350505.1 uncultured Roseivirgaceae bacterium | reverse complement strand
GCATGTTTATTTCCAGTGGCAAAAATAGCTTTAAAAAGAGAGGCTGGTGGATGGCCTTATTAGGCCTAATATTTCCTCTGACCTTTTTGTTCTTCTTGGTTTAAATTCACAATCCATCTCAGGAAACTATACAATCACTCCTAAAAGTTACCGTTTTGGTAACTTTTTATTTACATTAGCTGTTACACACATGAGAGTAATTGCTAAAAAAGTATTAAGGGAGTTTTGGGAAAAACATGAAGATGCTGAACAGCCGCTTAAAACTTGGTTCAAGGAAGCAAGTCTGGCTAATTGGAAAGACCCAATGGATATCAAATCAGCCTATATAAAAGCGAGCATCTTAAAAAACAGTAGAGTAGTGTTTAACATATGCGGAAATAAATATCGTTTGATTACGAAAGTGGAATATGAAAAAGGATGGGTTTTTATTCGCTTTATAGGCACCCATTCTGACTATGATCGAATTGACGCTGAAAGTATATAACAATGATGAAAGGAATTATTAAAACCGAAGAAGAATATCAATCAGCTCTAAAAAGAATGAATGAAATATTTCATGCAACAAAAGATAGTCAAGAAGGAGATGAAGCAGAATTACTAATGCTCCTGATCGAAAAATATGAGCAAGAAAATTATCCTATTGAGTCTCCAGACCCAGTTGAAGCCATTAAATTCAGAATGGAACAATTAGGATTAGATCAAAAAGACTTAGCTGAAGTTATGGGTTATAAAAGCAGAGTCTCTGAGGTACTTAACCGCAAAAGGAAACTCAATCTAAATATGATTAGGAACCTTCATCACAAGTTGAATATTCCTTACGAGTCATTAATGTCTGAGTATTGAGCCAATGCCCTCCCAATACTCATCAAACTCAGCTAAATCCTTGTGCCTTCCCTCATCAATGGTAATCAATTGCCCTTGATTGGGAGGCAAAGATTGAAAGAGCTTCTCTCCTTGAGCATAGGGCACCACCCTGTCTTCTGTGCCATGGAAAATATAAACTGGGCAAGTAGCTGTTTTCAGATATTGGAAACTCTTGAAGTTAAAACGCATGGCCCAACTTACGGGAAATATTGGATATAACTTTTGCCCCACTGAAGCCATGGAGTAATAAGGCGTTTCAAGAATAAGCTTTGCAGGTTTATGGTTGCCAGCCAAATAACTAGCCAAGCCCGTCCCTAATGACCTGCCATAGAGAATAACATCTTCCTCCTTAAATTCCTTGAGGGCATATTCATAAAACAGTTCGGCATCGCTCAATAAGGTTTTCTGTGTCCGCTTCCCTTTGCTTTTTCCAAAACCGCGATAGTCCATAATCAACACATCGTAACCCATTTCTACAAATGGCATCACCACTTCACCCCAGCGGGTTAAATTTCCCTGGTTGCCATGAAAATAGATAATAATGCCTTTTGCCAAATCTGCCTTAAAGCGGATGGCATTGAGAACGGCCCCATCGGGAGTAAGATTGACTTCCTCAAATTCAGCATTGAACTCAAATTGATAATCGGAGGGTAAATCATCATCCAGAAAAATGAATTTTTCCTGTAGCAGATAAAGCAGAGCAAAACCAATAAGGTAAACGAAAAGGAGACTGTATAATACGAGCTGCAAGCGTTTCAATTTTTAGCTTTTTGAGACTTCTTTTTCCGCCTGAAATTAAGACTTGTTTCTTCAGGATTGATCTCTTGTGGCAATTTAGAATTTAGCACTTCTTCTAACATGCGATGATATTCTTCGAATGTATGCAAGTTATTGTGTCCGCCTCCAATCACTGAGTAGAGTCTGGTTTGAGAGGGATTCACTTTAGAGAGTGAGACAGCAGTGCCAAAAGGAATGAGTTTATCATTAGTGCCATGAATTATTTTAATGGGACAGCTCACATATTTCAACCATTGGTATGTGCGGATGGGAAACCTTAACAACAACGAAACAGGCATAAAGGGGATGTAGCGTTTGGTCACCTTGGCTAAGCTGTAGTAGGGCGACTCCAAAACCAACATTCTGGGTTGGTTGGTTGAAGCTAACTTTGCCGCAAAGCCTGACCCAAGACTTCTGCCATAAACCACAACATACTTTTCTGGAACCTGCTCTATTACTTTATCATAAACATACTGCAGATCTTCTTTGATGCTATCTTCGGTTCGCTTGCCAGTACTCTTTCCAAAACCACGGTAATCAACCATTAGAACGTCATAACCTTGTCGGGTGAAATCGATGGCAAACTTACCCCAACCCTTCAAAGACTTTGAATTTCCCTTGAGGTAAAAGACAACTCCCTTTGGTTGATCTATTTTGAAGTGAATGCCGTTGATATTCACCCCTGGCTCTTTTTCTAGATTATATTCCTGAAAATTTAGGTTAGGGTATTTGAATTCGAAGTCTTCCGGAAGTTTTTCAGGCTTAAAAAGAAAGCGTTCTTGAGCGAAATAAATAACAAAATTGGCGACTACATATGCAATTCCAATAAGCAACAGTATCACACCTATTTCCATCTAAGTAAGATATTAAAACTCATTGGGAATACAATAGTGTAGAAATTACTAGCTTATATGTTCATAAGATAAGTAGCGCTATTATGAAATACCTTTTAACGCTTTGCAGCATCCTTTTTTTCAGCAGTATTTATGGCCAGAGCTTAGAGTTCAGAAGTAGCAATCGATACCTCCTCGGTACAAAAAAAGACAGAACCGCTTCGATTGGAATTGGTGATATAGATGGTGATGGCGACTTGGATGCCGTTGTGGCGAATGGCCGCCATTGGCCCCTTCAAAACCAAGTGTTTTTCAATGATGGACGAGGCATTTTTACCCTGTCGCAGCCGCTAGACGTGACAAGTGAAACAAGTTATGCCACAGAACTAGCAGACCTCGATGGTGACGGAGATTTAGATGTGGCAGTGGGTAATGACAATGCCCCAAACATGCTTTACTTCAACGATGGCTTTGGTAATTTTACGAGAGGAAAATTCTTCGGTAAGCGCTATACAAATACACGTAACCTTACCCTAGCCGATCTAGATCAAGATGGAGACATTGATATTCTGATCACCAATAGAGGGCAAGAAAATGAAATATGCCTCAACAATGGAAAAGGCGAATTCTCAGAGCCTATTGGATTTGGAACAGAAGACGATTCAACCATTGATGTAGCCGTTGTAGATATCGATGATGATGGCGACCTAGACTTGATTCTTGCCAACCGTGATGGCCAGTCAAATGCTGTTTATCTCAATGGAGGAAATCTCGATTTTTCCACTCACATATCTTTTGGAACTGGAACGGATGAAACACGATCTGTAGCCATCGCAGATATAGATCAGGATGGCTATCAAGACATTATTACAGCAAATATTGGACAACCCAATGTAATCTATTTTGGGGATCCAGACCTTCAATTCAAAAGAACCATAACCTATGATAGTGGTCAAGACAATTCCTATTCAGTGACTTCCAGCGATGTCGATCTAGATGGAGACATTGACATTATTGTGGCCAACGTTGGAGGAAGTAATTCTGTTTTTCTGAATGAGGATAAAGGAGAAAACTGGACTAAAATTAGTGTTGGGGCGGCTTTCGATACATACGATATTCTAGTCGCTGACTTAAATGGCGATGGAAGACCTGATCTTATTGAAGCAAATTCAGACGAATTAAATCTTTATCATCTCAACTTCCCCACTAACAAAAAGTAACCTGCCCATCCTCTAAAGTTCAATAGCTATATTCGTACTATCATGAAAACTTGTATTCGACTTCAATTGCTAACACTATTCTTCTTCATCTCGTTGACAGCTTCCGGCCAGAAGCATTACGAACGTTTAGCTTCTATAGATATTCAGCATTATAAGTTTGAACTTCAGTTGAATGACGCGAATGACAGAATCAATGGCATTGCTAATGTAACGGTAAAGTTCCTGAAGGATCAATCTGACTTCACGCTTGATCTTGTGAATGAGAAAGATGGCAAAGGGATGAAGACAAACATCATCATGTCAGACAATCAGCGCATCCAATTCAGCCATAAGAATGATCAGCTTACCATTGAATACAAAGCCAAAGCAGGTGAGCTAAAGACTTTTCTTATTGCTTACGAAGGCATACCCGCAACTGGAATGATTATATCCAAAAACAAATATGGAGAGAGAACCTTCTTTGGAGACAATTGGCCAGACAGAGCGAAGAACTGGCTACCTACTGTAGACCACCCCTCAGACAAAGCCACTGTGGAGTGGGTAGTTACAGCACCCGCCCATTACCAAGTGATTGGGAACGGAAGGTTAGTAGAAAAAACCAACATCAACGATGATTTAACGCTAGCTCATTGGGCTTCTGAGGTGGTTCTTCCAACCAAAGTGATGGTAATTGGTGCCGCTAGGTTTGCCACTCAAGTAACGGGTGAAATCTATAACATCCCCGTTTCAGCTTGGGTCTATCCTCAAGACCGTGAGAAGGGCTTTTACGACTATGGTTTAGCACTCCCCATCATGGATTGGTTCATCAATCATGTTGGCCCTTACCCCTATGCCAAGCTCGCGAATGTGCAATCTAAAACCCAGTTTGGTGGTATGGAGAATGCTTCGAACATATTCTATACTGAGAACTCTGTTACGGGCAACAGAACTTCCGAAGGACTTATTGCTCATGAAATTGCCCACCAATGGTTTGGCAACTCTGCCTCTGAAGCAGACTGGCATCATGCCTGGCTTAGTGAAGGTTTTGCAACCTATTTTACCAATCTGTACATGGAGCAAAAGTATGGAAAGGAAAGATTGATAAGCTTGCTTGAAGGCCAGCGCAATCAGGTGGTGGCTTTCTCGAAGAAAGAAAGAGTGCCAATTGTTAACCCTCAGGTTGAAGACTATATGAAACTACTCAATGCCAATTCTTACCAGAAAGGTGGTTGGGTATTACACATGTTGAGGAAGGAAGTTGGCGATGACCTCTTTTGGAAAGCGGTTAGAACATATTATGATCAATACAAGCTTTCTAATGCTTTCACAGAAGATCTAAAAAATGTATTCGAAGCGGTAAGTGGAAAAGACTTAGACCAATTTTTCAACCAATGGGTAATGCAAGCAGGACAACCTGAAATCGAAGCTTCTTGGACTTTTAAGGATGGAACATTGAACATTGAAATCAATCAGCAGCAGCAAGAAGAATTCAATTTCAATTTGGAGGTTGAAATCATTTATGCGAATGGCAAAACTGAGATGAGAACCATTCAGATGAATCGAAAATCACAAACCTGGACACCTGAACTTAATTCTAAACCTGCCAAAATCATACTCGATCCTAATAGCTGGTTACTCTTTGAAGGAACTTTAGTAGAAAAATAGAGACTATGGCACGTCCGCCAGTTTTGATGTATTCACCAGAGAATTACTGAATGGCTAAAATGCGTTCTTGCTTCCCGGCAAAAGTAATGCTGTTATTCACTTGCTTGCCCACCAATTCATTACCAATGGGTGATGCCGTAGAAATAACGAAGACTTCTTTATTGCTGACCACCATCTTACCCAAAGAAACCGATAGAAAGAAAAGACAAGTAGAGGATTTGACCAACGAACCTAAACCAGCCTTCTGTGTCTGTGCCTCAACCTCCATTGATTCTAGGGTTTGCTTCATTCGTTGAGCATCGGTCAACTGCTCAGTTATTTTTCCTTTCTCAAGGTTAATCATTTCACGAGCTGTTTCGTACTTATCGCCCATGGAGCTTTTGGTGTCTGAAGCAGCCGATGTTTTTAAATTCTCTAATTCAGCCTCTAACGATGTGATTCTGTTCAATACCTTGGCCAAACAGGCTTCATGTATTTGGCTTTTCAATTCAAGCATACTGCAAAGAACGAAATTTGAATTGAGATTATTTATGTAGCTTCATTGCACATGATAAATCAATTCAATAACAGAGCATTTCTTTTACCCTTGTTGATTTTTTTCTATCTTAATTGGGCTTAACTACAAAGAATGCTTTACGAACTTATTTATCGAAGCACCGCAAAACCAGGCTTAACAGAATCCGACATTAAGGATATTCTGAGTAAGGCACATGCTTTCAACAAAAAAAACAACATCACCGGTTGCCTTTTATATAACAAGGGTCAGTTTTTACAATTACTTGAAGGTGACTTCACTGTTCTGCTTGAGCTTTATGACCGAATTAAACGTGATTCTAGACATTATGATTTTCTTCTGATGCACATGAAAGAAACTCAATACAGGACTTACTCTAATTGGACAATGGCCTATAAGTCGCTAGAAAAAAAGGACTTAAATAAATACACTGGTGTTTCACAATTCACAGAACTTGAATCGAATGAAAAAAAGAGCTCTATTTCAAAAATTCTCTTTCAAGCCATAGGCAATGACCTATTTAGCTATAAATGACATTAGGCCATATACACATTTAATCATTTGAGTAACTCATTTTTTTAATGATAAAGCACTCTAGTTAAGAAATATTAGGTACCATAGACTCCAATAAATAATCATTTCTTTTCCACATAATTCATTTTTTATATCTTCCTCCCTGATAACGATTATTCATGCTTTACGAAATAATTTATAGAAGCACTGCAAGGTTCGATTTTACAGACGATGACCTGAAGAATATCCTTGATTGGTCGCATACATACAATAATGAAAATGGCCTAACAGGCTGTTTATTGTATCACGAAGGGCAGTTTTTACAAATGCTAGAGGGTGAATTTCAAGTAGTCCTCGATTTGTATGAAAAAATAAAGAAGGATTCTAGGCATAGAGATTTTCTATTGCTGCATATGCAAGAAGCCGAACAGAGGGTATTCTCGAAATGGACCATGGCTTTCAAATCTGTTGACAATAAAGATTTAGAAAATTACTCCGGGGTCTCTGAATTCAAACAACTAGAAACAGAGAGCCAGAACAGTTCCATGGCTAAAGAGCTGTTTCTAGCAATCAGCAACGACCTGATCAGTCATTAGAACCTAGCAGCCATAAGCAAGCTTAAATCTTTATAGGGCAGGTTAAATCGTTTTGATAACTCAAGGTTGGTAGTACAACCCTTGTATGCATATATTCCTTTGCTAAACCAGTTGTAACTATACATCATTTCGTCAATACCCCCAGTATCGGCCAATTTCAAAAGCACAGGAGTTAAGATATTACTCAGTGCAGTAGTGGCTGTTCTTGCAGCTCTCGAGGCGATGTTTGGCACACAATAGTGAATCACATCATATTTTCTAAAAGTCGGCTGATCATGCGTAGTGGTTTCTGAAGTTTCAATGCAACCTCCTTGATCTATAGATACATCGATGATGACAGAACCTGGTTTCATACTGGCCACCATTTCTTCGGTCACAACGCACCTGGCTCTCCCCTTTTCTGCACGCAACGCTCCTATCACCACATCAGCAGAAACCAAAGACTGCGCTAGCGTGGCACTATCTATCACAGCGGTAAATGCTTGGTTGGACAACTTATGCTTAATTCTTCTGAGCTTATAAATCTCGTTATCGAATATTCTAACTTCCGCACCAAGTCCCAAAGCGGCTCTGGCTGCATATTCAGCCACAGTACCTGCACCCAGAATAAGCACTCTGGTTGGTGGCACTCCGGTGATCCCGCCAAGAATTATTCCTTTGCCCCCATTCGTATTACTCAAATACTCCACTGCAATAGGTATAACAAGGCTCCCTGCTAATTCGCTCATAGCATTCACAATTGGTAAACCATTCGCTTTATCTTGAAGCAATTCGAAACCTAAAGCAGTTATTTTCTTCTTATTGAGTGCATCATAGTACTCTTCAGTGGTATTAGCCAATTGCATGGCAGAGAAAACTGTGGAGCCCGGCTTCATTAAATCGATTTCACTTTTTGTAGGAGGCTCAACTTTTACGATTAAGTTGGCTTCAAAAGCCTCTTTTTTAGAATAGACAATCTGGGCTCCATTTTCTGAGTACTCATTATCTGCAAAAAAGGCTGATTCTCCGGCCCCTTGCTCTACCTGCACCTGATGGCCATTGGCTACCAAAATACCAACCGCAGCTGGTGTAAGACTTACTCGGTTTTCCTGATAGGAAACTTCTTTCGGCACAGAGATGAGCAGGTTCTTGTTGCCAGATTTAACCTTCATTAATTGTTCCTGCGGATATAGGCTACCTTCTTTGGCCAGAGCTGCAAATCCAGATTTATCTTTTGCCATGATGTATCAAAGTAAATTCTCGTTGTTCATTACCTAAGTCTTCAATGTCTATGGCTAAATGTTCTTCGGGCAATAAGCTTCCGATTTTCTGTGGCCACTCTATCAAACACATATTTCCTGAATCGAAGTACTCCTCAATTCCAATTGCTAAAGCTTCTTCAGGATGTTCTAATCTATAAAAATCGAAGTGATAAATCACTTCTTCATCTAAGGTCAAGTATTCATTCACTATAGAAAATGTGGGGCTTTGCACAATGTCCATCACTCCCATTTCGGCACAGATAGCTTTAGAAAGCGTGGTTTTTCCAGCACCCATTCCTCCATTCAGCACCCATATTAATTCCCCTTTGGCAAACTCAATCATTTGTTGAGCTGCGTCCCTGAGTTCATCTTTAGTGTTCACACGAATTAGCATGCAAGAAACCTTAAGCCCTTTTCGAATTTAATGAAATAAAAGGAATAATTACCTCCTCTAATGAGACCCCCCCATGCTGAAAAGTATCTCGATAATACTTCACATAATGGTTGTAATTATTCGGGTAAGCAAAGAAAGTATCTTCTGTTGCAAAAACGTAGGAGGTAGAAACATTGGGTTTGGGTAAATGCAGATCATCGGGTTTTCTGACTTCAAAAATGCCATTGGTTCCATGATAACCTAAGTTTTTACCCTGCTTATAACGCAAGTTCGTATTCACATTTCTATCACCTGCAATCTTAAAAGGCTTCTTCACTCTGTAGGTACCATGATCTGTTGTAATCATCACCTTTAGTCCTTTTGCAGCAATCATTTTGAGCAATTCGAAAAGTGGTGAGTGCAAGAACCATGAACGGGTAAGTGAGCGGTAAGCCGACTCATCTGCCGCCAATTCTTTGATCATGCGAATGTCTGTTCTCGCATGCGAAAGCATATCCACGAAATTATAAACCACTACATTCAGCTGATTATTGAGCAGGTTATTGAAGTTGTCATTCAATTGCTTGCCCTGATTAGCATGTATAACTTTATGGTAACTGCTCTTAATATTGAGGCGATGTTTCTTCAGGTTTTCTTTGAGAAAATCCTCTTCATGGTTGTTCTTACCTTCCTCTTCATCGTCATCTGTTACCCATAATTGAGGGTATTTCTTACTCATCTCCAGAGGAAGCTCCCCAGAGAAAATAGCGTTACGAGCGTATGCGGTTGTGGTTGGTAGTATGGAATAATAAACGGATTCCTCCACCAAATTGAAGTGGTCCATGATTTCAGTCTCAATCACTTTCCACTGATCGAACCTGAGGTTATCAATCAATATGAAGAAGGAAGGCTCATCAGTGAGCGTTGGAAACACTTTTTTACTCAAAAGTTGATGAGACAAAACGGGACGCTCAATATTTGGATCGTTCAGCCAATCGGCATAATTGTCTTCAATAAACTTAGCGAAGTTAGCATTGGCCTCTACCTTTTGCATCTCAAGTACTTCAGCCATGCTTTTGTTCTCAGTCCCATCAATCTCTAATTCCCAATAGACCAGTTTCTTATAAATCTCCGCCCACTCTAAATGATTCATGCGATCATTTACCATCATGCTAATGTTCCGGAAATCTTGCTGATAATGCGAATTAGTTCGCTCGCTCACTAATCTTTTATTATCCAGTATTTTTTTAACAGAGATAAGGATCTGATTGGGATTCAATGGCTTAATAAGGTAATCGGCAATTTTAGAACCAATGGCCTCCTCCATAATATGTTCCTCCTCATTTTTGGTAATCATTACCACTGGCAATGACGGTCGACTTCCTTTTATATAACTGAGCGTTTCAAGTCCAGTCATACCTGGCATATTCTCATCCAAAAAAACAATATCGTAAGGCTTTTTGTCTACTGCATCAATGGCATCGGCCCCGCTAGTCACCGGAGTCACATCATAACCTCTGTCATTCAGAAAAAGGATGTGCGGTTTCAGCAGATCGATCTCATCGTCAGCCCATAAAATGTTATATCTTTGCATGAATCGAAATTGAGAAGAAGCTCGAATTTAAGAGAATAAAAGCATAAAACTTGAACAAAAGGAAGATTATCAATGATCCCGTCTACGGGTTCATCACCATCAGAAGTGAGCTGATTTTCGACATCATCAATCACCCATATTTCCAAAGGCTCAGGAGGATCAAGCAGATGGGATTAGCCGAGTTGGTTTATCCGGGGGCGCATCACACGCGTTTTCATCATGCTTTAGGCGCCATGCACTTGATGTCCATCACCTTAGATAACCTAAGGACCAAGGGTGTTGAGATCACTGAGGATGAATATGAAGGCGCTTTGGGCGCTATTCTACTCCATGATATTGGCCATGGTCCTTTCTCTCATGCGTTAGAATTTACCTTACTAGAAAATATTCCGCATGAGCATTTGAGTCGAATGATCATCTCTCGCTTAAACAAAGAATTTGACGGAGCGCTCAGTTTAGCACTCGATATTTTCAATGGTAATTGTACAAAGCCCTTCCTACACCAATTGGTTTCTAGCCAACTAGACATAGACAGACTGGACTACTTAAAACGAGATAGCTTTTTTACGGGTGTTTCTGAAGGTACCATTGGCGCAGACAGAATCATCAAGATGCTAGATGTAAAAGATGGTCAGTTGGTGGTGGAGGAAAAAGGAATTTACAGCATTGAAAATTTCCTGAGCGCCAGAAGATTGATGTACTGGCAGGTTTACCTTCACAAAGCAGGAGTAAGTGCTGAAAAAATGCTACTCTCTATTATCAACCGGGCAAAAAAACTTACTCGAAAACATCAAACACCACTCTTTATGAGTGATGGGCTGAGGTTATTCTTCGAGCGAGAAGTTGGCATAGAGCATTTTGCTGAAGATCCAACTATTTTAGAAGCCTTTCTAGAGCTAGATGATTACGACCTTTGGGGAGCCATAAAAATTTGGGCCAAACATGAAGACCCTATTCTATCAAAACTCTGTCAAATGTTATTGAACAGGGAATTATTTAGAATACAATTCAGTGCTGAACCAACCTCGAAGGAGGAAAAGGAGGAAATCCAGAAAAAAATAGCGGAAGCTTATCAACTCTCATCAAAAGAGGTGAAATACTTCTTTTCTACTGGTCAGGTGACTAATAGTGCCTATTTGGCGAACGATCAAAAGATTATGATTCTTTCAAAGAATGGTGAAGTAAGAGATGTAGTTGAAGCAGCAGACTTACCAAATATTAAGGCAATGAGCAAAATAGTACGTAAGTACTATCGATGCTGGCCAAAAGACATAAATTTGTGACTTTCAGAATTATAGCAAATGGAAATAGCAATTGAACAGGTTGCCCTTCTTATTGGAGGCAAAGTAGAGGGCGATGGAGCAGTCAAGGTTAACCGGCTTGAGAAAATTGAAGAAGCAACTGAAGGCAGTATTGCTTTTCTAGCCAATCCAAAATACCTTCCGTACATCTACACTACAAAAGCTACGGCTGTTATTGTTAAGTCAGACTTTGAGCCAGAAAAAGAGGTTAAAGCATCTTTAATTAAGGTTGAAGACCCTTATTCAGCATTTGCCAAACTACTTGAAGAGTATCAGAAGCTTACTGCCAAAGTGAAAACTGGCATTGAGCAGCCTTCATTTCAACATGAAACTGCCCACTATGGAGAACATGTTTATCTGGGTGCCTTTTCATACTTAGGAGAAGATGCCAAAGTGGGTAATAACTCTAAAATTTACCCTAATGTGTATTTAGGCGATGGCGTTGAAGTTGGAGAGAACACGATTATCCACTCTGGGGTTAAGATTTATGCCAACTGCAAAGTTGGTTCAAATTGTGTTTTACATGCAGGTGTGGTAGTAGGTAGCGATGGCTTTGGTTTTGCTCCTCAGACTGACGGCACTTATAAATCGATTCCTCAGACCGGCAATGTGATCATTGAGGATCATGTAGACATTGGTGCTAATACAACAATTGATTGTGCTACAATGGGCTCCACTATTATTCGATCTGGGGTAAAAATTGACAACCTTGTTCAGATTGCTCACAATGTTGAAGTAGGGAAAAATACGGCCATTGCTTCGCAGGCAGGTTTATCAGGCAGTGCGAAAATTGGCGAAAACTGTCAAATTGGTGGACAAGCAGGAATAACAGGCCATTTGAATATGGCTAATAAAACCATAATTGGGCCGCAAGCTGGTGTTCCAAAAACAATTACCGAAGAAGGTAAAGTGTGGTTTGGATCACCAATAATGGAACACAGAGATTTCCTAAGGTCAAGTATCATATTAAGGAACCTACCCAAACTAATGGACAGGGTTAAGGAACTGGAAAAAAAGTTATAAATTTGCGGCATTTTCGCAGAAATCATGAAGACCAAGCAGCATACTATTAAAAAGTCAGTTACGGTATCCGGAGTCGGTTTACACACTGGTGTTACAGCCAATATGACTTTCGTTCCAGCCCCCCCAAATCATGGGATTAAGTTTCAAAGAATAGATCTACCAGATCAACCAATTGTTGATGCTGATGTAGACTACGTGGTTGATCTCTCTAGAGGCACAACTATTGAGCATAATGGAGCTAGAATAAACACCGTTGAACATACTCTTGCTGCACTTGTTGGCTTAGAGATTGACAATGTGTTGATTCAAATAGACGGGCCAGAGCCACCAATAATGGATGGCAGTTCTAGAATGTTTATCGATGCTATCGAAACGGTTGGAACACAAGAACAGAATGCACTTCGTAACTTCTTAGAAATTACTGAAAGCATCATGTATCGCGATGATGAAAGAGATGTTGAAATTGCCGCTCTTCCTTTAGACGATTTCAGAGTAACTGTAATGGTCGACTACAACTCTCCTGTCTTGGGAAGTCAACATGCTTCTCTTAACAATATTCAAGATTTCAAAAAAGACATCGCATCGAGCAGAACTTTCTGCTTTCTTCATGAGTTGGAAATGCTCTACAAGAATAACCTCATAAGAGGTGGCGACTTAAACAATGCCATTGTGGTAGTAGATCGTGTGGTAAAAGATGAAGAACTAGATTATCTAGCTGGTCTCTTTGGTAAGCCAAAGGTTGAGGTGAAAAAAGAAGGTATTCTTAATAATGTTGAATTAAGACATAGAAACGAACCTGCCCGTCATAAGCTTTTGGATGTCGTAGGTGATTTGGCTTTAGTAGGCCGCCCAATCAAAGCACAGATTTTAGCAGCTCGTCCAGGCCATGCAGCGAATGTGGCTTTTGCTAAAAAATTAAAAAAGCACATGTTGGCTAATAAAACATCGGCTCCGCAATATGACCCGACAATTGAGCCGGTAATGGATATCAATCAGATTATGCAGATTCTGCCGCACAGATATCCATTTCTATTGATAGACAAGATTATTCACTTAGATGAAACCACCGTTGCAGGTATTAAGAATGTAACGATGAACGAACCTTTCTTCACTGGTCATTTCCCAGGAAACCCTGTAATGCCAGGGGTTCTACAAATTGAAGCAATGGCTCAAATTGGTGGTATTCTTGTTTTAAATACCGTACCAGACCCAGAGAATTACACACCGTACTTCTTAGGCATCGACAAATGTAAATTCAGAAAAATGGTTATTCCGGGAGACACTATTAAGTTCAAATGTGAGCTAACAGCCCCCATTAAAAGAGGAATCGCACAAATGAATGGTTATGCCTATGTAGGTAATACCTTAGTTTGTGAAGCCGCAATGACCGCTAGAATCGTAAAAAATCCATGAACCAACCATTAGCATATATACACCCCGAAGCAAAAATTGCTCGCAATGTGGTGATCGAACCTTTTGTTAGTATTAGCAAAAACGTAACCATTGACGAAGGAACATGGATTGGCTCCAATGTAACCATCATGGAAGGTGCACGAATTGGCAAGAATGTAAAAATATTCCCAGGTGCCGTTGTCTCTGCCATTCCTCAAGATTTAAAATTTGGAGGAGAAGACACCATTCTGCAAATTGGAGATAACACAGTTATCCGTGAGTGTGTAACCCTCAACAGAGGTACTGATGCCACTTACAAAACTGTTATTGGTGAAAATTGTCTCATTATGGCATATACTCACGTGGCCCACGACTGCACCATAGGAGATAATTGCATCTTGGTTAATGCTGTACAACTTGCCGGGCATGTGAGCATCGATGATTGGGCGATTGTTGGTGGAGCAGCAGCGGTTCATCAATTCGTCAATATTGGTGCACACACCATGGTATCGGGTGGCTCTTTGGTAAGAAAAGATGTACCTCCGTTTACAAAAGCAGGTAGAGAGCCATTAAGCTATGCAGGTATCAACTCTATCGGACTCAGAAGACGTGGTTTTTCAAATGACAAAATCGCTGAGATTCAGGAAATCTATCGCTTCATCTTTCTAAAAGGACTTAACAATTCAAAAGCTTTAGATTTGGTGGAGCTAGAAATGACTCCATCCAAAGAAAGAGATGAAATCATCAATTTCTTTAGAAATTCAGA
This sequence comes from uncultured Roseivirgaceae bacterium, assembly GCA_964350505.1. GTDB lineage: Bacteria > Bacteroidota > Bacteroidia > Cytophagales > Cyclobacteriaceae > Roseivirga. The sequence goes on along the minus strand of CAYGKL010000020.1, from coordinate 4,640 downwards.
TCGAGGAGTAATGAAAGGCTATTCAGCAAAGTAAAATGAAAATCACGGTTAACGACTTAGGTAAGAAATTTAACCGCGAATGGATTTTCAGAAATCTTTCCAAAAGTTTTGAAACAGGAAAGCCTTGTTCAATTACAGGAGGAAATGGAAGCGGTAAATCTACTTTTATTCAAGTTCTGAGTGGTTTTATGCCTTTGACAGAAGGAACTATTCAGTATCACATTGATGATCAAGAGATTAAACCGGAAAATTTTTATCAATATTTCGATATTTCCACTCCTTATTTGGAGTTGATAGAAGAGTTTACTCTCTCAGAATTCCTGGACTTTCATTTCAAATTTAAAAAGCTGAAAACAGGGTTATCCATAAATGACTTTCTGGAGTTAGTGTACCTACTAGCGGAACAAGGAAAACAGATTAAATACTTTTCCTCAGGCATGAAGCAAAGACTTAAATTAGGGCTTTGTTTTTACTCTCAAAGCGAAGTCTGTCTTCTTGATGAACCGACAACCAACTTAGACGAACAAGGAATTGAATGGTACAGAAATGCCGTTCAGTCAATTGTAGATAACAAATTGGTATTGGTGAGTTCTAATCAAAAGCATGAGTTCGACTTTTGTAAGGACAATATTCACATCCCGGAGTTTAAATATCAAAAGGCCAAAAGCTAATATGGGTTTTTCCTAAAAAACTCGCTATTATTGACAATACAAATAACAAATATGAAAAGAATTAAAAGCTACTTCTTCATTCTGAGTCTAATTAGCCTTTCCATTTTCTCCTCTTGCGGAGGTAGTGGGGACGACACACCACAATTAACTGAAGAAGAACAGAGACTCGTAGACTTAGCTGGAACCTCTTCAGGTGTAACTTGGTTAGCCACTTCTGTAACTTTTGATGGTGCACCTGCCAATGGCCTAGATAACTTTGCAGTTACATTTAGAGCTAACTCTGTAAGCAAAACTTACACGAGCGTGGATGGAGATCCCTTTTTAGCCGCTACAGGTACTTGGGATTTTGTTGGCACTAATATTAACCAAATCACCTTCGATGGAGGAGATAACGTTTATAATCTCTCGCTTAACACATCAGTGGATCCTTCTGTGCTCACTATGACGGTGAATTATGCATCGAATGGAGGAGTAAGAGCTGGCGCAAGCGGTACCTACATTTTCACACTTGAAGAGCAGTAGAAAAACGAAATTTGAAACGAAAAGCCTTCTTGAGTGATCAGGAAGGCTTTTTTATTTTTCTTGACAAGATTTATTTCAGATCAAACTAGCTGTTGATAGACTTGTATCGAATAAATTTTATTATTGGAGTCGAAAAGAAAAATCAAACTTGTAATTGAATCTTTATTCCCAATTGAAAACCTCAATCCATTTTTTTCAGCGTCTTCATAACCTACTCTCATAATTTCTTGGTTACCAAACGCATTAGGATAAAGATTCTGCAGCACATTGATTGAATCGCCTACTTTCACTGTTGTATTATTTATAGAAATATGATGACTAGAATCTTTTAGATAAAGGTAAATCAATTCATCCTGAAAGGTTGCCATCTTTATTGAAGTCCCGCTGTAAGTACAACTTGTACCAAACATTTCTGTTTGACAGTTCTTAACGAGTTCTGAATTCAATCCTGCATTAATAATTAGAGCATCATAATCATCACAAATAAGAAAACCACTTAATGATACACTGCTGTCCAATTTATATTGATCAAATTCTGAAGCAGGAATTATATTAACTTGGCTAAATAAACTATTTGCAATTAATAGTAGAAATAAGGATGTCTGTTTAATTTGACGAAGCATAACTATTCAACCAAGCCAATAGAAAATTCTTATCTGCTCTATTTGGTTATTAGTATCGAAAATAAACCTGATGGACGAAATAGATGAAGAGTCCCCTATCTTCATTATCAAGGCATTTCGATTTTGACCATTTTGTCCTTTAACTACCTTTTCATTGCCATAAGCATTCGGAAACAGATTTTGTAGCACCGTTTTCGAGTCCCCCACACTAATATTCACTCCGTTGTAAGAAATATAGTTTGAAGAATCTAGTAGGTCAAAAAGAGAAAGTTGGCCATTTGAAACTTGGATATACAAAGATTGGCTTGAATATCGGCAAGTTTTCCCTGTTACAGGATCATTAGAACAGCTCTTACCCAGTGAAGAGAGTAGGTTTATTTCACTTAATAATTGATCATAATCCTCTGCATAATCTAAATCAATTAATGGTTTATTACTATTCAACTTCATATTTTCATAATCATTCAAGGCTATTACATTTGTTTGTTGCCCAAATGATATGTCACAATTAAAAATATATAATATTAAGAAAACGGTTAATCTAGTTAGTACTGACATAACAATCATTTATAGGGTTTAAATTTTGATCGAACTCTGTTGCAAAATAATCTAATGGGTCCACGTGGTTGGGACGAGATAACGATAGATTATGAGGGTAATTTTTATTCCAAACATATGGTCCAACCCACTTTTCAATATGAACATGTTGCTCTGCACCCTCCTCCATAGCTACAGCCAAATTCTCAGAGTTTTTATCGGAATATCCTATAAGGTCACCTGCTCTTACCTCATCTCCAAGATTTGGCAAACCTCCTGTTCCTAAATGACCATATAAAATAGTGCATTCGGTTCCGTTCAATTTAGTTGTAATTTGAACATAGTTACCTAAATCACCCAATCCATCTGAAATCCAGGTAACTCTTCCATTGAACATTGAAAAAATTGGTTGATTTTGATAAGTCTTAATATCAGTCCCTGCATGAATTTTCTTTTTTACTCCATCGTAGGTTCTGTATTGATCTGAAAATACACCTCCAAATAGACCAGAAGCATCAGGATCTTGTGATGCTATTCTAGGGTAAGGAACAGGATCCCCAGGACAAGGCTTATTTGGGTTTAAAACAACAACTTCACCTCCTTCATTCGGGCAATTTGCAGTACCGGCACGTTCTGTATGAAATGTTATTCCACCACAGTCCTTAACTAAAATGGAATGTGTAGCCTCAACATCACCACACACGAAACCAGGAGGACAAGGATATTCTGAAGGTACCACTTTACTGTCATCAACTTCAATCCAATAATATGTACAATCATTATCTATTTCAGGCCATTCATAAGAATCTCCCCCTTCATAATAGTCAGTATTGGTATCGGGAATGTCGCCCACTGTTGAATTTAAAGAAAAAGCCTTCCTGTTTACTCAGGAAGGCTTTTTTAATAATAGTTACAACCAGTTAAATCGTTCGATTTTGTAAATATTGTTATTACTATCAAATATAAATATTAACGAGGCTATGGAGTCAGTGCTTCCAATAAGAAAAACTAATGCACTCCTATTCTGACCATCATCATCTTCAATAATCTTCTCATTACCATATGCATTCGGGAACAATCCTTGCAAAATTGTTTTAGGAGACCCTACAGTTATATTCACCCCGTTAAAGGAAATGTAATTTGAAGCGTCTAGAAAATTAAAACTTGATAATTCTCCATTGGCAGTAATTATATGTAGCGATTGACTCACATATCGGCAGGTTCTTCCAGTAATAGGGTCATTAGAACAGCTTTTTCCTAATGACTGAAACAAATTTACATCTGATAAAAGTTGGTCGTAATCATTGGAAGATTCAAAATCCGTAAGTTTTCTTGTCCCATTCAATTTCATATTATCATACTCACTATTGGATAGAATGTTGCTTTTCTGCGAATAGCCAGCACTCAAACCAATCATTAATAAGCATAGAATTAAGAGAAAAGTCTTTAGAAGTCTCACTATCAAATCATCTAATTTACAAAGTCACCAGTGTCACTCCAGCTCCTCCTCTATCTGCATGTTCATCGCGTACGGTTTTGATCTCCTTGTAGGATTTTAAAAGTTCGCGGGTTACTTGTCTAAGCACCCCATTACCTTTTCCATGAACAATTTGCAGGTCTTTAATGCCAAGCAAAATGGCTTCATCTAACCAAGAGCCTAACATTGGAATAATCTCCTCAGCACGCATACCTCTTAGGTCTATCTTACTGTTAAAGTTGGCCTGCTTACCAGCATAGTCATAGCCAGAAAAACTTTTGGGCTTACCTTGCTCTTTGTAGGACTTTCGGGTGACCTTCTCTAAGCGATTGAGTTTCACAAAAGAGGTCAGAGACCCAATGCTTAACTCAGCATCCTTACCTTTTAAGTTCACCACTTGTCCCACTGTATCCTGCCCTTTTAATTGAACAAAATCACCAATCTTAATTTCATCACTGACAGTAGAATTTTTCTCAAATTCTTGAACAACAGTCGTTTCTTTCTTGAGCATATCTAGCTTATCGCGTTGCTTTTTGACAGCCTCTTTTTCGGCTTTCTTCTCCTTGATTTCGCGAATCACTCGCTCTATCTCTTTATTGGCATCCTTAACGATGGTATTCGCTTTTTGCTTCGCCTCATTCAGAATTTTCTTCTCTTGGCCTTCCAGATGGGATTTCAATTGGGCATATTGCTCGGTTAATTCCTCCAATTCCTTTTCGCGAGTTTTCACCCTTCTCTCCGAAAGCTCCAACTCACGTTGTTGTATTTGCAGTTGCCCCAACATCTGATCGAAAGAAACCTGCTTGATAC
>CAYGKL010000019.1:33780-36722 GCA_964350505.1 uncultured Roseivirgaceae bacterium | reverse complement strand
AAATCGCTGCAGAAATGCTTTCTAATAATACCCCTGTTCATGAAGTGGTTAAGAAGGTAGGCTATTCTGCAAACTTTATTAAAAAGACATTAAAATCAGAGTTCAAATAAAATAACATTTTTTATGACATATTGATTTTCAAAATAACTCTCATTAATTTACAAGCCATTGATTATCAATACATTAAATTAAATATTAATCTGAAAGTTAAGCGGTAACATACTTTTATAGTTTTTATCTTTAAGCGTGAAAATTTGAACTAAAGTATGCGCCTTATTCTTACCAATGCCTTCATTTTAATCCATTTTTTAGTCTACTCGCAAGACAGGACAGATCATATATTAATGTTAAGCGGAGAAAATAAGTCTGGCCAAGTCGTTGGTTTGACAGATGAAACCGTTGATTTCATCCATGCAGGTGAAACACTCAAATACACTCTCAAAAAGTCGGAAATTAGTAAAATCGAATTTGCCAGTGGTAGAATCGAGGTGTTTAATGAAATACCAACAACTGCATCCCAAAATGCAGAATTGGTAGACCATCATAATAAAGTGGCAGTATTACCCTTCACTTACATTCGTGATGGTGAACAAAAGAAAAATGATGCCATGGAACGAAAGGTTCAACAAGAATTAGTTGCCGTTATGAGCAATCATGTAGGCATCATGAAAATTCAACCTACTGTAGAAACCAACGCCATTCTGGCAAAGGCAGGAATAAATGATGAAAACTTCATTCAATTTACCATGCCGGAAATTGCCAATCTTCTTGCAGTTGAATACATCATTCAGTCTACACTTACAGTAAACCAGCAGGGTGCAACCACTTACAACTCAAGTTCAGTTCAATTGAAGCAAAATGATAGTAAGAACAAAATATTTGGTAGCAGCTCGAGCGCATCAACTACTCAGCTTCAATTCCAAACTAATGTAGACATGACACTTTATAACGATAAAGGAGAAATGGTTTGGACTCAATCGAAGGAATCATTTTGGCCAACAGAAGACGCCTACCAGCAAACATTGAAATTTTTAACAAAACGCCTGCCCATTTACAGTAAATAATGAGATACAAAAAAGCATTACTAGTGTTGTCCATGATTGCGCTAGCCCTTTGTCAGAAGTCAGAAGCACAAATTAATCCTCAGATTGGAGTAATATCTGAATGGACAGTAGCTGGCACTTTAATTGGCGGATATGCAGGTGTGGGCTTCGGGCCCAAATTTAAAGCTGGTGTATCCTATGAAACAAGAACAAGAAAGTTTGACTCTCGCTTTAATGAGAATTTAAATTTCAAAGCAGTGTATTTGTCTTATCAACTTTTACAAGAGAAGAGATTAGGAATGGGAATTCTTTTGAGAGGAGGGCTGGAAAACGAACGTTTTGTTGTTGTCGTACCTTCCCTCATGTTCAATTACAACTTTACTGAGCGAATAAGTGCTTTTACAATGCTAGGTTCTAGGTCCGAGGAGCCATCATTAGGCTTTGGAATGTTTTACACCTTTAAAAGGTCCGATCAATGAAAAGGATATTCGCAACAGGGATTTCAATAATTGTCATTCTTTCAATTTTCATTGCGTGTGAAAATTTTGAAGATACCGTTCCATTCAGAACATTTACAATACCAGAAGGCAAACATAGTTCTAACCATACCTTATCAGAACTAGAACATGAGTGGTTAAGTTATGAGATCATTTTTGATGAGTCAGCTATCTATGAAACGGTCGACCCGAATAATCAAGCAGATATCAACAAACTCTTTGGTTTTGCTGAGTGCAATAGTAATCATGAAGAAAACTCTATAAGGTTTGGTTGGAGGTGGTTCAATCAGGAGTTACAGATATTCGCATACCAACATTTAGACGGTAAAATACAATGGGAAGAAATTGGATCTGTAGAATTAAATAAACCTTATAGATACAGTATCTATTTATTTAGTGATAGGTATGAATTAGAAATACAAGATGTGAATAACAAAAACACTCGAATGTCTAGAAGTGATCTCGTGTGCAATAAAGGTGGATACTATCAACTATGGCCATACTTTGGTGGGGATGAAACAGCGCCTCAGGAAATTAACATCTTTATGAGACAAAGATGGGACGTTCCTGAATACAAAAAGAAAAGAGGTAAAGCCTAACATTAAATTGAAATTTAATTTAAAATTATCCAACATAACAACTCTTCAAAATTATTATGAAATACATAGTTAGCATTGCTTTTTACATTGGCTTAATGTCATTGGGAAGTTCAGCTTTTGCACAATATGATACAGAAATAGATCTTGGCCTTCGGGCCAAATACGGATTTACAAACTTTTCTGAAATTGATAGAAAGGAAGTGGAAAGTCAAGGTGGCACTTTCAGTGCCTATACACTTTCATTTGGTGGATTTTTACAATTGCGTGTAAATCATTTTTATTTTCAACCCGAATTAATGTTTAGTCAGTCAATTACCAACTTAGGTAACCAACTTGGTGGTGGTGGTTATGATTATGGTGAGTATGATTTCACTTTCAACTCAATTGAACTTCCATTACTTTTAGGATATCGAACAAGCTATGGAGATGCTGCCCTAAGATTTGGTGCAGGGCCGATGATTTCTTACTTGATGAATGTAAAAGGAGAGCTTCTACTTGAACCTACAGGTGGCGGAAGTGCCGAAATAAGAGATTTAGATGCGGCTACCTTAGATGCATTCAACGATATAACTTTAGGCGCTAGAATAGGGATTGGTATAGACATCGGACCTTTCCTTTTTGATGTAAAATATGAAAGAGCCTTTAGTAAAGTTGGTGAAGAAATAGCAACCATTACACCAGTTGTAGCTGGAGAGGAAAGTTCTTTCCTTATCGCAGTTGGGTATAAATTAAGTAGAGTAAAAAGGTAATATTTTTACCTTTTGCTCACCATAAAGGTTTCCTAAAATAGGAAGCCTTTTTTT
>CAYGKL010000019.1:0-33680 GCA_964350505.1 uncultured Roseivirgaceae bacterium | reverse complement strand
ATCATTGTCAACTCTAAAAAATTCGGTGAGCAGCATACATTTCAGGAAATCACTGGGAACTATACCTTCGATACACATAATAACAATGGTGACCTCCTATACGGTATTGAGGTTTTCATTAAAAAGGAATTTCGTGGCATGCGCATCGGTAGACGTATGTACGACTACAGAAAAGATCTTTGTGAGAAGCTCAATTTGAGAGGCATTATCTTCGGAGGCAGGATTCCTAATTACCATGAACACAAAGAAAAACTAAGTCCAAAAGAATATATTGAAAAAGTTCGTTTGAAAGAGATTCACGACCCCGTGCTTAACTTCCAATTATCTAACGACTTCCACCCTGTTTCTATCTTAAAAGGCTACCTCCAAGGAGATGCTGCTTCTGATGAGTTTGCGGTTCAGCTACGTTGGGATAATATTTACTATGAAAAGCCTAACCTTGAGGCGGCCATTACCAAAACTGTTGTTCGATTGGGCATTGTGCAGTGGCAGATGAGACCTTATTCTGGGCTCAAAGAGTTACTCAGGAACGCTGAATACTTCATAGATGCTTTGAGTGGTTACAAGAGTGATTTTGCTTTGTTTCCAGAATTCTTCAATGCACCATTGATGGCAGAATTCAATCATTTAGGTGAATCAGATGCTATCAGAAAGCTGGCTGAATTCACTCCTGCAATTGTAGAAGAGTTCTCGAACCTTGCTGTGGCTTATAACATCAATATCATTGCAGGTAGTATGCCAGAAGTTGTTGGCGACAAACTCTACAATGCTGGTTACTTGTGCAAAAGAGATGGTAAAATAGACCGCTATGAGAAACTCCATGCTACTCCTGACGAGAAGAAAGTTTGGGCAATGTCTGGCGGAACGAAACTTCAAACCTTCGATACAGACTGTGGTAAAATAGGCATCCTTATCTGCTACGATGTTGAATTCCCTGAATTACCAAGACTTTTAGCTGACGAAGGCATGGACATTCTATTCGTTCCTTTCCTTACAGATACTCAAAACGGTTATTCACGTGTGAGGCATTGCGCACAGGCTAGAGCCATAGAGAATGAGTGTTATGTGGCCATTGCAGGTAGCGTAGGTAACTTACCGAATGTGCATAACATGGATATTCAATATGCGCAATCAATGGTCTTTACGCCTTGCGATTTCCAATTCCCAACCAATGGTATTAAGGCAGAAGCCACACCTAATACTGAGATGATCGTTATTGCAGATGTAGATATTGATCTCCTGACCGAACTACATAATGTAGGAAGTGTTAAAAACTTGAAAGACAGAAGATTAGATATCTTTAATTTATCTAAAAGATAAACTTAAAAACAGCACTATGATCGATAAAAATAATCCATGGCATAAGGTTCCAGTTGGAGAGAATGCTCCTGACATAGTCAATGGAATCATTGAAATTCCTCAGAATACTAGGGCTAAGTATGAACTGGATAAAGCTACCGGTTTATTAAAAATGGATCGGGTAATCTACTCGAGTATGCACTACCCTCATAATTATGGGTTTATTCCTCAAACGTATTGTGACGATAATGACCCACTGGATATTCTTGTGCTTTCACAGATAGCCATTGTTCCTATGTGTCTTGTCGATGCTAAAGTTATTGGAGTAATGAGAATGCTCGATGGTGGAGAAATGGATGATAAAATCATTGCTGTAGCCAATAGCGATATGTCTGTAAAGCACTACAACGACATCTCCGAGTTACCTGGGCATTTTATCAAGGAACTGAGAAACTTCTTTGAAGACTATAAAAAGCTTGAGAACAAGACCGTTGAGGTGGAAGACTTTCAAGATGCTGACACTGCCAAAAACATCATTCTGAAAAGCATTTCAGATTATAAGGAGAAGTTTGCCTAAAGCCACTTCCTAGCCCTTTCGACCCTAGGAGAAATCCTATACACTATCAGATGCAATAAAAAGGTGCGGTTAAACCTGAATTCACTTGTCATGTTTTTCAAATTGGTCTAACTTCTTGTCCTAATTTGATGCTATGGACAAGCGTACTTTTCTTAAAAACATGGTGGGAGCCTCACTGGCTACTACTCCATTCTTCAGTGAAATTCAAAAACTAGCCAATAGGTACTCCTCTCAAACTGCCTCTGAGTTTGCTCAGAATGAAGACTTCTGGGATAAAATCCGAAAAGACTATCTCCTGAAGCAAGAGTATATCAATTTGGAAAATGGATACTATTCCATGCTCCCCCAGCCTACCCTTGAAAAGTATTTGCAACATATACGCGATGTCAATTATCAAGCATCATACTATATGCGCACCGTCCAATGGGAGAATAAAGCCAAGTCTGTTGCAGCACTAGCCGAAATTGCCAAATGCGATGCCGATGAATTGATCATTACCAGAAACACCACAGAATCGCTTGATACCATTATTCAAGGTTTCCCATGGCAGAGTGGTGATGAGGCTGTGGTAGCGAACCAAGATTATGGCGCAATGCTCAATATGTTTCGTCAGGTAGAAGAAAGGCAAGGCATTGTGGTAAAAGCCATTGATGTGCCCATGAACCCATCGAGCGATGAAGAAATTGTTGAAGTATATAGAAAGGCCATTACTCCTAAAACCAAACTTCTCATGGTTTGTCACCTTATTAATATCACTGGGCATATTCTGCCCATTCGTAAAATCTGTGACATGGCACATAATGCGGGAGTCGAAGTAATGGTCGATGGTGCTCATGCCTTTGCTCAAATAGACTTCAACATGAAGGAATTGGATTGCGACTACTATGGAACAAGTCTGCATAAGTGGATGAGTGTGCCTTTGGGAGCAGGATTTTTGTATGTAAAGAAAGACAAGATCGATAAGATTTGGCCTTTAATGGCTGAAGGAAAAACCAAGCCTGGCGAGATCAGGAGGTTGAACCATACTGGGACGCACCCAGTGGCCACTGATTTAGCTATTTTAGATGCTATTGAGTACCACAACATGATTGGCATTGAAAGGAAGGAGGCACGCTTGAGATACCTTCAGAACTATTGGGTAGATCAAGTGAGAGGCATTGAAAACATTGTACTCAATACCCCTATTGACAAAACAAGGTCCTGCGCTATTGCCAATGTTGGAATCGTTGGGATAAAACCTTCAGTAATGTCTAAAAGACTGCTTGAAGAATTCAAGATTTGGACGGTGGCTATCGATGGAAATGGAGTTCACGGCTGCCGAATCACACCAAACGTTTACACAACCACGGAAGAGCTTGACAAATTTGTAGCAGCCTTGAAAGCAATGGCCTAGAGATTGATACTTACTTTATCAAGTCAGTATACATCATTTAACGAAAAAAGGACAACCATTTCTGATTGTCCTTTTTGAGCCTCCTATCGGGATCGAACCAATGACCTACTGATTACAAGTCAGTTGCTCTACCAGCTGAGCTAAGGAGGCGTTTGCCCTAAAGCGAGTGCAAATATAGAAGCGTGTTTTAAAATTACAAAAGCTCTTGAAGCAAAAATTTGAACTATTTTATACTCCCCTTATAATCAGAGACTTCTAATAATTTTTAATTGCTTCTTTAAGTCTTTTACTTCCTCTACAGCCTTATCAATTTTCTCTTCAAACTCATCTTTGAGTTTGTTGGCTGTTTTACTTGCAGCAAAGAAGGTTAAGTTATTTCTCCACAAAGCAATATTATCTTCTAGTTCGCTAATTTTCCTTCTGAGAGTCCCCTCTTTCTTATCAAGTCTTCTATTACCACCTGGACCACTCTGCAAACCGCTCATTTCGGCACGAATCATTAATGATTCTGCCTCATTCTCTTCGAGACCGAGCGCTCCTACGTAGGTTTCTAAAGCTGCAGAAAACTTGCTCTCGATAGATTTAATGGCATTTCTTGGTACAAAGCCAATTTGATTGAATTGACCAACTAACTCCATTAACTCTTCTTCAGTACCTACCTTGGCCTTTCCTTGTTCTACAAGGCGAGCTATGATTTGCTCCTTGTCCCTTTGATTGTCCTGATACTTAGCTTCAGCCTTATTAAGTTGTGTTCTTCTGTTATTGAAGAACACATCACAGGCCGCTTTAAAGCGCTCATAGACATCGTTTCTCTTTTTCTCAGGTACAGGGCCAATATCTTTCCATCTGCGCTGTAGCTGCTTTAGTTTCTCTGCTGTCTGCTCCCAATCTTGGCTTTCTTGTAAGGCAATAGCCTCGTTCACCAACTCCTCTTTTTTCTCAAGGTTTTCTTTACGCTGACCCTCAAGAGTTTTAAAGAATTCGTTCTTATTGGCAAAGAACTTCTTAAAGCTTCCCCAGAAACCCTTATTGATTTCTTTAGCCTTCTCTTTTGGTACACCTCCTACGGCATCCCATTTCTTTTGGATGGCTAGAATTTCCTTGGTCTTGGAGTTCCAAGCGTTAATTCTATCAGACTTGAACTCTGTAAATTCCACTAGCTCTTTCACAAGCGCTTCTTTCACAACTAGATTGTCTTTCAGCTCGCCTTTGAGATCTTCTAGATAGTCTTTACGCTTTTTATAAATCTCGTCAGATGCTGCCTTAAATCTTTGCCAAAGTTCTTCTTGCACCTCTTTTGGTACAGGACCAATGTGCTTGTATTCTTCATGCAGTTCATTTAATTGAACAACGGCATCTTTTACATTGGTTAGCTTATCTAATGCTTCAGCCTTTTCACAAAGCTCAGTTTTGGCCTCTAGATTCTTCTTTCTATCGAGTTCCTTTAATTCGAACAGGATATGACGGTTATTAAAGAAACGATCTAATAGCGCGTTATAATTGGCCCATAGGGTTCTATTCTGCTGTGCAGGAACAGGCCCTACTTGTTTCCAAGCTTCCTGAAGATCTTTAATCGGCTTTAAGCTAGTCGTTGCCTCTTCACCATCAATCATCTCTCTCAGCTGATTCAGCAACTCTTCCTTGCGCTCAAGGTTTTTGGTTTTATTCGCTTCTCTTTCTTTGTAGAAATTATGCTTTCGATCTTTAATTAAGCGATGACTCGCATCGAAGCGATTGAAAAGTTCATCGTGTCTGAACTCGAAACTATCTTCCTCTCCCTCTTCTGCTATATATTTTTGATGTGCTTCTTCTCTTAACTTTTGTTCTGACTCTTCAAATAGTGGGACAATCTCAGCAAGAATCTTATCCGTTCTCTTAAATGTAGAGTGCTGGGCAATATCTTCAATCACCTCTACCAACTGCTCGCGACTGAATTCAGAATAATCTGGAAGTTCTTCTTCATGATCTTCTTCATCTTCATCATCATCATCGTTGTGAAGATCATCTTCAGTCTCTAATGATTTTTCTTTTTTGGAGGCAGGTGCAGGAGTCTCTTCCACGGCTTGCTCTTCAGCTTGATCAGCTTCTTTTCCAACACTAGCAGGTGCTTCAGTTTTCTCTTCAACTTCGGCTTCTTCAGCCTTCACCTCAGCAGCTGGTACCTCTGGCTCATTTATAGCTTCAACTGTTTCTTCAGCTTGAGCTGTTTCAGTTTCTACTTCTGGCTGATTGACTACTTCTTCTGAGGTTGTTATTTCTTCCTGATCCGTAGGTTCTGTTGAACCCTCTTCTGGTTTATTGTCAGTTAAGTTTTTCTCCTCGCTACTTTCCTGCTGCATGTTTTTTTCTTCACTCATATCTTTAGATCTATCGGCTTGCACCGCACCGTTACGAAATCAAATTTAGTAAAACTATTAATTCAACCGCGGGTCTGCGGGGTAATTTGAAAACACCTTGTATTTGCCACCCATTTGCTTCAAAATAGATTTCCAGAGAATATCAGATTCCATGTCGAATATTTCTTTGGCAGTAGCTTTTCTCCTCACAAACCAAGATTGCTTATCTAGCTCCTCTCTTAACTGACCTGCTCCCCAACCTGAGTAGCCCAGAAAGAACTGAATATCATCTTCTTGGAGTAAGCCTGAGTTGAGCATAAACTTAATTTGTTCAAAATCTCCACTCCATCTCAAATCATCTTGCAATGCAATTGATCCAGGTATTTCATCTTTCAATCTATGTACAAAATGTAATGTATTTTGTTCAACGGGTCCGCCAATATTTAAGTAACCATTAAAGTTAATTTCTTCATCCATCACATCATTCAATGTTAGATCACTAGACTTATTCAAAACCAAACCAAAAGTACCCTCATCTGAATGTTCGCACACCAGAATTACGGTTCTTTCAAAATTAGGATCATTTAAAAAAGGCTCCGAGATTAAAAAATCGCCTCTCTGGGGGTCCGGAATATTTTTATCGTATTCTAACATAGACTTGATTTGAATGAAAATTATAAATGCATATTTACTTTGCCTAACGAAATAGAAAAACTTTAACGCTTAATTTTGTTTAGTTATAAATTATTAATTCATGTCAGATAACATTGCAGATTTAAGAAAGGAATATACCAAAGCTTCATTAGACATTGAATCGGTAAACTCAAATCCGTTTCAACAATTTGAAAAATGGTTTAAAGAAGCGCAGGCAGGAGAACTACTGGAACCCAATGCAATGGTGCTCAGTACAGTAGATGCTGCCGGGCAACCGTTTCAGCGCACTGTACTTATGAAAGCGTTAGATGATGAAGGAATAGTCTTCTATACCAATTACAAAAGTCGAAAAGCACAACAGATTGAGGGAAACAATAAAGTGAATATACTTTTCCCTTGGTACCCCATGGAGCGTCAAGTAGCCATTCAAGGTATTGCTACTAAGATCTCAACTAAAGAGTCACTGAATTATTTTTTGAGTAGACCTCATGGAAGTCAATTGGGTGCCTGGGTTTCTCAGCAAAGTGAAGTAATTAGCTCTAGGTCATTGTTAGAGATGAAATTGGCTGAAATGAAGCAAAAGTTCAAAGAAGGAAAAGTGCCTCTTCCTGATTTCTGGGGTGGTTATAAAATTGAACCTACTTCATTTGAGTTCTGGCAGGGAAGACAAAATAGACTTCATGATCGATTGATCTACCAACTAGATGTGGACGGTAACTGGAAAATAAGCAGGCTTTCTCCATGAGAATAGTAGCTCAACAGAGATTAGCTTATATCAGATCAAAGATGGTTTTTACTCCAGAGGTCCGCTCCACTGTAAATCCTTCACCATACTTCACTCCTATTTCGTGTCCATAATGAATTCCTCTGGATTCTATCATTTGCCAAAATTCTGGCGATGAAATATAGGTTGAAGGCTCATTTGATTTGGGATCATAAAACTGCGACTTGAAGGCCTTTACAGACTCTATCTTCTTTTCCCAAGCTGATGAAACGTCTACAATAATATCTGGCTGAACAGGAATGCTTTGAATATAATGATATACTGCCTTTGGTCTCCATTCTTCCTGAGGTTCTCCATTGACTTCTGTCTTGATCATAGCTAAGCCAGATAAGAAACAAGCTTCTCTAGCCAATTCAGACGCTCTACCGTGGTCTGAATGTCTATCACTTACGGCATTCGCCAAAACGATTTCTGGTCGGTACTTTCTGATCATTTTAATGACCTCCAGCTGATGCTCTTCATCATTTTTAAAGAACCCGTCTCTGAAACCTAAATTTTCACGGGCAGAGAGTCCCATTATTTCAGCTGAAGCTTGTGACTCTTCCATTCTGATCTCAGGTGTACCGCGTGTTCCTAGTTCCCCCTTTGTAAAATCAATAATACCAGCCTTTTTACCTTGCTGAATGGCTTTGATTAAGGTTCCGGCACTAGATAACTCCACATCGTCAGGATGTGCAGCCAAGGCTAATATATCGAGTTTCATAAGAGGTTGGTATAATTAAAAAAGGAGACTAAGCCATCTCCTTTGGTGATTCAACTGCGAACTCCTTTTCTGTCAGGAATCGCTCAGCATCTAGGGCTCCCATACAACCAGTGCCTGCTGCTGTTACCGCTTGGCGATAAATTCTATCAGCTGCATCGCCTGTAGCAAAAACTCCTTCGACATTTGTTTTGGACGAACCCGGCTGAACAATTAAGTATCCAGTATCATCCATTTCGAGGTAATCTTTGAAAATGTCAGTATTAGGTTTATGACCAATGGCTACAAAGAAACCACTGATATCATATGTTTTTTTCTCACCCGTTTGGTTATTGACCACACGCATTCCTGTAACTCCTGTTTCATCGCCTAAAATTTCATCGGTCTCAGTGTACCAAAGTACTTCGATGTTTGGCGTATTCTTAACTCTATCTTGCATAATGGTTGAAGCACGCATTTCGTCTCTTCTCACCAATAGGTATACTTTAGGGCAAAGGTTGGCTAAGTAGGTAGCCTCTTCAGCAGCGGTGTCTCCACCTCCCACTACTGCTACTGTTTTACCTCTATAGAAGAAGCCATCACATACTGCACAGGCTGATACGCCTTTGTTGGCAAATGTTTTCTCAGATTCAAGACCCAAATATTTTGCACTAGCACCTGTCGATATGATTACGGACTCAGCAGTAATTTCATGCTTATCATCTACCCAGGCTTTGTGAGGGTAACTTGAAAAGTCAACTTTCGTGACAACACCATAACGCACTTGAGTTCCGAAGCGCTCAGCTTGCTTCTGAAGGTCAATCATCATTTGTGGACCATTGATACCATCAGGGTATCCGGGGAAATTCTCTACATCATTGGTAGTGGTTAATTGTCCACCTGGTTCTCCTCCAGTGTAGAGGATTGGGTTTAAGCCAGCTCTAGACGCATAAATTGCAGCTGTATATCCAGCAGGTCCAGAACCGATAATTAATACTTTAACGTTTTCTGTCGTCATCTCCTTCTCAAATTTTATCAAAACTAAACCATTAACAGTTTTAAGCCAAGTAATTGTTCCATACATTGGGAACAAAAAAAGGTGCTATGCAGCACCTTTTTCCTAGTATTGTCATTAAGTAGACTAACCCAAGTATGGCTTAAGAGCTTTACTTCTAGAAGTATGTCTTAACCTTCTGATAGCCTTCTCTTTAATTTGTCTAACACGCTCTCGAGTTAAATTGAATTTTTCTCCAATTTCTTCAAGTGTCATTGAATGTTCACCATTCAAGCCAAAGTAGAGTGTAATTACATCCGCTTCACGCTGAGTCAAAGTTGAAAGTGCTCTCTGAACTTCTCTTCTTAAAGAGTCATTCATCAAACCAGTATCAGGCTTCTCTTCCATGTCGTTTTCCAACACATCTAATAAGCTGTTTTCTTCACCTTGAACAAATGGCGCATCCATAGATACGTGACGGCCAGAAATCTTCATCGTGTCAACCACTTCACTAGTTGTCACTTCAAGAACTTCTGCCAATTCATCTGGTGAAGGTTCTCTTTCAAATTTCTGCTCCAATTCGGAAAAGGTTTTTGAAATCTTATTCAGTGAACCTACTCTGTTCAATGGTAAACGAACAATTCTAGACTGCTCGGCCAAAGCCTGAAGAATAGATTGTCTGATCCACCAAACTGCGTAAGAAATGAATTTGAAACCACGAGTTTCATCAAACCTTTGAGCAGCTTTTATCAAACCTAAGTTTCCTTCATTGATTAAATCACCCAATGATAAACCTTGATTTTGATATTGTTTAGCTACTGAAACCACGAATCTCAGGTTGGCTTTAGTTAACTTTTCTAACGCCAACTGATCTCCTTCTCGGATTCTCTGAGCAAGTGTTACTTCCTCGTCTGGCGTTAATAGGTCAACCTTACCAATTTCCTGTAAATATTTATCCAGAGATTGTGACTCTCTGTTAGTTATCTGCTTACTAATCTTAAGCTGTCTCATTCAAATAAAGTGATTTTCCTGTTCTTAAACTTTTTGGAACAATTCATAAAAAACAAAAGGTTCCAGTTATATCAACGCTGTGTTATTAATTCTGTTCAGACTTCTTTTCAGGCTGAGGCAATAAAACCTTGCGCGACAATCTGAATTTACCAGTTTTCTTATCAATACCGATAAGCTTCACAGAAATCTCTTCACCTACTTCAAGAACGTCATCCATTTTCTCTAAACGTTCCCATTTGATTTCAGAGATATGAAGAAGACCATCTTTTCCTGGCATGAATTCAACAAATGCACCAAACGGCATGATTGACTTCACTTTTCCTTCATATACTTCACCTACATCAGGCACTGCTACAATAGCTTTAATTCGACCTACAGCTGCTTGCATTGCTTCTTTATTGACAGCAAATACACTTACAACTCCCCTGTTGTCTACTTCTTCTATGTTAACAGTCGCTCCAGTTTCTTTCTGGATCTCCTGAATTACTTTACCTCCAGGTCCAATAACTGCACCAATCTGATCCTTATCGATAGAGAATTTCTCACTTCTTGGAACATGTGGTTTATAATCAGCTCTTGGCTCAGAGATTACTTTATTCATTATATCTAAGATATGAAGCCTGCCTTCTCTTGCTTGATTCAATGCTTCTTCAAGCACTTGATAAGAAAGGCCGTCTACTTTAATATCCATTTGGCAAGCAGTGATTCCTTTTGCCGTTCCGGTTACTTTAAAATCCATATCACCTAAATGATCTTCATCACCTAAAATATCTGATAGGATTGCATATTTGCCTGTTTCAGCATCAGAAATCATTCCCATAGCAATACCAGAAACTGGAGCAGAAATCTTAACTCCTGTATCCATCAATGATAATGAGCCTGCACAAACGGTAGCCATTGAAGACGAACCATTAGACTCAAGAACATCTGATACTAAACGAATTGTATATGGATTAATTTCTTCTGAAGGCAATACTTGCTTAAGCGCTCTCATTGCCAAGTTACCATGACCAACTTCTCTTCTACCAGGACCTCTATTTGGTCTTACTTCTCCTGTTGAAAAACCAGGGAAGTTATAGTGAAGGATGAATTTGTTGTAACCTGATTCAGTAGCACCATCAATCATTTGCTCATCTAACTTAGTACCTAAAGTACAAGATGTTAGTGACTGAGTTTCACCTCTAGTAAAAACAGCAGAACCATGTGCAGATGGCAAGTAATCTACTTCACAATTAATTGGCCTGATTTCAGTGAAATCTCTACCATCTAATCTTTTTCTGTCTGCTAAGACAAAGTTTCTAGCAGCCTTTTTGTGTAGCTTCTTGAAATACTGGCTTAAAAGGAAGCCATTATATTCATGATCCTCTGGTAAAGAAGCCATAAAGCCTTCTTTAATCGCCTTAACATCAGCACTTCTTACATATTTATCAGCAGTTTGCTTAGAAACAACAGCTAATAGTTTGTCATAAAGTTCAGCTTCCATTTTAGCAAAAAGCTCTGGATCTGATTTCTCATGACTATATTCTCTTTTTTCAGTTGAACCAACTTCTTGAGCTAATTCAATTTGTGCAATACATTGCACTTTTATGGCATCGTGAGCGACCTTCATGGCCTCCAGAAGATCTGCTTCAGAAACTTCTTTCATCTCACCTTCAACCATCATTATATTATCCTTATCAGCGGCAACGATGATATCCAGTTCAGCAAGTTTAGCCTCTGCCTTACTTGGGTTGACCTTAAATGCACCGTCAGTTTTAATGACTCGAGCTTCTGAGATCGGGCCATTGAAAGGAATATTTGACACAGCTAAAGCCGCTGAAGCTGCAAGTGCAGCTAATGAATCTGGCATTACATTTTCGTCATGCGAGATCATTGAGATCATCACCTGAGTATCAGCATGATAATCATCTGGAAAAAGCGGACGAAGTGCTCTATCCACCAATCGGCTAATCAAAATTTCATGGTCTGAGAGTCTTCCCTCTCTTTTCAAAAATCCGCCTGGAATTTTTCCTGAGCTAGCGAATTTTTCCTGATAATCTACAGATAATGGAAGGAAGTCTACATCCTCTTTAGCATCATTTGAAGATACCACAGTAGCAAGCAACATAGTGTCGCCCATTCTAACTACTACTGATCCGTCTGCTTGTTTTGCGAGTTTACCCGTTTCAATTGTGATTTCAGCGCCATCGGGCATTTTGATGGACTTTGTTACGATTTTCGACATATATAGTGTTTAAATAAGAAAGCAGGAAGATAAAACGTCCTGCGTTTGTATAGAAGGAAAAAAGGGAATTCATTAGAACTCCCTTCTTTACTTTATTATTTTCTAAGACCTAATTCTTTGATGATCGCTCTATATCTTTCAATATCTCTATTGAATAGATAATCCAACAATCTTCTTCTTTTACCTACTAACTTTAAAAGTCCCATTCTTGAAGAGTGGTCTTTTTTGTTTGCTTTTAGGTGATCAGTTAAATGATTAACACGGTAGGTAAAAAGTGCAATTTGTGATTCAGCAGAACCTGTATCACCTTTAGACTTTAACCGACCATGATTTTCAAACAGTTCTTGTTTCTTTTCGCTTGATAAATACATGCTTAGCTAAATTAATGTTAATAATGAATAAAACAGCCGCAAATGTAGATATATAACTGAATATTAACAAGCTAGGCTTGCTCTAATTGTTTCTTCTTTTGAAATGGCTTTTTTATTTTCTCCCAAAGCAAGAGATAAGCATCTAATTCAAATAAACGGGCATCGTTTCTGGCTTGTCTTAAAAAGAAAAAACCTACCGGTAAAAGTATGGCATTAGATAACCAAACAGCAATAGCTGGATCCATTACTCCCTCTTTTCCCCACTTATCCGCTGTAGTATTCAAAACGTAATAGATCAAGAAGAATATTACTGAAACGATTACCGGAACTCCCAAACCACCTTTTTTTATAATAGCACCAATTGGAGCTCCAATTAAGAACATCACTAAACAGGCTAAGGATCTTGAGATTTGCTGATTCTTAGTCACAATAAATTTTCGCTGATCTCTCTGTACATTATCAAGAGTAATCAATCTACTATTCAATATATTTCTGGCAGAACGGGCATTGTTAGTAGCATAGCCAATAGCTGATGTAATCCTTAAATTATCTGGGTTAGATACTTTTGATTGCACATAATACTCTTCCAGCCTCTCAAGAGCTGCATCGATTTCTTCTTCACTGTACTCTATTTTCGGACTAGACTTTTGTTTTTGAACACCAAAATTACTCTGTGATTGTCCTCTTCTTCTTACACCATCTAATGCAGCAGCACTTGTATTATATTCAATCTCAACATTATCCATGTTAATTGGACTTTCAGGATTAACAGTTTTCACTTGAATAGTGTCGGGCTCTTGCAGAGCATTTTTTGCATCCTTTTTTGCTAAATAGATGGAATCATAAAAGGCTTTATTGGCTAAAAGCTCATCTGGTGCATCAAGATCCTTTACAAAATGAAATTTAAATCCATTGCTACTCACTTGAGTGAAAATCTGTGCCTCTTTGGAATAAATATCCCGTCTCATGGAATCTATTCCTTCCTTTAGCTCACTTCTGGTTTGCACCAATCTACTTCTTCTAAAGAGCTTTTCATCCGTATCACCCATATCGAAAGAAGACAGGTCGAATCTGATTACACTTTTGGAGAAATTGTCACGAATGTATTGACCTCCTTCCCTTTTATCCTGAGCAGTCTCTTTCATGTTCTCCTCATAGCGATTGCCATCATAAAGCTCCAGTGCCAAATATCTTTGATTCATGAATGAATACATTCTGCCTGAATCAGCTAAAATTACTTTCTTATTCCCTTGAGCGTTATCTGAAGTATGATCGTAGATGATAATATTTTTCAATTGCTCATCTCCTATTTTCTGATTCACTTTAATACTATAACCAGGAATACCATCGTAAAAAACACCTTCTTTAATATCCAAAGCAGGCTTTTTAGTACGCATGTCCCACAAAAGGCTATAAGTCTTTAGGTTGGTTTTTGGAACTAATTGAGTATTCGAATAATATGTGAAGCCTGTTAAAAAAAGAACGAAAATGAATATTGGCAAAAGGGTTCTAACTAAGGAAATCCCTGAGGCTTTAACAGCTGTTAATTCGGAGTGCTCACCAAGATTCCCAAAAGCCATAATGGAACTCAGAAGTACTGCTAAAGGAAAGGCATCTGGAGAACTTGAAATGGAGAAATAGGTAATGAGTTCGGCAAAGGTTCCAAAGCTCAGGCCTTTACCCATAATCTGATCGAAGTACCTAAGGAGGGTGACCAAGAGCAGGATAAAATCAACTACAATAAGGGTAAGCAAAAACGGCCCTATGAAAGACCCAAATACCAACTTATCTATTTTCTTCATGCACTTTAACGTCTCCTTGGGGCATCAAAGATCATGCCTTTCATGAGTAAATGCAAATAGGGTTTGCTTTAACCTCCAATTATCTCTTTGAGGGCATGGACCAAGTTTTCCCATAAATCTTGTTGCTCCTCCTCGTCATCTAAATCAGAATAATCTGTAACCTGTAAGAAAACCGTTTGAGTAAGATCATTTACATCTAGTTTCAACTCTATGTAGCTAGGGTCTTCTTCATCACCTTCCTGTTCAGGAAGAAACTGAAACTTTACAGAATGATTGGTTTTTTGTGAGACCTTCTTAGCTCTATGTTCTTCTCCGTCCCAGAGAAAAATATAGACCTTATCTTCATTTATATTAACATCGTCAGCAAACCATTGTGCAAGGCCGCTTGCCGAGCTGAGGTAAGGATAGAGCATTTTTTGAGATGCATTGATCTCGAACTCCGTAACGAATTTGAACTTTCCCATAGGCTAAAAAATCTATGTGAGTAATATATGACTTAATTGCCACTTGGACAAACAAAAAAAGTTAGCAAACTGGTTATGGAAATTAGCATTAGATAATTACCTTTGCACCTCAATTTTGAGAAGACTTCGTTTAAATCTATCAAGATAGCAGTCGGCTCAAGAATTGGCGAGGTAGCTCAGTTGGTTAGAGCGCAGGATTCATAACCCTGAGGTCACGGGTTCAACTCCCGTCCTCGCTACAAAAGACAGGTCACAATGATCTGTCTTTTTTTATGCATTTTAGCTGACATGAAAAGAGCACTATTCTTTATTTACTCGCTCCTGTTCCTAATGACGGGATGTGGAAGCAAATCAGAGCCTAACAAAGCTTTGAATGAAGCTTCTGCTAGCGCAGCGGTTCAAAACTTTTTTCAGGCACTTGGAACGGGAGATACTTTGCTTCTTCAGCAAAACATAAGCCGAGACTTCTACATGTTTGAGCATGAAGAGAAGTGGGAGGTTAATGACTTGCTGGCCTTAATGCCACTAACAAAAGGCAGGGTTTGGTCATTCAAAGACATTCAGTTTGAAGGCGATAAAAACCAAGGACATATCACTTATTTCAATCAAGGCATTGTACCAAGTGATCGTTCTTGGCTCGAGAGTGCACTATTGATTATTGAGAATGATTCTGTGAAAATTCAATTTCTTCATTCGACCAAATTGTATGTAAAGTAAAAAGCCCCAACTTTTTCAAGATGGGGCTCTCAATATTGTCAGGTTGAATTACTTCAACTTTGCTATTACCGCTTTGAAAGCATCAGGGTGATTCATCGCCAAATCGGCTAAAACTTTTCTGTTAAGCTCTATCCCTGATTTAGTTACCTTACCCATGAATTGAGAATAAGACATTCCGTGCTCTCTAGCTCCGGCATTAATTCTCTGAATCCATAATTTTCTGAATTCTCTCTTTTTTGCTTTTCTGTCTCTATATGCATAAGTGAGACCTTTTTCAACTGCGTTCTTTGACACAGTCCATACATTCTTTCTTCTTCCCCAATAGCCCTTAGCTAACTTGAGTACTCTTTTTCTCCGCGCTTTTGACGCAACTGAATTTACTGATCTAGGCATTTTATTGTTGTTTTTGATTTTTGGCGACTAAGCTTTCGCTCAATACTTATTACCAAATCTCCGGTTAAACATAAACCTTCAAGGTTTTTTTAGATGTTGAGCATGTGCTTAACGTTCTTCTCATCAGTCTTGTCAACCAAGCCAATGTGAGTAAGGTTACGTTTTTGCTTCGTCTCTTTCTTGGTTAGGATGTGACTTTTGAAAGCGTGCTTTCTCTTAATCTTCCCAGTTCCAGTCAATTTGAAACGTTTTTTAGCTCCAGATTTTGTTTTTACTTTCGGCATTTTATAAATATTAGTTTAACTAACTCTTTTTTGGTGCCGCCTTTGGCGAAAGGAACAAGAACATTCTCTTACCTTCCATTTTTGGCAACTGCTCTACTTTAGCATACTCTTCCAAAGCTTGAGCAAATTTCAGAAGGAGAATTTCTCCTCTTTCCTTATATACAATCGTTCTTCCTTTAAAGTGTACATAGGCTTTCACCTTTGCGCCTTCTTGCAGAAAATTAACTGCATGCTTCAGTTTAAACTCGAAATCGTGATCGTCCGTATTGGGTCCGAATCTAATTTCCTTTAAAACAGTTTTAGAAGCTTTGGCTTTAATTTCTTTCTGCTTCTTCTTCTGCTCGTATTTAAACTTTGAATAATCAATAACCTTACAAACAGGTGGGCTCGCTGTTGGAGAAATCTCAACAAGGTCCAGACTTTGGTCTTTGGCCATTTGTAGTGCCTCTTTTGTAGGGTAAACCCCTTGCTCTACATTTTCACCTACTAGCCTTATTTCTGATGCCAATATTCTCTCATTGACCTTGTATGGCTCCTCTACCCTACCTCTCGGTGGATAGCGTCTTCTCATTTTAGCGATTGTAACCTCCTTGTTTTGTTAAAAATGACTGCAAATATCGGTATATTTTTCTAATTATCAACATCTAGTTCAAGTGATATTATTTACTATCACTACCTAATGAGGCTTTCTTTTGTTCAGCGAAATAACTGATAAAAGACTCTAAAGACATGCTACCTTGATCACCTTGACCATGTTTCCTTACAGAAACCTCTCTTTCCGCCTCTTCCTTCTCACCGACAATAAGCATAATTGGTATTTTTTTCACTTCTGCATCACGAATTTTTCGACCAATTTTCTCATCTCGATGATCTATAAATCCGGTGATGTCAGCTTCCTCCAATAAGCTATAGACTTCTTGGGCATAGTCAGCATATTTCTCAGAAATAGGCAAAATAACTACTTGGTCTGGCGTTAACCATAGCGGAAATTCTCCAGCACAATGTTCAATAAGAACAGCCACAAACCTCTCAAGCGAACCAAAAGGTGCTCTATGAATCATTACAGGTCTGTGTTTCTGATTATCCGAACCTGTATATTCTAGTTTAAATCTTTCAGGAAGAGTATAGTCTACTTGAATTGTTCCCAACTGCCACTTACGGCCAAGGGCATCTTTCACCATAAAGTCTAGCTTAGGACCATAGAAGGCGGCTTCGCCTAGCTCAGTGACGGTATTCAAACCCTTCTCTGCCGCTGCTTCCTGAATGGCTGCTTCGGCCTGTTGCCAAAGGTGATCTTCTCCTATGTATTTTTCTTTATCATTAGGGTCTCTCAAGCTTATTTGAGCTACATAATTGTCAAAGCCCAGCGAAGTGAAAACATAAAGCACTAAATCAATCACTTTCTTAAACTCTTCCTTAACCTGGTCCGGTCGACAGAAGATATGAGCATCGTCTTGAGTAAAACCTCTTACACGGGTTAAACCATGTAATTCTCCACTTTGCTCATAACGGTAAACGGTGCCAAATTCTGCCAATCTAACAGGCAAATCTTTGTAAGACCTAGGCTTTGAATTGTAGATCTCACAGTGGTGTGGGCAATTCATTGGCTTCAGCAAAAACTCTTCGCCTTCATTTGGTGTCTGAATGGGCTTGAATGAGTCTGCACCGTACTTCTCATAATGGCCTGAAGTAATGTAAAGGTTTTTATGACCGATATGTGGGGTTACCACAGGCTCATAACCAGCCTTCACTTGCGCTTTTCTCATGAAACCTTCAAGACGTTCTCTCAGCCTTGTGCCTTTAGGTAACCAAAGCGGTAAGCCTAAACCAACTTTCTCAGAGAAAGTAAATAGCTCCAATTCCTTACCTAACTTTCTGTGATCGCGCTTTTTAGCTTCCTCCAGGTTATGTAGGTATTCAGTTAATTCTTTTTGCTTAGGGAAAGTGATTCCATAGATTCGAGTGAGTTGCTTTCGGTTCTCGTCTCCTCTCCAGTATGCACCGGCTATACTTAACAGTTTTATTGCTTTAATAAACCCTGTATTAGGTATATGCGGCCCTCTACACAAATCCGTAAAGTTACCCTGGGTATAAAATGTTATCGTTCCATCATCAAGACCCTCAAGCAATTCTAACTTATACTCGTCACCTTTTTCTGTGAAATAAGCTATGGCATCAGACTTAGAAATATCCTTCCGATCATAGGTATTCTTTTCCCTAGCCAGTTCGATCATTTTCTTCTCGATCTGTTCTAGTTCACTGGCATCGAACTCTCTGTCTCCAAAATCTACATCATAATAGTAGCCATTCTCAATAGAAGGGCCTATTCCTAATTTAACTCCAGGATAAAGTGCCTCTAGGGCTTCAGCCATTAAGTGAGCAGAGGAGTGCCAAAAGGTAGATTTACCTTCGTCATCATTCCAGGTGAGTAGTTTCAATGAAGCATCTTTGTTAATGGAACGTGTCGCATCCCATACTTCTCCATCTACTTTTGCGCCTAATACATTTCTTGCTAAGCCTTCGCTAATACTCAAAGCAACATCCATAGCAGTAGATCCTTTAGGGAACACTTTTACACTGCCATCGGGTAAGGTGATTTTGATTTCTTGATTACTCATTTTAATCGGTTTCTGATGCTACAAACCATCAGCTTTGGTTAAAATTTATTTAGGCTGCAAATATGCAATATTAATCTGCACAGCCTTGTCTCTAACTGAATAAATTGATTATAAACTAAGGTTAAAGCTAAGTTTAATGGCAGAACTGTTGGCGCCTTGCCTATCGAGATAAGTAAGTCGTTTGATATAATCTACTCGAAACACTTTAAAAATATTCTCAACACCCAAACCAACTTCAGCAAATGGTCTTCCGCTTTCGAGTACATCGAATTGTGGAAGCGGGTTTCCATCCTCATCATTCAATGCTTGCACATTTAATGTACTTTGACTTACTCCGCCAAATAACACATTCCCAGTTCCCACAAGCCTCCATTTCAGCTTCCTTATTAGAGGTATTCTGTTCATAATGAAGCCTTCAAATTGATGCTGGTACCTTAGGGAGGCATAAGACTGACTTACGAACTCAAAGAAGTTCATGGTATTGAAGGCAATATTCGTATAAACAAACTGCTCATTACCAATATGTGCATTGAGCATAGTATATGGTAGGTCTTCAAAAGTATGGCCTGCATTGATCTGATAGTTAGACACTCCCCAGAACCCTAGCTTTACTCTTTGAGAAACGCCAACACTTAATCTCGTATAATCAAAATCTCCTCCTGCTACCCCTTTGAATCCTTTTGTTACAGAAAGAAGAAAGGTAGGCCAACGTAGTGTTCCCAAACTTATTCGACTGTTGTCATTGATAATGTACGCCTCGTCTCGGGCATATTTAAGTCTAAGCGTTACTTCTGAAGTTGAATAATCTGTGGCTAAAGGCGAATCGCTTCGGTTTAAATCTGTTCTATATCTAAAATCAAATTCAGGCTGATAAAATTTATTATTCAATTGAATGCGAGCGGAAAATGCTCTGGAGAACTGTCTGAAGGCACCAAATTGATACCCTTCGTACCTGAATGGCCTTACCAAATTACCTAATTGAGTAAGTGCTAAAAAGGCTGTTCCTCCATCCAAGTCTATCAATCCATCTGGTTGAATTCCAAATTGATCGACATCCTTACGATAATTGAGGTTAAAGACTGTCCAATTGGTTCGGTCTGCTATTAAATTTGCTCCGAGACCAAACTTGAATTGCTTATCATCAAAACCATACGCAGTGTATCCATTAAACTGCCATTTTTTACTGAAGTGTTCGTTTGTTCTTCCTCCAATTCTTAATCTCCAGCCTTCAACATCATTATAACCAGCTAAAAAGGGCCACGGACCTAAGTCTAATTGCCCCACTTCAACATATCCTCTGGCAAATGTTTTTAGCAACTCCGTCCCAGTTTTTACAATTCGAATATTTTTAAGTGAATCAATCATAGAGATCACATTCACCTCGGTAGCGGTAAGCTTGTCATGTCTATTTTCTTCCCAAAATCCCTCATCTAATTCTCTAGCATCTTCTGCAAGTTCAATAGCTCTTTCAAAAAACTTAGTGTCCCTTGGTTCAGTAACTCTGATATTTTTATTGGAAGTGTAAAACTTGGAAAGAAATCCTGCAGACTTATTGGTGATCTCAGCCACATCAATCAAAACTCTAGATTTCACTGGTAACCAAGCCCCTACTTCTGTTTTTTCTAACTCTTGTTGAATCTTAATCTTTTCAATAAAGTTGAGGTTGGCAGACCTTTGGACTGTGGCATCAATCTGTTTTAAAGCGTAATTCTCCTTGGTGATCCACATCTTTCCTACAAAAGCCAATTCCTGATCGTTCTTTGGCTTAAAATCTAAGAGATAGCAAAAGTCATCTCCGATATAGACAGAATCACTAAGTTCATAATCATAAAGAATTCTCCAGCCATCTGAAATGGGCGATGCAAACTCCCTCTCGACTATGTTCATCCTATTTTGATAAAAATTGTACTGCTGAAAGGATGATCCGATTACTTGAGATATCAGGCTACCATCTTCCATTCCGATTCCTGTTATTTTGGTCTTTTGCACCTCCTCTTTGGACAATCTTGGATCTGATCGATAGTAAAATTTAGAAAGCGATTCAGAAATAAAAACTGGTAAAATAGGTTTTCCATCCTCACCAGCTATAATTTCAATGGAATCTAAAACAGCTGTGATTTTTTGCATGAACTTTTTCTGACGCAGCTTTTCAGAAATGTTATCTACATCTATTTCAATCTTATTATAACTATCGAATTCATATGCGGCTAGTCTTCGTTTGTCATTGATGTTTTTGTTATCCATCACCTTTCTTAATACTTCGAAGGCCGGGTTTTCTACTTTTCCTGCCGTGATCACAAAATCAGTCAGAGAAGTCGCTTCGGGGTTCACTTGAAAATTAATGATCTGAGAAATCCCTTTTTCATAGACCTTCTTCTTTGTTTCATAACCGATATAAGAAACCACGAGGGTATCTGTTTCTGCATCACCTTCAATTTTATAAAAGCCATCAAAATCGGTTGGAACACCTTTAGAAGTATTCAAAAAATAGACACTAGCGAAAGGAATTGGATCACCCGTTTCAGCGTCTGTTACTTTGCCTTCAATTATTGTTTGTCCAAAACTCAGAGAGCTCAAACAAAACAAGACAAGAATCACCAGGGAAGTGGTTGGTTTCAATTTTGAGTTTTTTGGTAGTAGAATTTAAGTAACGCTTGATGTTGAATAAGGTGCCTGTTTATTCTATAAATTTTGATTGGAACGTCACTACTGTAGTGAATGTTCCTCAATAAAACTTTTTATATGCAAATCTGATCTTTTTACAATGTTTTGATACCACTCAAGCTTCAAGTCATTTCTCTCACCTTCAGAAAGTTGCCATGCAATATCCGAGGATTTCACCCTGGAAACTAATTCATTAAGAATGAGTGCAGCACTCACAGAAACATTGAAAGATTCAGTAAAACCATACATTGGAATGTGAACTAACTCATCAACTTGCTCCTTTGCGAAAGCGGAAATACCTTGCTTTTCGGTGCCAAAGATGATAGCTATTGGTTCGCTTACATCCAACTCTTGTATAGATGCGTAATTCTTATCTGGGGTTGTACCTACAACCTTATATTTTTTTGTTTTTAGTGCCGAAAAACATTTCTCCGTACTACTCTCTTCTCTTTCAAACATATTAAGTGTGAGCCATTTTGAAGCCCCCCTCACCACATTAGGGTTAATATTATAGTCGTGAAGCCTTTGAGTGATGTATACATCCTGAATTCCAAAGCAATCGCAAGTTCTCATTACCGCACTAGCATTATGAGAATGGTAAAAATCTTCCATAACGACTGTTAAATATCGGGTTCGCTCTGATAATACTTTTTCAATGAGACTGACCTTATTATCAGTCACGTATTTCTCTAAATGATTAATCAAAAGAGGCTTAAGGTGTTCTTGCATAAAAAAGCTGTTGAAGGAAATCCAACAGCCTAGATGAATAAACAATAATATAACAACCTTAATCCTAAAGGTTTACATTCTTGTAAGTATTAACAATCTAGACTTTTGGACACCCTTAGTGTACTAAAACAGATCTATGGTTTCACCCACATTATAGCCTCCCAGCTTGTCGTTATCATCTTTTTTAGAGGAACCTTTTTTCGATTCTTCCTTCACTGGTGCTTTGGCTTCTGCTTTTGGCTCATCTTTAGCAGGCTCAGGTTTCTCATCAATAGGTGCTTGTTCAACTTCTTGTTTCTTTGGTTCCTCCTCCTTGGGAACAGTTGCCTTTTCATCAGCTACTGAAGCAGCAGAAGTTGCTTCGGGCTTCTCTGAATCATTTGAGTCATTATCAGGTTCATCTTCATCAATTGCTTTTTTCTTACTCCCAAGTAAAACAACTTTCTTTACTGAATGAGGCGAGAGCTTATTTCCATTGGCCTTCCAGCCTTTCACATCAATGAGCATGTCAACATCGTAAACTGAAGTCTTCCTTTCTCGAGAGCCTTTAACAGTATAGTGTACTTCTATCTGAGCTGATTCTTCTGTAGTTGCTAAAAACAACTTGGCCCCTTTCTCCTCACTGATAAAACAGAAGCGTTTATCTAGTGTAGATGTTTCTATTTGAAATCTCTTGATGAAATGAACACCAGATGCAGGGTCGAAATGAACTGCGGCAATCGGCTTGTTTTCATCAAACTTTTCAATGAGATGAATCTTTTCTGGTTCAAACCTATTGGTAAGATCAAAGCTTGTCAATTCGTATTCTCCAGAGTTGTAGATAACAAGCACTTTATCTTCTGCCTGAAAATTACCTAGCAGTTCTCCTCTTCCGTCACGATTTAGTCGGCCTACCGAGTCATCATACCAGATGTCTAAACCACCTAGGGTAGACTTTCCTTCCATCTTCAGTTGAATCTTTCGAACAGGATACTTCGTGGCTATATTTCCACCTGCACCTCTCCCTTTAATCTCAATATCTGCAAAATTAAAGTCGAATACTTTCACTCTAGCTTTGGCTCCTGATGTTAGGAAAATGGTGACAAGTTCGGCTTCACCATTCGGATTCGCAGTGAAGTACAAGACTTTGGAACCTCTTTCCCCTTTGGTTAGGTCGTATTCTTTGTCTCTTGTTATGCCGAGCACTTGAAAACGTTTCACCATGGAACGGCCAGATTTACCATCGAGGTAAATCATGTTATAGACCATGCGTTCATCATTCTTATTGAAAACACCGACATAGAGTATGTCTTTGCCAACAAAGACCTTGTCTGAGATTCGAACTACTTGAAACTGACCGTCTTTTCTGAAAACGATTATGTCATCAATGTCAGAACATTCACAAACAAACTCGTCCTTCTTAAGGCCATAACCTATGAAACCATCAGCACGATTAACATATAGTTTGGCATTGTTGGCTGCAACCACAGTGGCTGCTATATTCTCAAACGACTTAATCTCTGTCATTCGTTCTCTGCCATTGCCATATTTATCGAGCAAACTCTGATAATACGCGATGGCATATTCTACCAGATTGGCTAGGTGATGTTCAACCTCTGCTAACTCTTCTTCAAGCTTACGCATCAGGTCATCAGCTTTGAACGAGTCGAATTTAGAGATACGCTTGATCTTGATTTCCGTTAATCTTACTATATCATCTCTAGTGATCTCCCGATAAAATTGCGGCTTGAAAGGTTCTAAACCAAGATCAATTGTATCGATTACAGCTTCCCACGTTTCGCATTCTTCAATATCCCTGTAAATGCGATTTTCAATGAATATTTTCTCAAGAGAAGAGAACAATATCTTCTCTAATAACTCGGATTTCCTGATTTCAAGCTCTTGTCGAAGTAACTCTAAAGTTTGCTCCGTATTAATTCTGAGAATATCAGTAACCGTGATGAATTGAGGTTTCTCCCCAATAATAACGCAAGCATTTGGAGAAATGCTCACTTCACAGTCTGTGAAGGCATAGAGCGCATCTATAGTTATGTTGGGCGATTGACCTGGAGCAAGTTCAACCAGGATTTCAACGAACTCGGCAGTATTGTCTACTACTTTTTTGATTTTGATTTTCCCCTTATCATTGGCTTTAATAATAGATTCAATCAAATGAGTGGTAGTTGTGCCGAATGGGATGTCTTTAATGATTAAGGTCTTTTTATCAAGTTCTTCGATTTTAGCTCGAACTTTTACTCTGCCACCTCTTAGTCCATCGTTATACTCTGAGAAATCTGCCATTCCCCCTGTTGGGAAATCAGGATAAATTTTCGGTTTCTTACCTTGTAAAATTTTTATCGAAGCTTGGATTAGCTCAATAAAATTGTGTGGTAGAATTTTGGTTGAAAGCCCAACAGCAATACCCTCTACGCCTTGTGCAAGCAGTAAAGGAAACTTAACTGGAAGGGTTACTGGTTCCTTTTTTCGACCATCATAAGAAAGTTGCCATCTGGTAGTTTGAGGATTGAATACAACCTCCAAAGCAAATTTAGAAAGTCTCGCTTCAATATATCGAGGAGCTGCAGCTCCATCTCCTGTTCGAATGTCTCCCCAGTTTCCTTGGGTTTCTATCAAGAGATTTTTTTGGCCAATATTAACAATGGCATCACCTATGGAGGCATCACCATGTGGGTGATATTGCATGGTTTGGCCTATGATGTTAGCTACTTTGTTAAAGCGCCCATCATCCATTTCTTTCATGGAGTGGAGTATCCTGCGTTGAACGGGCTTAAAACCGTCTTCTATGGCAGGCACCGCCCTTTCTAAGATTACATAAGATGCATAGTCTAGAAACCAATTCTCGTACATCCCCGAAACGGGTATTACCTCTTTGATTTCCCCATCCTCATGGTTTAATTCTTGATCTAAATTGTCTTCACTCATTGTCCGTATAAGAATTTACCGAAAAGCCTATGCGGCTGCCTCTTCGGCTAAATCCTTCTCTACTCTAAGGTTGTCTATAATGAACTCTTGTCTATTAGGGGTGTTTTTTCCCATATAGAATTTAAGGATATCGCTTATACTAGTTTCTTTCCTTAAAATGATAGGCTCCAGCCTCATATCTGACCCTATGAATCCTTTGAACTCATCGGGTGAAATCTCTCCTAGCCCTTTAAAGCGAGTTATCTCTGGCTTGTTGCCTAATTTCGCAATGGCTTGTTGCCTCTCAACATCACTGTAACAGTAGATTGTCTCCTTTTTATTTCTCACTCTAAAGAGTGGTGTCTCCAAGATGTAAACATGCCCTCTCCGAACCAAGTCTGGGAAGAATTGAAGAAAATAAGTAAGCAACAGAAGTCTTATGTGCATTCCATCAACATCTGCATCGGTGGCTACTACAATTTTATCATAGCGAAGCCCTTCAAGTCCATCTTCAATGTTCAGAGCGTGTTGAAGCAGGTTAAACTCTTCATTCTCGTATACTACCTTTTTGGTTTGCCCATAACAGTTCAAGGGTTTCCCTCTTAAGCTGAATACCGCCTGTGTTTGAACATTTCTCGATTTCGTAATTGAACCACTTGCCGAATCTCCCTCTGTAATAAACAAGGTGGTTTGATGCATTAAGTCCTCATCACCTTTCTTGTCATCAAGGTGAATACGACAATCTCTAAGTTTTTTATTGTGCAGGTTGGCTTTCTTGGCTCTATCATTGGCCAACTTCTTAATTCCTGCAATTTCTTTGCGCTCTCTTTCCGATTGAAGAATTCTTTTGAGCATTGCATCCGCGACCGTTGGGTTTTTGTGCAGATAGTCGTCTAATGCCTTTTTTACAAAGTCATTGACGAATGTTCTCATAGTTGGACCATCAGGAGCTACGTTTTGAGATCCGAGTTTAGTCTTTGTCTGAGACTCAAAAACCGGCTCTTGTACTCTCACAGCAATGGCTCCAACAATAGAAGCCCGAACATCGGTAGCCTCAAAGTTCTTGTTGTAAAACTCGCGAATAGTCTTTACAATGGCTTCCCTCAATGCAGCCTGGTGCGTTCCACCCTGGGTCGTATACTGACCGTTGACAAATGAGTAGTATTCTTCTCCGTATTGATTGGTGTGCGACAAAGCTAATTCAATGTCTTCACCCTTGAGTTGAATAATTGGATACCTTAAACTATCTACATCAGTTCTTCTAGATAGAAGATCATAAAGCCCTTTTTCAGAATGGTACTTTACTCCATTGAAGTTGATAGTTAGGCCTGCATTTAAGAAACAGTAGTTCCAAATGAGGTCATCTAAATACTGAGGAATGAAATGGTAATTCTTGAAAATTGTGTCGTCAGGTCTGAATACAATCTGTGTTCCATTTCTACCACTCGTTGTGGTCTCCTTGGCGTCATTGATTATTTCACCTCTTTCAAACTCAGCTAACTTAGACTTACCATCTCGAAAGGATTGCACTTTGAAATAAGAGGATAGTGCATTCACGGCCTTGGTACCCACTCCATTTAACCCTACTGATTTTTGAAATGCGCCACTATCGTATTTACCTCCGGTGTTAATTTTAGAGACACAGTCAACAACTTTACCCAGAGGAATGCCCCGGCCAAAGTCGCGCACTTCTACTTTATGCTCAGAGACTTTTACTTCAATGGTTTTTCCATGGCCCATCATATGCTCATCGATACAGTTATCGATGATCTCCTTCACTAATACATAAATTCCGTCATCTTGGGCAGACCCGTCACCCAATTTTCCGATGTACATACCGGGTCTAAGTCTTATGTGTTCTTTCCAATCTAGGGACCGAATACTATCTTCGGTATAATTCACGTCCTGATTCGCCATTCAGAATTATATCACTTTAGTTCGAGGTAATGCACTGCACTTTAGCAGCCTTCTCAAGTCGGAAGTTAGAATTAAAAATCTAAAAATGCACGTGAGAACTATGCCTATTGAGCAATAGTTTTGGTGTTTCCTGAAAATGAGTGAGTTATTTTAATTTCTCTTCTTGCCTAGCAGATATGCCAAGTAGAAAAACCAGCTTACAATGAGAACTGGTCCCAAATAAACATAGAAGCCTAGCGTCATAGACTGACCTGATTCTGCCAAATTCATGAGACCTAAGAAGAAAAGAACCAAGCTAAAAAACAGATTGAGAATACCAGAAAATCCTTTGGCCCAGGTGACCACATCTAGTTGAAGTGAGGTGTTTCTCAAGCCATCACCATCCTCTGAAGATTTGATTCTTTTCAAAGTCTTGATAAAGACTGAACAAACTACATTGGCAAAAATAAAGACAGCGAGTGCTCCAAAGAAGTAGGTGTTACGGTCGATATTATAAACAGGGTTACCATCCGTATCGAACCGATAAGTTACTTGCCCTACCATGTAGGCATACGACCACAATAAGGCTGCTAAAAACATTAAATAACTGACTGTTCTAAAAAACCCAACGAACTTATCCATTACTGCTTTATTTTGCGCGAAGATAGTGAACTCTACAAAACACTACATGCCTAAAGGAATTGTTTTGACTAAAACTGTTTATAACCGTAATTTGAAATACTATCGAAGAAATAATGAGTCTTGATCCAACCGTAATTGCAATACCTGTTTACTTCCTTCTGATTGGATTGGAATTGATTGCCCATAGATATCAATCCATAAAGTCTTATCGATTGAATGATGCGATCACCAACATCAATTGTGGAGTTACTTCCCAGGTAACTGGCGCTTTCCTGAAAGTCTTCACCATAGGTTTTTACACTTTTATATTCTCAGAGTTTAGGTTCATGAGCATAGAAAACTCAACACTCACTTGGGTTGTTGCTTTCATTGCTTACGATTTCTTTTATTATTGGGCTCATAGAATGAGCCATGAGGTGAATCTTTTTTGGGGTGGTCATAGCGTGCATCATCAGAGTGAAGAGTACAACCTTTCAGTGGCTTTAAGACAAAGTTCAACGCAAACAATCTGGACTTTCTTGTTCTACACTCCGATGGCCTTAGTAGGTTTCGACCCATTAATTTTATTGTCCGTTTCAGGTTTTAACCTCCTATATCAATTCTGGATTCATACTGAGTCGATTGACAAACTGCCAAAGTGGTTTGAAGCAGTTTTCAATACGCCATCTCACCACAGGGTGCATCATGCAAGAAATCCCAAATACATTGATAAAAACCATGGTGGAACCTTCATTGTTTGGGATAGACTGTTTGGTACTTTCAAAGAGGAAGAGGAAAAACCAACCTATGGAATTACCAAGAACTTAAATAGCTGGAATCCAGTTTGGGCGAACATTTCTCATTATTCGGAGATGATGAAGGAAATTAAAGTCATTCCAACTTATGCCGATAAGATTAAGTACCTCTTTAACAAACCAGGCTGGTTACCAGAATCATTAGGAGGCTATAGAGCCCCCTACGATGTTGATCCTAAGAGTTATACCAAGTTTGACTTGAGTGCAGCAAAGGCAGTTAACGCATATGTTTTCGTCCAGTATATTTTACTTTTGGGAGGAACAGCCTTGTTTCTTTTCAATCTAAAAGCTTTCGAAAACAACTTGCTTCAAAAAACTGTATTAGGTCTAATCATTATCATATCTACGGTAAACTTTGGGGCTATGTTTGAAGCTAAAAGCTGGGCGGCAGTTTTAGAAGTACTTAGACTTTTGGCCATACCCATTGTTTTGTGGTACTTCTTCCCTAGACTAGAAACTGAAACCATCGCCATTATTGGCATTGGTATTTATTCTTTAGTCTCACTTATTTGGATTTTATATCTCAGGAAATCGATTACCGAACCTATTAAACTTAACTCGTGAAAAAACTCTTAGCAGTTTCCTTCTGCATTCTCTTGACCATTAGCTGTACCAAAAAAGCTGAACTTGGAGATTTTGATATTGAAAAGTGGCAATCAGACCCGAATGGATGTAATGGAGTTCGGACCGAAATGCTAGATGAGTTGCTTAAAGTAAAACCAAACCTGCTAGGCTTGTATCAAAAGTCAATTATCAAAGCCTTAGGACAACCTGAAAGTGAAGAGCTTTACGAGAGAAGTCAAACGTATTACTTCTATGCCATAGACCCCTCTGAAAAGTGTGGAATAGTAATAAGAGAAGAGCCAAGGATTTTAAGCATCCGATTCACAGCATTAGGTATTGCCAATGAGGTAGATATCAGATAAATACAACTAATATTTTAGTGAAAAATACTTTCTTCAAAGGATATTTTCCTCTTAGTCATTTTTGTAGAATATAATTTTTCCAACCCAAATTTATTCATAACTTAAAGCATTAGATTATCAGGCTAAATAATTATTGGCTCAAGTGCAATCGTTTACAATGCCATGTCAGTAATTAAATTAGCTTAGGTTAGTTTTAGTTTTATAGGTAGTTTGGTGAAGGTTAGCCCTCCTCATGCTAACCTTCCACCTTTTTAAGACGAACTTCGAAGTCGAAAATTTCAATTTTCCCAGATTTATATAATCCACCTAAAACCTTTTTAAAGTTCTTTTTGCTAATGCCAAATTGAGAGTGAATTTCTTCTGGCGAACTTTTGTCCCCAAGTGGAATGATTCCTCCATTTTTTTCAATAACCTGTAGCACCTTGTCCGAAACATCAGTGACTGCTTCATATCCTTGTTTCTGAAGGGTAACATCTATTTTACCATCTTCACGAATTAATTTGATATAGCCAGTTTTATTATCTCCAAGATTAATGTTTTCAAATATCTCATTGTTGTAGACAAGGCCAATAAACTCATTGTTGATAATGACTTTATAACCTAAATCCGTTTTTTGCCAAACCACCAACTTAACTTCCTGACCTTCCTCCAAATTCTCTGCAATATCCTTGACAAAACTTCCAATCTTGGTGGTGCCGATCATCCTATTGGTTTTATAATCGAGAAGAATCATCACTGCGTATGACCCACCCTCTCTCATATCTGCCCATTGCTCTTTCTTGGGTACCAAGAGATCCTTTTCCAAACCATTATCAACGAAAGCACCAAAGTCTGTTACTTGCTTCACCTTTAGACCAACAATGTCTCCTACTTGGCCATATGGCCAACGAGTTACAGCCACCGGTCTAGACATATGGTCATTGTAAACAAACACCTTAATGCTGTCACCTATCTCGTAGGTTTCGGGTAAATATTTAGCAGGAATAAGTACTTCCTCTTTGCCATCCGTTAGATAACAACCGAATTCTACTTCCCTTGCAATTTCTAATTCCTGAATTTTTCCTACTTCCATAGCTTAAATCTAAGAGCAATTTGTATTTTGATTCTTAGTTGCAAAAGTACCATTAATCAGCGCTAAACAATTACACACATTGAAACAATTCCGTCTAATAGTTCTGACTTACTTTCTATACCCATTAGGTCCTTTACTTTTTGCTCAGGAAAAAGCCTATAAAGCTTCTGATTCATTTGATGGAAGTATTCGAGGTAACGAACGCTTCCGGGTTGCTTTTTATAATGTTGAGAACCTTTTCGATTATTTTGACGACAGCACGACTTTGGATGATGAGTTTCTACCTAGAGGTGGAAATTATTGGAATAAAGCCAGATATCGAGAAAAGCAGCAAAAGTTAGCCAAAACCATTATCGCCATGGGTGGATGGGAAGCTCCAGAACTCGTTGGTGTTTGTGAAGTTGAAAATAGATATGTGCTCACAACGCTCACTCAATTTACGGCTTTGAAATCGGCTGGATATGAAATAATTCATCAAGACTCACGCGATAGACGAGGAATTGATGTAGCCGCGATTTACAGACCTGATAAGTTTGAACTTTTAGACTATCACTATTATCAACTAAACTTCCCCTTCGACACAGCAAGTAGAACTCGAGATATCCTTCATGTAATTGGCAAGTTACCAAATAAAGATACCCTTCATTATTTTGTAAATCATTGGCCATCGAAGTTTGGAGGTGAGTTTGAAACCCAGCCAAAAAGATACTTTGCCGCACAATTTGTAAGGCATAAATTCGATTCCATAATGGAGGCTCAACCGACTGCAAAAGT
The DNA here is from genome assembly GCA_964350505.1 of uncultured Roseivirgaceae bacterium. GTDB lineage: Bacteria > Bacteroidota > Bacteroidia > Cytophagales > Cyclobacteriaceae > Roseivirga. The sequence continues at coordinate 2,682 of CAYGKL010000019.1, read as the reverse complement.
TATCATAACAGGAGATTTTAATGATGAGCCAGAAGCGGAAAGTATGACCGCTGGTCTCAAGATTCAAACTGAATTATCAGAGGTTAAAACCAATGATCTATTCAATTTAATGTACCCTATCCGCTACTTAGCAGGAACTCATAGCTTCGAGAATCAATGGGGTATAATAGATCAATTTTTAGTCAGTGGAAATCTGCTAGACAATAAGAATAGTACTTCCGTCAGAAATCAAACTGCCCAGATTTTCGATATGGATTTTCTAATTGTGGAAGGTGCTACTGGTGCCACTCGCCCTTTTCGTACCTATCAGGGACCTAAATACCTAGGTGGCTATAGTGATCATTTGCCTATCCTTATGGACTTAACTTTAGTGATAAGAGACTAGCATCAAATAACCACCATACTACTTCATCATACTCATTATTAGTTCAATCTCCTTTTTAGAAGAATGCCTCTCTCCTTCTACTAGCGCTGCACTGTGATATTCTAATGCTCCAAGACTCATTAGTAAATTTATGTTACCCGACCTTATACCACCGCCAGGCATTACAATGATTTCATCCTCTGCTTCCTCAATCAACTCGCCTAAAATCTCATAACCAGCCATTGCCGTTTCAGCGCCACCTGAGGTAAGTACACGTTGAACACCCATTTCTCGAAGGGTATCTAATGCCTCAAAAGGATTCTGAGCAGCATCGAATGCCCGATGAAAAGTAACATCCATGAAACCTGCCTCCTGCATTAATTCATAGGTAATACGTTCATGAACTCTTCTCTCCGAAGTTAAGGCACCTATTACAACACCTTCGCAACCCATTTCAGCACAAAGAGCAACATCTTCTTTCATTTGCTCTAATTCCAATATTGAATAGTTGAAATCTCCTGATCGTGGCCTAATCAACACATAAACCGGAATTTCTACTAATTCCTTCACCATTTGAATCATTCCCTTGCTTGGGGTTAAACCTCCAACAGATAATTCGGCACATAATTCAATTCTTTTGGCCCCGGCATTGTAGGCATTTAAAGCAGATTCAATACTTCCGGCACAGACTTCTAGTAATGGCATAATGGAATATCCTGATTTTCTAAACAATAAAAGTAGATGATGCGATTATATTTGTACAAACGAAAACTAACCTAAAACATAGAAAATGGAGAATATTTCAGTAATCGGTTCGGGAACAATGGGGAATGGAATAGCCCATGTATTTGCTCAAAGTGGTTTTAAAGTGAATTTGGTAGACATTTCGCAAGATGCTTTAGATAAGGCAGTGAAGACTATTGAGAAAAATCTCGATCGAATGTTGGCCAAAGAAAAAATTGATGAAGCTACTAAGCATGCCACTCTAGCCAATATTACCACCTACACTGATATGAAATCTGGTGTATCTGAAGCTGATTTAGTGGTAGAAGCGGCCACGGAAAATGTAAATATTAAGCTGAAAATATTTGAAGACTTAGAATCGTTCACAAAACCTAGTTGTATTCTGGCTTCCAATACATCTTCTATTCCTATCACTAAAATAGGCTCTGTCACTAAAAGACCAGATAAAGTAATTGGAATGCACTTTATGAACCCTGTACCAGTGATGAAGTTGGTGGAAGTAATCCGTGGTTACGCTACTTCTGATCAAGTGACAGCAACCATTATGGATGCTTCTAAAAAACTTGGAAAGGCACCTGTGGAAGTAAACGATTACCCAGGTTTTATTTCTAACCGTATTTTGATGCCTATGATCAATGAGGCTATCATTTCTTTATTTGAAGGTGTTGCTGGCGTAGAAGAAATCGATACGGTAATGAAGTTAGGAATGGCTCACCCAATGGGTCCGTTGCAATTAGCAGACTTTATTGGTCTGGATGTTTGCCTCTCTATCATGAATGTACTTTATGAAGGCTTTGGAAACCCCAAATATGCACCTTGTCCGTTGCTAGTAAATATGGTAACAGCAGGTTATATGGGAGTGAAATCAGGCGAAGGTTTCTACGAATGGAACCATGGGACCAAAGACCTGATCGTTTCAAAACAGTTTAAAAAATAAATCCTGAACAAACAAAAAGCTTCTTTCAGTGATTGAAAGAAGCTTTTTTATTAAAACTGATTATTTATTTCTTAGAGTTCGCCTCTTTGAATTTTTTCGGCTATCTCTTGCACCTCATCAAGAACACGAAGAAGGTTTCCACTCCACATCATTGCAATTTGTTCTTCCGTGTAACCTCTGCGCACCAATTCGAGCGTTACATTGAAAGTTTCAGAAGCATCGCTCCAACCTTCGACTCCACCACCACCGTCAAAGTCAGAACTGATTCCAACATGTTCAATACCAATTTTGTCTACTAAATAATCGATATGGTCTGCAAAATCAGAGACATCAACTGGAGGGGCTGCAGCATTCACCTCTGTCTCTATTCGGTCTGCATGCTTTTCGCGGATTTCCATCAATCGCTCGTAATAAGCTTCTCTATCTTCAGAACTCATTTCACGAATTTCTCCTCGAGACTTCATTTCAAAACCTTCCTCTGCGGCAATTGCATCCATTACTTCATTAGATTTCGCTGAGTTAGCACGGTTCTTTTCTGAATTCACATAACTTTTAAAAGCAACTGTTTGAATAACACCACCGTTTTGTTTGAGCATCATCAATTGTTCATCATCCATGTTGCGGCTTACATCATTTA
>CAYGKL010000018.1:19626-37169 GCA_964350505.1 uncultured Roseivirgaceae bacterium | reverse complement strand
ACTTAGGGATCAGCGATCCATTTATCGTAGAAAACGGGTCGGCTATTTTTATACCTAAAGGCTATTTTAGCTTTGATATTCCTTATAATACCTATCTGATTGATGATTTTGAGGTAATCGCTATTGGTAAGCATGTAGGTCAGATTGTAGAAGCAGTCAAAAAAGTGCGTGAGGAACTCAACTTGTCTTTCGCCTGCTACTTTGACTTACCCGCAGAAGAGGTTTCTATGCATATTGGCCTGGACTTGAAATCGTCTAGAAGGGCGATGCAAAGAGAGTTTTCAGAGACCATTCTCAGAGGAAGTGTCACGAACAGTTTCCACGATCAATTAGCCAAACTTGGTTTAAGGAGTATTCCCGGTAGTAAATTTCAAACAATAGTTTCCAGCAAAGCCAATAAGGGGAAAGCTGTAGATATTTTACTTGAGTTGTATAAAAAGGAGTGGGGCTCGATAAAAAGTATTGGAATAGGAGATAGCACCAACGACTTTGAAATGCTCGAAGCGGTTGATGATGCCTACTTAGTGCAACGACCTAATGGAGATTGGGCTGATATGGATTTGGTCACTGTCAATCACGCTACTGGAGTTGGCCCTGCAGGCTGGTCAAAAGTGGTGCAATCCACCTTAGAGAAAATGATGGTATAGCCTTTCTGCTTTTAACCCTCTAATTATGTTTTCCGCTATCGAGTTTACCTAGGCATCTGCGAAATGCTTTTTCAGCACTCACCAGTTATCGGGTCACAACTTTCTCCAGAAGCAACTTCAACTGGCTGTTCAACTGTTTGGAAAACCTCTAGGAAAACGTGGCTTGGCTGTGCACCGTTGATGGCGTATTTGTTATTGATGATAAAGAAAGGCACACCAGAGACTCCCAATTGTTGGTAATGGGCAATTTCACCCTTTACGGCATAAGCAATTTCATCGGAATTGAGCACTTCATCGACCTTCTCAGCAGACCAGCCATATTCGGCCATAATCTCTTTAAGCAGATTGTTATCGTTCATGGGTACTCTTTCTTCGAAGTAAGTATGAAGAAAGCGTTCCTTCAGTTCATTCTTAAAGCCTTCTTCGCCTGCTACATGGAGCAACTGGTGCAATTGCAAAGTGTTGATCGCTGTCCATTCGGAGTCAAAGTCGAAATTGATACCGACTTCTTTGCCCACCTCAGCTAAGCGGTTTGTCATTCCTTTAATTTGAGCTGAACTACCAAACTTGTTGGCTAAGTAGGTATTTCCATCAAGGCCTTCATTCGGAATTGTAGGGTCTAACTGAAAAGGATGCCAGTTCACTTCTACCTCAGTGCCTTTCCATGCCTTCAAAGCTGCTTCTAAATTTCTTTTCCCTACATAACACCAAGGGCAGGCCACATCTGAAACAACGTCAATCGTAATTACTTCTTTATTCATCTCTTCAATAATTAGAATCAGTGTTTAAAAACCAGTTCGAGCATGCATTAAACCATCATTCCATAAAAATTGGTCTTAATTTTAAAAGGGCCAATTTTATAAGGAATCTGAATCAAGAACAATTTGAGATTCCAGATATTTTCCTTTGCCTATTTTAATTTTCAAAGGAAAATTCTGGAATGACGTTCTATTACAGTTTGCTACTAAACCTTATACTGAACTGTGGATATAAAAGCTATTTCTTCCAAATTAGTTCAGGGAATGGCTGATCTTTTGAAATAATCGCAGCCGATTCTAAATGAAAGATCACACTTTTGATCATTTTGTCGCTGACCCAACTGTTTGTAGCCCATTCTGTACTGTGATACCATCTTTCAATATCGACTAGCTTTTGCTGATATCTTTCACTGGTTAAAGGGATCAAGGTTTCATCATTCATAAAGTGTTGACAACTTTCTTGGATGATGTCCAAGAGTTGGTCGATGGCTTTAGGGTGACGCGATAAAATTTTATTGGAAGCAGCAATCACGAAACAAGGCCAAGGGGTAAGATATTCACCAATTCTTCTGATTTGTCCTGAATCTACATAAGGCTTCGTAGTATATTTTTCCCAATAGAAGACATCAGTTTCCAAAGCATTCAAAGAAGCCAATGCACCATTGATGTCATTGATCACTGTGAATTGATGTGGTTCGATGGTTTGATTTTTACTATTGGCATTCACTATGGCAATGAGGTGAGAACCCGATCCAAATCGACTGATGGCATGTTGCTTGGAGAAGGTCTCATCTTTCGGTTGAAGGCTGTTTTCCATGCCGGTATGAATTCCCCAGGTCAATGGGGTAATCACATATTCCGAGATGATTTTACTGGGATTGCCTTGGATGATGTCGGTGATGATTCCTTCAGTTAAGAGGATGCAAAGGTCGATTTCATCTTCGCGCAGAGCCTTGGTCATCTGACCTGTTCCTCCATAGAAATCTGTCCACTCTAAGTTGACGCCTATTTTACTGAACAGGCCTTTTTCTTTGGCTAAGTGAATGGGTAGGTTAAAATGTTCTGGTACTCCGCCCATGCGGATGGTGGTGTGATTCATACTATAGTGTTCTAGGTAATTTTTAAGAAGCTCTATCTGGTAACCGAATAGATACTTGAAGACAAAGGTTTGGCTACTAAGATAAATTTTCCTTCAAGATAAAGATAGAACTAATGAAAAAGCCCGACTCAATGAATCGGGCTTTCTATTTCTAAATAGAAGAAAGGCTTAGTAACCAGCTCCTTGATCTTTCATGACAATGGCTTCTTTGCTGGCCGACTGACCATTCATTTCAACCATTACCTTGTAAGTACCTGGGCCAACACCACGAGTAATATATCTCATGGCTTCCATGCGGCTCTGAATGTCTTCATCAGACATGCCGAAGTTTCTGAACCTACTAGTCATTTGTTCAAGTTCACGCTGTGATCTTTCACCAGTGATTTCTTGGAACCTCCAGTTGAAAGTGTTTAAGCCTGCTTTAGCGTTAACTGTTGTCTTATAAATCTCCTTAGCACCCCGCATTACTTTAATAGTAGCCGAACCAGCTGACTTGGCATGGAAATGAATGTGAGTACCAGGAGTTCTGCTTTCGCCATTCATATTGATGTATGCAGTTACATTACTTAAGCCACTAACATACTGAACGACAGGCTGAATATCGAACAAGGCAAGGTTAGCATTCATAGCTGCAGAAGTCATTCCTTGAAGAGGAGAGATGTCGGCAATGAAAATACCTCTACCATGAGTGGCCACTACTAATTCATTATCTCTAGGGTGTATAATCATATCGTAAGCAGAGTTGGTAGGCATGTTAGTCATAAACTTAGTCCAGTTTTTACCACCATCGATACTTGCGAAAGTTCCTAACTCCGTTCCTACAAATAATAGGTTAGGGTTTTTATGATCTTCTCTAATTACGTTCACACCACCTGGCTCAATACCTGCTGCGATAGAGGTCCAAGTTTTACCCCAGTCAGTGGTTTTGTACAAGAAAGGAGTGAAGTCATCTCTTCTCATTCCATTGAAAGCAACATAAGCAGTTCCTGGGAAATGCGCAGAAGCTTCAATTCTTGTTACCCAATATTCTGGATTGTTAGGAATATTAGCGTTCAGGTTGGTCCAAGTTTTACCACCATCAGCAGTCATTTGAACGTTACCGTCATCGGTTCCAGCCCAAAGCTCATCAGGATTAAGTGGAGACTCTTCGAGAGCAGTAATGGTTCCGTATTGGATATTACCAGTTCCGTTAGCTTTTACTTCGTCATTTTTAGAGAGGTCTGGGCTAATTTCAGTCCAGTTTTCACCTCTAAAGCTAGATCTTAATACTTTGTTTCCAGCGTGGTAAATTACATCGCTATTGAAAGCAGAGACTACAATTGGTGAATTCCAGTTCCAACGCATTTCTCTTGCACCTGAATACATAATTCGGCTCGATTCTCCTGTTTTTAAGTCAACTCTTTGAATTGGTCCAAACTGAGATTCGTTGTACAAGTAACGATTAGTGTTTTTGTCTACAACATTGTACATGCCATCACCGCCACCTGTTCTTTGCCATGCTTCGAAAGGAATTGAACCTCCATTCTTCATGCTGCTAGGGCCTCTTACGGAACCATTGTCCTGAAGACCACCATAAACATTGTAAGGGTAAGCCATGTCTACATCAACTGCGTAGAATTGAGCCAAAGGCAATTCATCTGGGTGATACCAGTTTTTACCACCATCATAGGTAATTCCCATGCCGTGGTCATAACCTAAGATCAGATGCTTAGAGTCTGCAGGGTCAATCCACATAGCGTGGTTGTCTCCTCCAAAGCGAAAAGCAGTTCCCCAAGTTTTACCACCGTCAGTGGTTTCCCAAACTCTGATACCAATAATGTAGACATGGTTTTCATCGTTTGGATCAACGCGCACTTGCTGATAATAATAACCAGGTCCACCACCAATGTCTTCACCATCTGGACTTACTTTTGTCCAGCTCTCACCGCCATCGTTAGAACGATAAACTTCGACTCCATCAACTGATTGGCCTCTTTTAAGTGGAATACCCACTTCTAGCATTCTTCTTCTTTCTTCAGTAGAAATACCGTCAACATTGGCATTTTCAACATTGGCATAAACCACTTTAGAGTTACCAGGCGCATAGGCAACACCAATTCTACCTAGGAATCCACCAGGAAGGCCATTCGATAACTTTTTCCAGGTTTTACCAGCATCGGTTGATTTATAAATACCACTACCTTCTCCACCTTCATTGAAGGTCCATGGGCGTCTTATTTTGTCATAAGCCGCGGCAATCAAAGTGTTTGGGTTTGTTGGGCTCATGGCCACATCTACCACACCTATGAACTTGCCGTCATCTTTTTTCACTTCTAATACCTTGTTCCAGGTTTTACCACCATTAGTGGTTTTATATAAACCTCTTTCTGGGTTGTCGGAATAAAGGTGTCCTAAGGCTGCAACGTAAACTACGTTTGAATTTTTCGGGTCAATTAGAATTCGGCCAATGTGATGAGACTCAGGAAGCCCCATGTTTTGCCAAGATTTACCACCATCGGTAGATTTGTAAACGCCATCTCCCCAATAAGAGCTACGAGAGTTGTTGGCTTCACCAGTACCTACCCATACTACGCTTGTGTCTCTCTGATCCACGGCTACCGCACCAATTGAGATTGTGCTTTCATTATCGAAGATTGAAGTCCAAGATTGACCATTATTCACAGTCTTCCATAAACCACCGGATGCAGTGGCGGTATAAAATACTTTTGGAGCTTTGTCAACAACTGCGATGTCAACATAACGTCCGCCTTGGCGGCTAGGACCAATTTCTCTGAATTTGATGGATTCGACCACCTGATCAGGTATTTTCTGGGCAATTGCCTCTGGTAATGCCACTAAGGCAAATAAAAGTGCCAGAGCCAATCCTTTAATTGTTTTAGCAATAAGATTTGTCATACTTTTCTAAGGTTATAGATCGTAAATTAAGTCAAAAACAGCCTTGTGCAAAGGTGTGTCAACTCAATTACATAAATGGTAAGGTCTAGTGCCGATTTGGGTTGTCGATTTTTTGCCAAGAGCTCTCAATTTTAAAAGGCGCGAAATTGATAGTCCATTGAATTCATCGAACAATGGCTAAGGAGTAAATTACTCATCATACTATTGCTTGACGTCATCTCTTTTCTAGTTTTTACTCTGGAAAGGTGGTCTTGATCTCCACAACGAGACAATCGTTAACGTTCATAGTGAAACCACTTTTACAGGAGTATATAGTGTTTTTTGATGGTTCAGGACTTTTTATAGTGAGTCAAAAGGTGATCAAAAGAGCAAGGTAAGGCCCATAGAGATCAGGAGAATAAAGCTGGATTGAAATGTGATATTTGTACCTTCACCACCTTAGTTCTAATTCACACCTTTCATTAGCATGTCAAAACCAAGAAAAGATGCCCCAATCAAAACACCTCGTTATCGTGGTGGGGAAGAGGCCATGAAGAAGTTTTTGGTGGAGAACCTAATCTACCCTCAAGAAGCTATCGATCATAAGATCGAAGGTATCGTTGAAGCTACTTATGATGTGGATGGAAATGGTATCATTCGAAATATAAAAATCATTAGCTCTTTAGGTTTTGGTTGCGATGAAGAAGTGATTCGATTGGTGAGTCTCTTGAAGTTCGAAAAAGCGTTTAATAAAGGCAGAAATGTAACTGCCCACAAAAAGCTTAAGGTTGATTTTAAGTTACCAGAAACTAATAGCAAGCCGGAAAATAAGGTTACCTACCATTTGGTGAAGAAAAAACCTGCCGCAACAACTCCAGCCCCTGAGGAGAAGAAGGATAAGACAATTACCTACACCATCAACCTAGGTGGCTCAAAGTAGTCAATAATTAATTTTACTATTCTTTCACCCAGATTCTTAAAGAGGTTGGTTCCATGCTTATGCTCTGACTTTTTGAGCCATCTAAAAGGAGATATTGCTTGATGTCTTTCACTCCATTTAGGCTAACATCCTCCGTATTGCCGATTAGCTTCCAATTGCCTTCTGGAAGTTCAATATCCTGAAAAGTATAATTGTCTGCACCAGCGTTGATCAAAACGAATACCTTTTCATCGACTATATAGCCCAAAAGGCTCTCATTTTCTGGGGTTATAAACTGATAGTAGTCGTCAGAAACTGCCTCAGCTACTCGAAATACTTTGCCCAAATCGCTTAGTCTGAATTCGTTCATGCCTTTCCAAAAAGCATACATGTTTTTGTAATCGTTAGCGTTGTTTCTGTTTGCTTTTTGCCCTTTTTGCGACCATATAAACTGATTGGCAATTCTGTGATTGTACGTATCGCGATAGCCATGCATGTAAGTTTTATAGCCAGCTTTTGTTTCTTTCACTACTTCCTTCAATGGTGCAAAAGCCTTGCTTCGCATCATTTCTGAGCCACCATGGGTTACAAGAGGGCCAATGGTGGTATAGAGTAGCGTTACCGCAATTTTATATTCATCCTGATCAACACTGGTTCGGCCATCAAAATTAGGGCCGCCAAATTGATCGGCTAGCGCGAAATTGTCGTGAATATCTAAATAAGAAATCCCATCAATTGGCGTGTCATCATCCTTGTTCTTATTGGCTAAACCTGTCATTACTCCGCTCCGCTCAGTGAATTTACCTCCTGCCCAACCTCTGTCAGTTTTATAGTCTTTCAATTCAAACACGGGGCCTTTGAATGCATTTCTGGAGTCATCTTGAAAGAAAGTAATTGGCGCATCTTCTTTGTACCAATCCCAGTCTGGGTTATTCTCAAATTCCGGGTCATTTGAACCGATCCATGCTTCACCGTAAACTATTTTATCCTGTCCTATGGCTTGTTTTAGGGCAATCAAGGTTTGCTCGTCTACTTGACCTGCTAAATCAATTCGAAAACCATCAATACCGAATTCTTTAATGTAGTATTGGCACTGATCGATCAACCAACGCTGTGTCATAGGACGGTTTTCAGTTTTCACTTCATTGCCATAGGCACCGATATGCTCAAAGTCTTTTGTGCGGTAATAATACTGTTTGTCGATTCCGTTGAAGTTGAAAAACCAACCATTTCCATCCATGTTTTCGCCTGTGTGATTCGGAACAATATCAATGATCACGGCAATATCCTCATCGTGAAAAGCCTGCACAAGGTCTCTGAATTCATCTCTCTCAGCACCTGGCTCTTTCCCCAAAGATCTGTAACGCGCTTCAACTGCCATTGCAAAGGTGGTTCTATATCCCCATTGATAATTCTCTTCGGCCATGCCTTGCTCAATCATGTAAGGGTCATCTTTGAAGGAGGCTTTCCAGTCATCTGTAGGGAAGTGTAAGTATTCTTGTATCGGCATCAGGTGTACGGTATTGATGCCAAGGTCTACAATATGGTCGAAGCCAATCTTTTCGCCTCGCTTATTTTTTAGGCCTCTTTTGTGCATGGCTGGCAATCGACTTTTGATGGTGGCGTCTACAGGCAATTGATCAGTAAAATCTTGCACATGAACTTCGTAGGCAATTATATCTTCCATGGATGGAATGCCATTAGGAAGGGGAGTGGCTGGTTGAGTTCTGGGCCAAATCCGCCCTTTGCCCCAAGTATCATCAGATACTCGGGCATAAGGATCGTTGACATGCTGGCCTGTTTGCTCGTAGAAATTATTGCCTGGTTCATCCGGTCCGTGAATGGTGAAATCATAATAAACTCCATGAAGGTCTTCGTTAAACTCATGTTCCCAAACACCATCTGCATCTTCCTTGAGGTCAATCACCTGATAGGCTTCTTGATCATCTTTGCCTTTATAGAAATAGACTTTTACTAAATCGGCCCTTGGAACAAAGAGTCTAATTGTAGTTTTGTCATTGTCAATGTTGGCGCCCAACTCTTTGGTCGAAAAGGTTTCTCGAAACCAACCATCGAACGAAGCATGTGTTTTTAGTCCTAATTTGGGGACTTCGAGAAAATAGACTCTTTTTTTATTCAAAGGTTCTGCTGGGGTTATTAAAGTTGAACTTGCTCCATTCGGAAGTACTCCTGCTACTTTAATTTTATTGCCTTTGGCGTCTGTAATTACATAATCCTCAGGAAGGAGAGGTCTATCTTCACCTAAGAAATCAGCCCAGATTAGTCGTTCCGATTTTAACTCAGCTGATAACCCAGTAACAACATAGTCTTGCTCGAAGACGAGGTCTGAACCACTAGCATTGGGAGCTGTATCATGCGGGTCTAGCCAATCCCCATCATTTATTCTGTATTTGAATTTGGTGTTCGGTCGGATGACTTTATAATCAGGGTTTTTGATCGTTAATAGCCAAGTTTCTCCAGTTTTCTTGAGTTGCCATTGAGGCATATCCATGGATTGATCCCAACTTCTGAATTCACCGGTTACCACAACGCGACTAGGCTCAACACCATAAAGTCTTTGATCAAAGATAAAGGTCAGGTTATCTCCAAAAAGAGCATAACCTTGTTTCAATTGGTCACCAGTGTATGATTGCGCTTGAATCTGTAGGGAAATGAACAGCAATAGAGCGAGATTAAACAGATATTTCATAAGACTAAAATTTCAACGGGATAAGTTAGGGATATTAGACTTTTAAAAGCCATTCTCGCGAATGCTAACGTTTGCAATAACAAAGGAATTCGATGAAAAGTCAATCAGTGATTTAAACAATTGATGGTTTTCAATGTTCATTTCTAAAATCAACCCAATCAACTCAATTTTGCAACAAGCTTTAACCATTTTATCGACAAAAACCCCCATTGAGCAGAGGATAGTATATCTTCTGGCTGATGGTGACAAGGAGGCTATTAAATTAGTTTTCAAACACTACGGTACTGTTTTGCTGAATGTGATAGCAAAGATTGTAGGGAGTAGAGTAATGGCTGAGGAGGTCTTACAGCAAGTCTTATTGAAAGTTTGGAAAAATGGTGAGGCTTACAATATTGAAAAAGGGTCTCTCTTCACTTGGTTAGTGGCAATTAGCAGAAATGCCGCTTTAGACAAACTTAAAACCAAGGATTTCAAGCAAACTCAAACATCTAATTCATCCCTGCAGGTCGTAGCTTTAGAGAACAAGGCAGATACGAGTAACAGTTTAGATAAATTAGTTGCTCGACAAATGTTAGAACAACTTCCAGATAATTATCGGCAATTGATAAAAATGTCTTTTTTTGAAGGATATTCCCATCAGGAAATATCTGATCACTTGACCTTACCTTTAGGTACTGTGAAAACGAGAATAAGAATGGCTTTAAAACATTTAAGAGCTATTATTTAATGAAAATAGAAGAATACATAGCATCTGGAATACTAGAAGCCTATTTGGCAGGAGAGCTTACGGAGCAAGAAATGCGTGAAGTAGACTCTATGGCGGAAAAACATCATCAGGTAAAAGATGAGCTAGATGAATTAAGAATTGTCATCAATAAATATGCTGAGGCCAATGATCTTGACCCATCACAAGAGGTGCTCAAAGAAGCTTTAGTAGATATTAAAGAGGGAGATAAGCAGAAATTCATTTCCATTCTAAAGGAAGATGAACCTGAAGTGGTGATTAAAAGGGTTAATATCATTCCTGTTTGGTCCATTGCGGCAAGCATCATGCTAGTGATAAGCTTAGGTTTCAATTACATCTTCTATCATCAATTCAAAAATACCAAAGACCAGCTGGCAGCTTTAAGATCTGAAAGTTTAGAGTTGGCGACTAGAGTGTCAAACACAGAGCAAAATCTTCAATACGCTGAACTTAGAGTAGCACACTTCCTGAATGAGGATAATATTCATGTGAGAATGGATGGGCTTGCTATTGCACCGGAATCTTTCGCTAATGTATTCTGGAATAAAAAGACCAATGCTGTTTTTATTAGTGTAGATAACCTTCCTGAACCACCTCATGGGCATCAGTATCAACTTTGGGCCATCAAATCAGGGGAAGCACCAATAGATGCTGGCATATTTGATCACACACAACTAATTCAGGAATTGAAGGTAATAAAAGGTAATGTGCAAGCCTTTGCGGTCACCCTAGAGGAAGAAGGAGGTAGCCCAATTGCCACAGTTGATCAAACTTTTGTGAAGGGGGTACTTCAGAAGAGTTGATTGACTGAAAAATATTTCATTTTGCAAAAGCCCTTAGGAGTCTCCTAGGGGCTTTTTTTGTGTTTTTGTTTAATTTTTTTGAAAAAAGATTCCACATAAAAATCTAAAGCACTCTCATTGGTCGTATCTGGGTTAGTTAACAAGACAAAATAACTATCTGAATTATGAAAATGAACAAATTATCGAAAGTAGCACTAGGTGCATTTTTCTTCATGAGCTTGATGATTACTCAAGCGAACGCTCAATCTAAAGACATCGTAGATTTAGCAGTAGGTAACGAAAACCTATCAACTTTGGTAGCTGCAGTAAAAGCAGGCGGTTTAGTTGAGACTTTAAAAAGTGATGGTCCTTTCACAGTATTTGCTCCAACCAATGAGGCATTTGCTGCCTTACCAGCTGGTACTTTAGAAATGCTATTGAAGCCAGAGAATAAAGATAAATTAGTGGCTGTTCTTACTTACCATGTAGTTGCAGGTAAAGTAATGTCGACTGACCTAAGTGATGGTCAAATGGCTGCTACAGTACAAGGAGAAAAAGTTTCTGTTGCCATTTCTTATGGTAACGTAACAATTAGTGGTGCAAAAGTTGTTGCTGCAGATGTTGCTGCAAGTAACGGTGTTGTACACGTGATTAATAAAGTAATCTTACCGCCAAGCATGCGTTAAGATTTGGTTATGGTTGATTGGAAGCCACCCTTTGGGGTGGCTTTTTTTGTTTGTGGCCTGCAAACAATCTGAAGGTAAACTTCTGTTTTGAACCTATTGCTGCAATGCTTAACATTGAACTATGAAGGTGATTGAATGTCCGAGAGATGCCATGCAAGGGCTGCATGAATTTATCCCCACACAGAAGAAGATTGAGTATATCAATCAGCTATTGAAAGTTGGCTTCGACACCATAGATTTTGGAAGCTTTGTTTCACCAAAGGCCATTCCTCAAATGCGAGATACGGCTGATGTTTTAGAGGGGCTGAACCTATCTATATCTAAGTCAAGACTACTGGCAATTATTGCTAACCTCAGAGGCGCAGAACAAGCTGCATCATTCGATCAAATTACATACTTGGGCTTTCCGCTTTCCATCTCAGAAACCTTCCAACAACGAAACACCAACAAGTCGATAGGAGAGGCGATGGCTCAGCTCGGAGAGATTCAAAACCTCTGTATCAGAACCGGCAAAACTTTGGTGACTTACATCTCTATGGGCTTTGGGAACCCTTATGATGAGCCCTTTAATGGAGAAATTGTTCAAGAGTTTGTTGAGAAGTTAGCGCAGTTAAAAATTGAAATAATAAGTTTATCTGATACGATTGGAATAGCTGATTCACAGATCATTAAAGAGATTTTCAAAACAAGTATAACCGCCTACCCAACTATAGAATTTGGCGCACATTTCCATTCTACCCCCCAAACTACACTCGAAAAAATTGAAGCAGCCCTGTCTGCTGGTTGTGCCAGATTCGATGCAGCCATTAAAGGGTTTGGTGGTTGTCCAATGGCTAAGGATGACCTCACCGGCAACATTGCTACTGAACGACTTTTGGAAATTTTAGAAGAACATGATGCTGCGCCAATATACGATAAAGAAGCCTTCGATAAGTCAATGCTCAAGAGCCTGGAGGTGTTCCCGTCATGAGTAAAATAAGCCTGAAGAAAACTGTCTTCGTCTGCCTCGTTTTAACGCTCAATCTGTCCATTGGATTAGCTCAGTTTCGTCTCGACCGAAGCATGGGAGAACTCACCGTTGGAAGCCCAGAAGAGGTTGGAATTAATGGTGCTGTTCTGAATACAGAAATTGAAAGAATTATTACTCAGGCCATCGACTCAATGGCCTTTCCTGGTGCACAGATTTTACTCGCAAAGGGTGGCGTGATTTTCTATCAAGGTGCCTTTGGTTATCATACCTACGATAGCCTCAGAAAGGTTCAGGATTCTGACCTTTATGATCTTGCCTCGGTTACCAAAGTTACCGCCACTACTCTGGCCTTCATGAAGCTTTATAACGATGGTTTGTTCGACCTAGATCAAACATTTGGCTATTACTTTCCCAAAGTGGCTAAGGGAGGCAAGAGAGATTTAACCATGAGGGAAATACTCGCACACCAGTCAGGTTTAAAGGCTTGGATACCCTATTGGTCAGAATCTCAGCGAAAGAACGGTAAATGGCGCTGGCGCACGCTCAGCAATGATTCCTCTAGAAGATTCCCTGATCGATTGAAGGGCACCGATCTTTTCCTTCATAAGGACTTTAAGGAGAAGAAAATCTTTAAGATGATCAAGCGATCAAAATTGAGCGATGATAAAAAGTACGTTTACTCTGGTTTAGTCTTTTATCTTTTTCCTGAGTTGGTGCAGAGAATTTCTGGTAAACCTTTCGATCAATACCTGAATGACATGTTCTACGGACCAATGGGCGCACAAACGCTTGGCTTTGAACCGACTGATAGGTTTTCCTTGGAGAGTATTGTGCCTACTGAGAATGACACCTTTTTCAGGAAAACTCAATTACATGGGGTGGTGCATGATGAAGGAGCTGCCATGATGCAAGGGGTTTCAGGGAATGCTGGATTGTTCAGCAATGCCCAAGATTTGGCTAAGGTTTATCAAATGCTCTTGAATGAGGGGCAATATGGTGCTAAGCGCTATTTGAAGCCTCAGACTGTACAAGAGTTCACTAGAGTACAATACCCGGAGAATGACAACAGGAGGGGGTTAGGTTTCGATAAGCCGCTTTTAGAATACAATGCACGGGTAAGTAGTGTGGCGAGAGGAGCAACTCCTTCAAGCTATGGCCATACTGGCTACACCGGTACGCTAGTTTGGGCTGATCCAGATAGCGATCTTTTGTTTATTTTCTTGTCCAATCGCGTTTACCCCACTCGCAACAACGGTAAAATCTATGACCTGAATGTGAGGCCAAACATTCACAACTTGGTGTATGAGCTTTTGAGAATTGGTGGAGGAACTTACACGCTGGGTCAGCATTGGGATTAAACCAACCTGTACTCTTTTCCGGGTAATGGCTTAATCATACCTTCAAACTCCAATTGAAGGAGAATAGAAGCCAATTGGTTCAGAGGAGTTTCACTTTGCCAACTGAGTTGGTCAATATGCATTTGCTGGCCATTTTGCATTAAAGTATTCACCACTTTCTTCTGTTCAGAAGATAAGTGATCGAAGTTTCTTTCAATTACCTTTTTGGTAGATTGGTCTAGGTCCCAATTCAATGCTTCCTCAATATCTCTGAAACTCGTATAAATCGAAGCTTTATAGTTTCTAATCAGGAGGTTGCATCCTTCAGAATAGCTTTTTCCAATTTCACCTGGTATGGCAAAAACGGGTCTATCATAACTGTAGGCAATGTTGGCTGAAATTAAAGCACCACCCTTGGCAGCAGCTTCAACTACAATTAGCGCATCGGAAAGCCCGGCAATAATGCGGTTCCTGGCAGGGAATAATCTTGCATCAGCTTTGGTGCCTACTGGGTATTCGCTGATTAAGCCACCATGCTCGAGCATCTTCTCCGCAATACTTCTATGGGATGTAGGGTACATGTGGTCTAGACCGCAGGCCAAAACGCCATAGGTAGGTATATTTTGCTTCACAGCTGCTTCGTGGCTTTTTACATCAATGCCATAGGCTAGGCCAGAAATAATTACAGTTTGCGACTGCTTTGAGCTTTCTACAATACTCTCGGTTTGGTTTAAACCGTATTTTGTGGCTCTTCTAGTACCTACAATCCCAAGCATTCTATTGGCATTCAAATCAACATTGCCTTTGGTGTAAAGTACAATGGGGGCGTCTAAAACACCTTTGAGTCTGGAAGGATAGGAGGGCTCTTTGTAGTAATGGGTTTGGATGCCGTATTTATCTGATTTCTCTAAAATCCGATCGGCTTTCTCTAGCAATTGGTCTTCACCCGAAATCAGGTCTGCCAACTTCTTTCCTAGTCCATTGACTTTGGTCAACTTACCTTTAGTGGTTTTGAAAATCTGCTGTGGGCTTTCGAAATAATTGATCAACTGCTTGGCCATTACTGGGCCAATACCGGAAATTAATGAAAGCGCTACTTGATAGCGCTTATCTTCACTCATGGAAGGCTGTTCTTCATCTCTATTAAAAACTCCCGAATACGTTTTAGAGATTCAACCACATCAGCTTTATCGCCAATACTATCTTTACTCTGCTTGATGTGTTCTTGGGCACCTTGGAGGGTGTAACCCTTTTCCTTCACCAAATGGTAAACTAGCTTAAGCTTCTTGAGGTCGTCTTGTGTGTATTTACGGTTTCCTTTAGCATTTTTTTTGGGTCGAATAAAATCGAATTGGGTTTCCCAAAAACGGATCAAAGAAGTGGCCACACCAAGTTCTTTGGCTACTTCACCGATGGTGAAGTACTTTTTTTCTATGGGCTTCTCTTTGTACGGCATATCAACTAGTTACGAAAATAACTAAAACAATCACTTTAAGACTACAAGGTTGAAGATTCTCTGCAAAAAAATTATTGATTGGAGTAAGATCCAAGTGACTGATTCTCGATCAAGGATAATCTCAAGATCTCTTCATACTGATTTGCATCCAAATCCATATAGAAGTAATTCACAGGATTCACCGCTCTATTATTGATGTGCACCTCGTAATGAACGTGTGGGGCAGTAGACTTACCTGTGTTGCCTACATAACCAATGATTTGTCCACGTTTCACTTCTTGGCCAGACTTCACATTGAATTTGCTCATGTGACCGTAAACCGTTTCAAAACCAAAGCCATGATCCAATTTAATGTGCCAGCCTAGACCGCTGTAGTCTTTTCTAGCCACAACTACCTTACCATCAGCTGTGGCGTAAATAGGAGTGCCTTGCTCTGCAGAGAAGTCTACTCCGTAATGCATTCTTTTTACCTTCAGAATAGGGTCGGTTCTTCTACCAAAACCTGAGGAGAATCTTCTTAAGTCTTCGTTTGATACGGGTTGAATCGCAGGCATAGCTGCATAGTAATCGTCTTTATTCTGAGCTAGTTGCATGATCTCATCGTAAGATTTAGTCTGGATGTACATCTTTTTCTTCACTCTATCGAGTTTGTCGAGCGTACCAACCACCATGTCCTTATTGGATAAATCGCTTTCTAGCAAATTTCTGTATTTCAATACACCTCCAGAACCAGCTTCTCGCACAGTTTCTGGTATTGGTTCGGCCTCAAATACAGTTCTATATACCTGATCGTCTTTTTCTTGAAGCACCTTCAACATATCATCCATACTGGTCAATTGACCCTGCATGATGTCATAGTAAAGCTTCAGTTCTTCATTCTCCTTTTTCAAGGAAAGTTCCTTAGGGGAGTCAAAGTAATTGGAAAGTAAAACGATGATGCCGATTGCTAAAACAACGGAGAGAGATAAAAAACCAAGTGCATTAATTACTACATCGCGCTTTTTGACCTTCACACGCTCGTATTTGCAGGTCTCGGTATCGTAGTAATATTTTATTTTTGACATTAAGAATCCTTTTTGAAATTCTCCTAATTTTGTGCCTTCGCGCGGCTTTAAAGCTTCAACAAAAGTAACAATTTTATTCTAACGCAAATCACATTTCAAGGGTTCAACTATGCTAGCCAAAGAGATTAGATCTAAGTTCATTTCATTTTTCGAAGAGAAAGGTCACAGATATGTGCCCTCAGCGCCTATGGTGCTGAAAAATGACCCGACATTAATGTTCACCAATGCGGGCATGAACCAATTCAAAGATCTCTTTTTAGGTAATGCAAAAGCCGACTATACCAGGGCTGTTAATAGTCAAAAGTGCTTAAGAGTTTCAGGAAAGCATAACGATTTGGAAGAAGTAGGTATCGATACTTACCATCATACCATGTTTGAAATGCTGGGAAACTGGTCGTTTGGCGATTATTTTAAGAAAGATGCTATTCAATGGGCATGGGAGCTGCTGACTGAGGTTTACGGAATTCCAAAAGATAAACTCTATGTTACTGTTTTTGAAGGCGATGAGTCTGAAGGCTTGGCTTTTGATACTGAAGCATTTGACTATTGGAAAGAGCTGATTGATGAAAAGCGCATTCTGAATGGCAATAAGAAAGATAATTTCTGGGAAATGGGCGATACAGGGCCATGTGGTCCTTGTTCCGAAATCCATGTGGATTTACGCACAGATGAAGAAATAGCAAGTGTACCGGGTAAGGATTTAGTGAACAACGATCATCCTCAAGTGGTGGAAATCTGGAACTTGGTATTCATGCAATTCGATAGAAAGGCTGATGGTCATCTAGAATCACTGCCTGCTCAGCACATCGACACTGGTATGGGCTTCGAGCGCTTGGCCATGGCGCTTCAGGATAAGAAGTCTAATTACGATACTGATGTATTCACCCCGCTCATTTCTAAGGTAGCAGGCGATGCAGGAGTGAAGTATGGTGAAAAAACAGAGACAGATATTGCCATCCGTGTGATCGTAGATCACATACGAGCTATCTCATTTGCGATTGCCGATGGTACGCTCCCTGCGAACAATAAGGCAGGCTACGTTATCCGCAGAATCTTAAGAAGAGCGGTAAGGTATGGCTATACTTTCCTCAATTTCGATCGTCCATTCCTTTATCATTTGGTCGATGTTTTGGCCGATCAGTACAAGGGATTTTTCGATGAGCTGGATGGTCAAAGAGAGTTAATTGCAAAAGTGATCATGGAGGAGGAAAACTCCTTTTTGCGAACCCTAGATAACGGTCTGAAGCGATTAGAGCAGATTAAGCAAAGGCTTGTGTCTCAAAATGAAACAATCATCAACGGACAAGAAGTCTTTGAGTTATACGACACATTTGGTTTTCCTTTAGACCTTACAGCCCTGATTGCACGAGAGAACGGCTTCAAAATTGATGAAGTTGGATTCAATGCTGCCATGGCAAAACAGAAGAATCGTTCTAAGGCAGATGCGGTTTCTGAAAAGGGTGATTGGACAGAACTCCTTACGGATGTTTCGGTTG
>CAYGKL010000018.1:0-19526 GCA_964350505.1 uncultured Roseivirgaceae bacterium | reverse complement strand
GATGCGGTTTCTGAAAAGGGTGATTGGACAGAACTCCTTACGGATGTTTCGGTTGAGTTTGTGGGTTATGACCAAGAAGCAGCCGAAGCTAGAATCATCAAGTACAGAGAGATTAAAGAGAAGAAGGGCACAGTTTACCAGCTTGTTCTTGATAAGACACCATTCTACGGTGAAAGTGGAGGCCAGGTAGGTGATAAAGGGGTTTTGAAAAACGATGCTGAAACTATCCAGATTTATGATACTCAAAAAGAAAATGATCTCATCGTTCTTTTCGCCAATAAGTTGCCTCAGAATCCTTCAGCTACTTTTACAGCAGAGATCAACGCTGAGAGAAGAGCCCTGATCAAATTCAATCACTCGGCCACTCATTTGCTTCATGCTGCACTCAGACAAGTTTTAGGCAATCATGTACAACAGAAAGGGTCATTGGTATCAGACTCAGTTTTGAGATTCGACTTTAGTCACTTTGCGAAGGTAGAAACAGAGCAAATTGATGAGATTGAAAGAATTGTAAATGCTCGTATTCGTGAGAACATTCAATTGAATGAGAGGCGTTCAGTACCTATCGATGAGGCTAAGTCATACGGTGCCATGGCCTTGTTTGGTGAGAAGTATGGCGATTTTGTGCGTGTAATCACTTTCAACCCTGAATTCTCAGTTGAGCTTTGTGGAGGTACCCATGTACAAGCTACTGGTCAAATCGGTATGCTGAAGATTACTTCTGAAAGCGCTGTTGCAGCTGGGGTGAGAAGGATAGAGGCTTTCACTGGTCCAAAGGCCTTTGAATATGTTCAAGAGCAGGAAAAAGAACTTAAGGCAGTGAAAGAGCTGCTTAAAAATCCGAAGGATTTGGGCAAAGCCATTACTTCGCTTATCGAAGAGCAAAAGAAACTGAGCAAAGAAATCGAAGGCTTGCATGCCAAACAATCAGGACAAATCAAGGATTCTTTGAAGGAGCAAGTAACTGCTCTAAATGGCATGAATGTATTGATTCAAAAGATCAATATTCCTACAGCTGATGCTTTAAAGAAGCTATCCTTTGAGCTTAAAAATGAGGTAGATAACCTTGTTGCAGTGATTGCAGCTGATATTGCAGGAAGCCCACAAATCTCTGTGGTCATTTCAGAAGAAATAGTAAGCTCTAAAGGACTCAATGCTGGCCAGATGGTACGTGAATTGGCCAAGGAAATCAAAGGTGGTGGAGGTGGTCAGCCTTTCTTCGCTACTGCCGGAGGAAAGGATCTTTCAGGTTTGGATCGAGTAGTGAAGAAGGCTACCGAAATGATTGCTGGTTTTGCTTGATATACTGCAGAGATTAGATGAGGCAGGCTATGAAGCCACGATTGGTCTGGAAATTCACGTTCAGCTTAACACTGAATCTAAGATTTTCTCCTCCGATTCTAATCTTGAAACAGAAGAGCCTAATACCCATGTGAGTGTGATTAGCCTGGGTCACCCAGGCACACTGCCTGTCCTGAACGAAAAGGCTGTAGAGAAAGCAGTTTTAATGGGTCTAGCCTGCGGCTGTGCCATCACCAAACTTAATTATTTCGATAGGAAGAGTTACTTCTATCCAGACCTTCCCAAAGGATACCAAACCACCCAAGATAAAACTCCAATCTGCATGGGTGGTCAAATTCCGCTTTTCGGAAAAGAGTTTCAGCAAGGGTTTGTCGATCTCCATCATATTCATTTAGAAGAAGATGCTGGTAAATCTATCCATGACGATAGTGCGAGCACTCAGATAGATTTGAATAGAGCAGGCACGCCATTGATTGAAATGGTGACCGAACCAACCATTAAAGGACCAGAGGAAGCTGCTGCATGCCTACAGGAAATCAGGCGTATGGTGCGCTATTTAGGTATTGGTGATGCCAATATGGAAAAAGGTGAAATGCGTTGTGATACGAATGTTTCCATCAAACCCAAAGGTGATCAACAATTGGGCGCTAAGGTTGAAATCAAGAACATGAATTCCTTCAGCAATGTAAGGAGAGCAGCCACCTATGAGCTGGAAAGACAATTGGAAGCAGCACTCAATGGAGAGGATATTGCGGTTGAAACAAGAACTTTCAACCCAGATGAGGGTAAAACTTACAGCATGCGTTTTAAGGAAACAATGAATGATTACCGTTATTTTCCTTGTCCTGACTTGCCACCTCTGCGAGTAGAAGAGTCTTTTTTAGAGGCTCTGAAACCACTTGCTCGAATACAGCCGCTTTATTTCAGGGAGAAATTCAGAAGTCAATATCAGCTGCCAGACTATGATATTGGTTTGTTGACAGAGGAAAAGGAAACCGCTTTATACTTCGATGCGTTATGTGCTGAAGTGAAGGAAGTTAAGTCTGCGGCTAACTGGCTGAACGGGCCAATCAGAGCCATTTTAAATGAAAGGAGCGCAACGCTTACTGATATTGATTTATCGGTAAGACAACTTGCTGAAATGATCAATTTGGTCGATTCGGGTCAGGTGGTTTATAAAACGGCAGTTCAGCAATTGTTACCTGAGTTACTAAAGTCCAAAGATTCTCCACTTAACTTGGCCAAAACCATGAATTTATTAGTGGTTGAAGACAAGGGTGAACTGGAAGCCATAATTCAAGAGGTATTGATATCTTTGCCAAACGAAGTGGAAGCTTACAAAAAAGGCAAGAAGAAGCTGATTGGGCTGTTCATGGGAGAGGTAATGAAGCGAAGCAAAGGAAAAGCCAATCCCAAAACGCTTCAACAAGAACTTGCAAAAGCATTAGAAAAATGATGAAAAGATATTTAGGACTTATAGCCATTGTTTTATTGTCTGCCTGTGGTGGAGCAAACGATGGTGTAGTTACGATTACAGGAAAGATTGAAAACGCAATTCCTCAAGGAGAAGTAATCCTAGAACGTTTTGAAGTTGGACAAATAAAGCCAATTCAAACCGTTTATTCGGATCATGAGGGCAATTTCGAAATTGAAATTGCCTTAGAAGAGCCAGGCTTTTACAGACTCAACGTGTATGGAGAGCAATTTGAAACACTAATTCTCGATGATGAAGATATTCAAGTAGAAGCAGAGGGTAAAGGCGGTACTTTCATTGAGGCCACTGGATCTAATGATATGAAATACATGAAAGAGCTTTATACTTTTATGGATAGTTATCAGGTGAAAGTTCAAGAGTTCAATCAAAGATATATTCAATCTAGAAATGAAGGCAATGCTGGCTTAATGGAAGAGTTGACCACAGAGGGTTTGGCATTGGAACAAAGTAAAGTTGACTTTTTAAAGAAGTTGGCCATGAGGTTAGAGGGCTCTTTGGTGAGTTTGCTCATAACGGATTATATTCCGAACAAAGCTGATGAATATAGATTCTTGGATTCATTAACAACCAAACTACAGAATGAAATTCCCAAATCTTCTGATCTTGATTATTTCGCAAATCAGTTGGGTTCATATAAGCCTGCTGTGGCCATGGGTGATATCGCTCCGAACATTGAATTACCCAATCCTGATGGAGAAATGATGAGCCTTGAAAGCCTAAGAGGCAAATACGTATTACTAGATTTCTGGGCAGGTTGGTGTAAGCCTTGTCGTGCTGAGAACCCGAATGTGGTACGCATGTACAATAAATACAATGCTGATGGTTTTGAGGTGTTCAGCGTAAGTTTAGATAGAACTAAGAACCAGTGGGTGGGTGCCATAGAACAAGATGGTTTAGTGTGGCCTACGCATGTTTCCGACCTGAAGTATTTTCAGTCAGAAGCCGCCATGATCTACAAAGTAAACGCCATACCATTTGCCCTTTTATTAGATCCAGAAGGTCGAGTAATTGGCAAAAACCTAAGAGGCCGTGCGCTTCAGGCCAAGCTGGAAAGCATTTTTGGAGAAGGGGAGTAAAGCCGAAATAATCTCAGAAAGGTTCGCTACCCTACTAAAATACTCCTGAACTCAGTGAGGGCAGCTCCATTGCCAATTACTGTGAGTTGGTCTCCGATGAGTAGACGAGTGTTTCCATGCGGGATAAATACTTCACCATTCCTTTTTTGGATCACCAAGGAACCTGTTTGAGGAAAGGCAATTTCCTTCACCAGTTTTCGGTGAATTTGCTTATTACGAACCGTGATTTCTTGAATGCTGTAGATATCGAAGCTAGTAGAAAGTGAATCTATAGCATTCGGGCGCATAACCATATCTTCAATATGATTAGCCGTTAGTTCGTCATTATCTATCAGTTTCAGGCCACTCTTCTGAAACTCTACCAACTCTCTCGTAACCGATTGTTTTTTGGTGATTATTTTCCCGTGGTTCAATGCCGTTTTTATGTATTTGGCTAATTGTTCATTCAGTGAGTTGTACTCTGTTAGCACAATCACCAGATCTCCTGAGTAAAGTTTTAAATCGCTAAGAAATGTTTCGTTAAGCTCTTCCACTTGCTTATAGCCTAGACTTTTATCGTCAAACTGAAGCATCATGTCTTTCTTTTGTAGAAAAGTGCTCACTGAGATGTTGTGCATTTTGAACCTTTCAGCCAAGAATAGGCTAGCTCTACTTCCACCTAAAAGTATGATGTTGTTGTGTTCGTCTTCTTCAGACTTATTCATCAGTTTGTAACCCAAAGGAGCTAGGAGGCTTGTAATGATAGATGCTGAGACAATACCAGCATTATCTGCAGATGAAATTACTCCTAGTGAAAGCCCAATTTGTGCGGTGGCAATGGTGAGTCCCAACCTTGCAGTAAGCAAAGCCCCTCCAGCGACAGACTTTCTTAATCCAAAAATCTTTGTCATGCTGAGTGCAGGTATAATTTGAGTAATGAAAAAGCCTGTGGTTAAAATCATTATAAAAGGAATAGATGCTCTGAATTGAGTGAGAGCAGAAAGGTCTAGATTAACACCCACCATAATAAAGAAAATGGGGATAAAGAAACCATAGCTCATGCCATCGAGCTTAAAAAGTAGGGCAGAGCGTTCTTTATTCACAAAGAGACTCAGCAAGGCCCCGGCAAAAAAAGCACCCATAATTAACTCCGTATTAATGGCCTGCGCTAGAATTACAAATAGCAAAAGCAATACTACGGCTCCTCGTACTCGAATTTGTCCGGAAGCATTTTCAAGTCGATAAAGTACTTTTTGAAAAGCACGAACTTTCACCAGTTTCTTACCAAGCATGTAGGTAACTATGAATAAGGCAAATATGACGGTGAAGAAGAAAATCTCAAATTCAAACCCTTTTTTCAAAATTCCAGAATAAACTGTAATGAGGATGATGCTCATGACCGTGGCAATTGCGCCTTCCATTAGCATCACTTGTCCGAATTTCCTTTTAAGGTCTCCATCAGCTTTTAGAATTGGTACTGTTATACTTAAGGCAACTGTTGGAAAAAGCATTGCATAAAAAACGATATCAGCTTCTATAAAGAGACTCAGTAACCAAGAGAATGGAATGGAAATGATCAGCGATCCGAAGTAAATTGTCAGTGCTAAAATTAATGTATTGCTAACAAGGTCTTTTCGTTTAATTCTTCCACTGGGAAAAGAATTGATGATTTTATTAATGTCAATTTCAAGACCTGCTAAAAAAATCAGGAACAGAAAACCTGTACTGGCAAGAAAGTCCATATAGGGTGTGTCATGGACAATATCCAACACAAATGGGCCAATAATCACTCCCATGACAATCTCTACAATTACAGAGGGTAACTTTCCAATTTCTAACCAAGAGAGAATGAGAGGCACCCCCCATGCAATGACGAAAATTATAAATAAAGGATAATAATTTAATAAATCCATCAATTGAGCCTAAGTGCCGAAATTAGGGATAAAAAGTCAGACGAAAGCTGGGCAATACGGTTCATTAATTGTAGTCGCTAATAAAATTTCCAATATGTCATTTCTCTTGAATAATTCATACTTTCATCATTAATTTTGAGATAGAAAGAGGCATTCACCAAATGACTAAACACTATTCCTTCTTGCTATTACTTATGGCCTTTTTTGGCCCATCGAATGCCGTTGTGGCACAACAGTCAATCGCAAGAGAATGGAATGAAGAATTACTCCATTCTATCAGAAATGATTTAGCAAGGC
Source organism: uncultured Roseivirgaceae bacterium (assembly GCA_964350505.1). Classification (GTDB taxonomy): domain Bacteria; phylum Bacteroidota; class Bacteroidia; order Cytophagales; family Cyclobacteriaceae; genus Roseivirga. The sequence continues at coordinate 13,464 of CAYGKL010000018.1, read as the reverse complement.
CCACAGTTCACGCGCGGAATCTTTTTCATATTTCTGCAGCCATGTATGACGCATGGGCACTTTTAGACGATGAAGCTGAACCCTACCTCTTGGGCAAAACGGTTAACGGATTTGATTGTTCCGATAGCAGGTTAGCGGCACTTGATAAAAGTTCTTATGATTTAGAAGAGGTAATTAGTTTTGCCGCCTTTCGATTATTAGAACATAGATTTAAAGATGTAGAGCGTTACAGCTTTTTATCTAGTGGTTACCGTAGAATCATGAATAGGAGAGGTTATGATCTTACCCAAACCCTGTCGGGAATTGCACCTGGAAATTCAGCAGGCCTAGGTAACTTGATTGCCCAATGTTACATCGATTATGGTTTGCAAGATGGGGCAAATGAACAAAATGCATATGCTAACCAGTATTATGAGCCTTTCAATCGCCCAATAGCTCCTCAATTTCCAGGCAATCCTTCAATTGTTGACTTAAACCGATTCCAGCAATTACAGCTTGATGTTTTTATTGGACAAAGCGGGTTTCAGAGTAGTGAGTTACAACCTTTCCTCAGCCCTGAATGGGGTAATGTTCATCCTTTTGCCATGAACGAGAAAGACAGAGTACGAAAGAAAAGAGATGGCGAAAACTATTGGCTATATCACGATCCAGGGCCGCCACCGCTATTTGATGACTTTGAAAATGGAGGGCATGAATTTTATAAGTGGAACTTCGGTTTGGTGGCTGTTTGGAGTTCTCATTTGTCGCCTTGGGATAATGTGATGTGGGATATATCGCCAGCTTCCATTGGAAATAGTCCTGAATTACCTTCAGAATGGTCGGAGTATGAAGACTATTATCAAAGAAAAGAGGGAGGAGATGCCAGCATAGGTCATACTTTGAATCCATCCACTGGACAACCTTATGCGCCTAACATAGTGCCCAGAGGCGATTATACTCGTGTTTTAGCTGAGTTTTGGGCAGATGGGCCAGACTCAGAAACACCACCAGGTCATTGGTTTACTATTTTGAATTATGTGAGTGATCACCCACAGTTGGTGAAAAAATTTAAGGGTGAGGGTGCTGTTCTTGATAATCTTGAATGGGATGTAAAGGCCTATTTTACTTTAGGTGGAGCCATGCACGATGCGGCAATAGCTGCATGGAGTGTTAAAGGGTACTATGATTACATCAGGCCGGTTTCGGCCATTCGTGCCGTAGGTGATCTAGGTCAAGCTGTAAATCCTGATTATCCGAATTTCAACAGAAGGGGGTTTTTTCAAGAACTTGGCTTTATTGACCTGGTTGAGAATAACGATCCTCTTCAATTTACCAATAACGATGCATTCGGTAAGATTAAACTGAAGGCATGGAGAGGCCCGAATTATATTGGAGATCCAAGGACAAGTCAGGCTGGAGTCGACTGGATCCTTGCTGAAGATTGGTGGCCCTATCAAAGACCAACCTTTGTAACGCCACCATTTGCAGGCTATGTTTCAGGCCACTCTACTTTTTCAAGAGCTGCTTCCGAAGTGCTTACCCTTTTCACAGGAGATGAGTTCTTTCCGGGAGGGATGGGAGAGTTCATCGCTAGAAGAAATCAGTTTTTAGTTTTCGAAGAAGGGCCATCGGTAGATGTTAAACTTCAATGGGCTACCTACAGAGATGCCTCAGACCAAACTAGCCTCTCAAGAATTTGGGGTGGAATACATCCACCCATAGATGATATTCCTGGCCGAAAAATGGGTATTGAAGTAGGGAATGATGCTTTTGCCTTTGCGGAGAAATTCTTTGCCGGTGAAACTCCAAGATCTTTCGGTTTGAATGAATTGGGAGTTGAATTGGCTCCTAACCCAGTGCAGCAAGGCGATATTTTGTCTGTTTCTGTCTTTAGAAATATTGAAGATTTTCAGTTCACTCTGGTAGATACCAATGGTGGAATAATCGATGATGTGCAGATTACCTACGAAGACAGAACCCTAAGCCTTGACACTCAAAATCTATCGGTGGGATTGTACTTACTTAAAGTCAGTAACGGTATCACTTCCCAAAGTTTTCGGTTCATCGTTCAATAAAAGGGTTATTAGGCTTTTTTGTCCTTCTATGTCCGTTTCTATTCATATTGATTACACATTTCTCTATTTAATTAGCCCCAATTAGAACAATAGAGTTAGTTTTTGGTAGTATCAATAAAATCTATGGCATTAATAATTTCCATTTTAATGAGCTTCTCAACAATTGTCCCTGATATGGTTTGGGATTTTGGTAGTAAATCAGATGCAAAAGACTGGTCTATTGTGAATGATGGTGTAATGGGAGGCTTGTCTAAAGGTCGGGTTGAGTTCACCGATTCAAGTCTAATTTTTAAAGGATCAGTTTCACTAGAGAATAATGGAGGCTTTACTTCTTTTAGATCTCCCTACCGCAATTACAATTTTTCTGAATTTGAGTCCATTGAAATTAGATATAGAAGCAATGGATTGCCATCTGCCTTTACCTTCGATAATTATAGAGCATTTTGGCGTCCAAATTATAAAATCAAGTTGCCAGTGAGTGAAGACTGGCAAATACTTAAAGTTAAAGTGAGTGATATTAAGCAGTATAGAATGGGAGAGTATACGGGTTACTCATTGGATATGGAAGATGCCAAAGAGGTAATTCGTGTAGGCCTAATTTCAGATGCTAAAGAGGCAGGTGATTTTTCCATCGAAATAGATTACATCAAGTTCTACTCTTCCAATTAATTTTCCACTGATATAAATTTTAAGCGTCACTTTCTAGAATACCCCTAGTTTAGCTAGATGCTTAAAAAGCTAGTATACCTTTGGTTGTGTGTGATGTCTACCACATTACTAGGACAAGAAATTAGCATTCGTAAGACGGATACACCAATCATTATCGATGGTATCATCGATGAGATTTGGTCTTCGGCAGATTCTGCTTATAATTTCAAGCAATTCTTTCCAATGGATACCAGTTTGGCCAATTCTCAAACGGTGGCTAAAGTCCTTTATGACGATCAGAATATTTATGTCTTGGCGATAATGCAAAATTTGTCGCCAGACCGTGCATACATAACGCCTTCGTTGAGAAGGGATTTTTTTGGAGATGCCAACGATTCATTTTCGTTTCTTATAGATTCCTTTCAAGATAATACCAATGCTTTCATTTTCGGAATCAACCCCTATGGGGTAAGGAGAGAAGGTCTTATTGCTAATGGGGGTAGTGGAAGTGGTGCTTTTAGCCTCGATTGGGATAACAAATGGAGGGGTGAGGCCCGACAAGAAAATGGGTATTGGGTAGCAGAAATGGCCATACCATTGAAGAGCATTCGGTTCGGTGAAAACCAAGGGCAATGGAATGTAAACTTCTATCGGGTAGATAGTGAAGATGCAGAGCGATCGACCTGGTCGCCCATTTCTCGAAACTTCAGCATTGTCAATTTAGCGACTTTAAGGAAAATGAATTGGGATGAACCTACTAAGAAACCTGGATCAAACATCTCTTTTATTCCATATATAGCGGCTGGAACCAACAAAAACTTCCTGAGTAATACCCCAACAGAGAACTCTTTTCAGGCAGGTTTCGATATGAAATATGCCGTTACTCCTGGCTTAAACTTAGACCTTACTGTAAATCCTGATTTCTCCCAAGTCGAGGTAGATAGACAGGTAACCAACCTAGATAGATTCGAAATCTTCTTTCCAGAAAGGAGACAGTTTTTTCTAGAAAATGCGGACTTATTTGCCAATTACGGCAATAGTGGAACTCGACCATTTTTCTCAAGAAGAATTGGGGTAGCCAGAGATGAAAACACAGGTCAGAATATTCAAAACCCCATTCCTGCAGGCTTAAGGTTAAGTGGAAAAGTGAATAATAACTTACGCCTCGGCTTTCTTTCTATGCAGGCAGGTAAAGATGGAGATGCTGGGCTTCCTTCCTATAATTATTCTGTTTTGTCTCTTCAGCAGAAGGTATTGGCCAGATCTAATGTTTCTTTTCTACTGGTGAATAAGGAAACTTTCACTAATGAAGATGAATTTGACGGCAATCTTTATACACCATGGAACAGGACTGTGGGGCTTGACTATAATCATGCTTCAGCAGATAATCAGTGGAATGGTAAGCTTTTCTATCACCAATCAATCGATGAAATACAACCAGATGATGCTTACGCTTCAGGATTTGAGGTGAGCTACGATGTTCCAAAATGGTCTTGGAGAATGTCGGGTCAAAGAGTCGGTGCGAACTACAATCCAGAAGTGGGTTTTGTAAGAAGAAGAGATATTAGGCAGCTCAATAGCACTACACGGCATTCTTTCTTCCCGAAAAAGGGAGGCATTCAAAGACATGGGCCCGGTTTTGATTTTGATATGATATGGAATGACCAATTTGGTTTTCTCGATTGGGACATGAACATTCTCTATGATATATTTTGGAAAAACTCTGCCAGATTTAGTGCTCGGCTCAGAAGGCAATACACTTTTCTATTCAATGGTTTCGACCCGAGTGGAAGTGGAGGAATCCGATTACCAAGTGGAACGGGTTACCACAATAACCTAGTCATTGCTAGTTATACTTCAGATCAAAGGAAACTGATTTCGTACAGATTGAGTACAAGGTCTGGTCAATACTTTAATGGAACCAGAGCTAATTTAGAGGGAAGCATCAATTTTAGGTATCAACCGCTAGGCTTCACCAGCATTGATTTTGCTTATAACAGTATAAAGTTACCTGCACCTTATAGCGATGCCAACCTATTGCTCATTGGTCCACGCTTTGATTTTACATTCACTAAAAAGTTATTCTGGACCACTTTTGTCCAATACAATACACAGATTGATAACCTTAACATCAACTCGCGTTTGCAATGGCGTTTTGCACCAGTGTCTGACTTCTTTTTGGTTTATACAGATAATTACCTAGCTACTAACGATGAGGGCTTTATCAACTTAGGTGCCTCTAAATCAAGAGCCTTGGTTTTCAAAATGACTTATTGGTTGAATTTCTGATTTTAGTCTTCAAACTTTTGCGACCTCAGCGAACTTGGCGGTTAATCTCAGCCACCAAGTTCACTAAGAACGCTAAGGAATTAATTTCCCTTTTTTGCTGGTGTATTATAAGCTGGCACAGTCACCTTTTTGGTCGGGTTGGCCTGAAGCAGTCTTAGTACTTCTTGCACAGCTCTTTCCAATTGAGGGTCTTTGCCTTCAGAGAGGGCTTTGGCATCTTGCCTTACCTCAATATCAGCTGGCACTCCTACATTTTCTGCTACAAACTCATTGTTGATCGGATCGAAAACTGCATTATCAGGAGCGGTGAGAGAACCTCCATCTACCATCCCATAATGAGTAGAAGACTTCACCAAACCACCCCAGGTTCTGGCACCAATCAGTGGACCGGCTTTCTGTTGACGGAATACCCAAGGAAAGAAGTCGCCACCTGAACCAGCTAGCTCATTAATCAGTAATACTTTTGGTCCCAAAATGCCAGCGGGCAACTGAAATGGTTTGCCTTTCGGTACTTCATTGGTTAAGCCAGCTCTGAGGGAGCGGGTCATCAAATCCACCATATAATCATCGAGTAAACCACCACCATTGAAGCGTTCATCGATCACAGCGCCCTCTTTGTTTTGCTGAGCGAAGAAGTAACGGTTGAAATTGACATAGCCACCACCACTGGTATTTGGCACCCAGATGTAAGCTAGCTTACCATTAGAAAGCTCATCGACCATGCGTCTATTGTCTTCAACCCAAGCTCTTTGGCGTAGCGCATTTTCACTTCTAATAGGTTCAACTATTTCTGTCCAAGCACCTTCAAAAGTTGGCTTATCATTAACATGAATCACCGTCTGTTGGCCCGCAGTGCCATCTAATAATTGTTGTGGGTCTTGTGCTCCTGTTAACTCATTTCCATTCACACCCACCAAATAATAACCTTGCTGCACTTTAATGCCTGGTCTGTCTAGTGGACTGGTTAAACCTGGGTTCCAGCTTTCAGTGGTATAGATTCTACCTATTTGCCATCTGTTTTTATCCAATTTCAAATCGGCACCCAAAAGCCCCATGGAGGAACGATCGATATCAGGATAATCACCACCGCCAACGAAGCTATGGCCGACAGAAAGTTCACCATTCATCTGGTCGAGCACGTAATTCAAATCGGCTCTGTGTTTCACGAAAGGAATAAGCGGAGCATATCTCTCGTGTACTACATTCCAGTCGCGGCCATGCATATTAGGGTCATAGAAATAGTCTTGTTCGTACCTCCAGGCTTCTTCGAATATCTGAGCCCATTCAGCAGAGCGATCTAATTTCATTTGAAGGTTTACATTCAAATTGTCTCCACCTTTTCCGCTGGCACCTGCTGTATTCGTAACCGTCCATCTTGAGCCGGTTCTTACCAACATTTTCTTCCCATCCGCAGAAATACTGAACTGACTAACCCCGGTGAGAAATTCATCGGCCTTTCGCTTGTCTAAACTGAACTTATGCAAGGTTTGAGTAAAAGTTCCTGCTGGTCTTTCAGCAATAAATACGGAACCAGCCGGGCCTGCAAGGGTAGCAGTATAGTTACTCGTTGGCAAAGGAAGAGCAATGGTTCTTCTGTCTATACCATCAAAGTCTATTTGCATAGCATCAGACTTTTCAGCATTTTCATCATCTTTCTTCTCTTCTTTCTCTTTGTCTTTGTCTTTGTCTTCTCCTTCTTTCTTTTCCTCTTTCACCTTTTCTTCATCGCTCTTAGGAATAAAAGGAGAGTCCTGATCTTTCTGTAAAACTGCAACGTAGGCTGCAAAGCTAGGATTGGCCGTCATGGCGCTTGTATTGGCCCAACCTGAACCTAAGGCCACATCTGTGCTGGCTAAGAAATAAAAGTGCTTTTTGTCATTATCCCAAGCAGGAGAGGAGGCATCGGCAAACTCATTGGTGAGTGCATTGATGCTGTTATCTTCGCTGTTCCAGATCATAATACGATGGAAGTTATTGTCGCCTGCCTTGGCATAGGCCAGCATTTTCGAATCTGGCGACCAAACCAGACCAGTTCCACCACGATCTAAATTACTGCCACCAACATCGGCAGTAATAATATTGCCAGTTGCCACATTGATGACTCTTATCCTAACATCATCATCAACAAAAGCAATATGTTCACCATCAGGCGACCAAGTGGCTTCCCAGCCTAATTTAGATTCACCGATATCAAAACTTGTAGGTTCTGAAAGTCCATCCTGATCTGTGAAATACAGTCTATAACCATCTCCAGCCATATCAGAGAACCATGCGATTTTATCTCCTTTTGGTGACCAGATAGGTCTTCTGTCTGCCGCATCGGAAGATTGGGTCAAGTTTCTTGGGTCACCAAATTCAACAGGAACGGTGAAGATTTCTCCTCTGGCTTCCATCACAGCTCGTTTACCCGTGGCCGATAACGAAACGCTAGTGGCTCGGTTGGTTACGTTCTCCCATTTGGTTTCTGCCCAAGGGAAGTCTCCAATTACATTGATGTTGAGTTGTGTAGTATTTCCATTGGCTACGTTAACTAAATGGAGGTAACCGTTTTGCTCAATGATCAACTGACCATTCGCACCTGCATTAAGATTTTTAACATCAGTGTCGGCAAACTTTGTGATCTGCTTTAAAGCTTTGCTTCGTGTATCATAAGCCCAAACGTTCATGGTCCAATCTCTGTCAGAAAGGAAATAAACCGTGTTATCTAACCACAAAGGCTGAATATCGAAGGTTCTGTCTGGGTTGGGAATAAGCTCTTCGCTTTGATTGCTAAGGTTCAAAATGATTAAAGGAGTGTTTTGACCACCACGATAGTTTCTCCATTCTACATCCCACCTGTCCATTTTATCAACGGCCAGTTGTTTCCCATTCGGAGAGAAAGAGCCATCATGACCCCACTGATGGGATAGCATAGTCGAAGGTCCGCCAGTAGCTGGCACTGTCCATAGCCTATTGTAGCCAGAGGGTGCGGTTTCTCTGTCTGTGGCATAGAGTATTTTACTTCCGTCAGGTGACCAGCCTCTGACTGTAGCCGCTGAAGGATGCCAAGTAAGGCGGGTAGGAGTTCCGCCATTTTTAGAGACTACATAAACAGCAGTATTTCCAGATCTGTTCGATGAAAAAGCTATCCATTGACCATCTGGAGATAGGTGAGGATTGGTTTCCACCGCGGGCGTACTGGTGATTCGTTTTACATTTTGTCCATTAATGTCAGAAATCCAGATGTCAGCACCATAGGTGAAAACAATGTTTTCTGAGCTCATAGAAGGCTCTCGTAGTAAGCGCGTGCCTTGTGCCCATGACAGGCAGCCGATCATTAAAAAAGTAAGGATCAGAGATCCACTTCGATAAGTTAAGTTTTTCATATTAAGTTTATTGTTGCTTTGAGTTGTACAATAAACAAAATAAAAGCCTCTTTTTTTAGCTGAGTGGAATCAATAGGCTATCAAGTATATTTTCATGTGATTTCAATCTTACCTTTCAGCCATTGAGAGTTTTCAATATTCACATCACCTCGACTTACTAGATCTACTTTTTCACAGCTAGCGACTATGCTTACTAAAACGAGTAACACAATTAATCTTTTCATATTTAGCTAGACACAGCTTTCTGCAGGTGCGTTGGAATACAGTCAATTTAATTTAGACCTACCGGAACCACATTTGAGGGGCTTTCATAGATTCTAAAGCATTCTCTAATTCATCAGGCATAGAAGGGAAAAAATCGAGCTTGGTGATTTTTTCGAGCTCGTCAATGGTAACGGTGAAGGTGCTTAGGTCAGCAGAAGACTTTTCATTCTTCATCAAAAAGGCGATGGCCTTTACTTCTGGCTTTTCAATATCTAGAATGATCTTGTAATAGTATTCAGGTACAGAAACCTTGTTCTTCCCAATCGTTTTGAAATTTTTATTCAGTACTGGTCCAGTGACCACATAAATGGCATTATTAGCCCTTGCCCAGTCACGCACCTGCTCTTCGAGTTTCTTCCAAACCCCACGGTTAAAGCTTGGGTCTTGCGGACTCATATTACTCATGTAAAAGCTTTGAGAAAGTGCAAATTCATCATACGAGAAATCAGCAGCAGGAGCCAAGTGACCTCTATCGAAACCCGAACCTTTATAGTCGGTTAAGGAGGCGGAACCCGTTCTTACTCGCGGGTCTTCTCTAAAGTCATCTTTTCGATCGAAAGTGGTTTGGTTCAAAGAGTCGGAAACTAGTTTGTAGGCCACCCACATGGCCTGTTCATGTTCTTCACTATATCGAATGGTGTAGTATGGTCGCTCAATAATCGCATCTGTAGCACTATAAGCAGGCCACATAAAGTCAAAAGCAGAGGTGAAGTAAAGATCAAAAGCGTCATAATCGAAGACCTTCTCTTCAGGCTCTATTTTAGGTTGCTCTGCTTTTTTAGGCTCCTCTTTAACTGTGGCTGGTTGTCGCTTTGTTTCTTTCGGAGTCTCAATGGTTGGGTTTTTAAGGTTGAACTCCTCAATTGCTTTTGGAATAAGTTGCCCGTCTCTCAAGGCTAAAGCGCCATAGGCAAGTATTGCCAAAATGAAAATGCCCAAAGTGAACCTACCAATACTAGAACCACCTTTTTTGGAGGATTTTATACTTTTCTTTCTAGGACTTGGTTTCCTGGCGGGAGCCTTTCTCTTTTGTGCCATTCTTGTTTTTTCGCAATGTTAACCAATAATCAGATTAGAGCTAACTGATAATTCTTAAATTCAAAGTTACATTTTGATATAACCAAACATACTATGATAAAATCACTCCAACTTAAGAGCCTCGGGCAAAGGCTTGTCCTGGGCTTTGTGGCTTGCTCTATTTGGGCAACTGCCGGTCTCAACGAGGCCAATGCCTATTGGCAAAAGGACAAATCAGACACTTCAATGTTCAATCAGAAGACATACAAAGACCTTCCACTAAAGGCCGATAGACTTTTAGAATTCAATACCAAGGAAGGTACATGGGTTTCTGTAGATGTTCATCCTGATGGCAAAACCATTGCATTCGATATGATGGGTGACCTTTATACTATGCCAATAGCAGGAGGTAAGGCCACTCGAATTACTGATGGCATGGCTTATGATACGCATCCGCGTTATAGCCCCGATGGTAAAAGCATTGTTTTTACTTCGGACAGAAGTGGTTCCGACAATGCATGGATTATGAATCTGGAAACTGAAGAGTTCACCCAAATTACAAAAGGCAGTAATGAATGGGTACAATCGGCTGAATGGTCTCCTGATGGCGACTATGTAGTAGTAAGCAAAGGCCGAAGAAACTTTAAACTGTTCATGTACCATAAAGATGGTGGAGGCGGTTTTCAGTTGATTGACAGCCCAAGCGGATTGAAAACTTCTGAGCCTGCTTTCTCTGCAGATGGAAGATATATCTACTTTTCACAAAGAAATGGTGCATGGAATTATAATGCACAATTACCACAGTATCAGATTGGCATGTATGACCGTGACAATGGTAGCCGATCAACTGTTACTTCAAGATATGGCTCTGCATTTTCGCCAACACTTTCGCCAGATGGCAAGTGGATGGTTTATGGCTCACGCTATGAAGATGAAACAGGTTTAATTCTTAGAGATTTGAATAGTGGTGACGAAAAATGGTTGGCCTATCCTATCCAGCGCGATGAGCAAGAGTCAATCGCTCCGCTAGGTGTGCTGCCTGCCATGTCTTTCACTCCAGATTCTAAAGAAGTAATTACTTCATGGAATGGAAAGCTTTTTAGAGTAGCCATTGCAGATGGTAAAACCACTGAAATTCCATTGGATGTTGATGTGAAATTGGAAATGGGGCCAAGGTTGAAGTTTGAGTACCCAATCTCTGACGATCCTGACATGGTGGTGACTCAAATTCGTGATGGAGTGCCTTCGCCTGACGGCACGAAACTAGCCTTCACTTCCTTGAATAGACTTTATGTAATGAATATTCCTGATGGTGAGCCTAAGCGTTTGTCGGAATTCGATATGACTGAGGCCATGCCAACTTGGTCGCCTGATGGTAAAATGGTGGCTTTTGTCACTTGGTCAGATACTGATGGTGGCTCAATCTATAAAGTAAATGTAGAAGGCCGTCCAAGACCTGTGAAGTTGACTAAAGCTTCGGCTATCTATCAAACACCTGTTTGGTCAGCCAATAACAGGATCGTATTTACGAAAGGGAGTGCTCAGAATCTTAAAGATGCTTCAGGGCCTGGGGCTGCCAGAGCCAGTGAAGATTTAGCTTGGATTTCTGCCGATGGTGGAGATGATAACTTCATTATGAAAACACAGGGTAAAGGTGCACCTCACTTTGTGAAAGGCAGTGATAGAATTTACCTCAGTGGTTTCAATGGGCTCAGCTCAGTGCGTTGGGATGGCACTGATGAAAAGGAAATTGTAAAAATCACGGGGATTACCACTTATGGGTCTATTGCTGATGATCACGTTACGCCTTATGAAATCTATGATCCATGGTCGGAAGAGGCCCAAGAAACTGGAGGAACTTCGCTGAAAGAAGGCGAGGGATGGAGAGAAAACAATCCACCTTCGAGAGCCGATGTTATTTTCATGGCACCAGAAGGCGATAAAGCCATGGCTTTAATTGGCAATGATGTCTACGTAGTAACTGTACCGAAATTGGGTCAGACCCCTACGATTTCAGTTTCTAATCCTGAGAGTTCTCAATTCCCTGCCATGAAACTGACAGAAATTGGTGGGCAATTCCCAGCCTGGTCTTCAGATGCGAAGAAGGTGCATTGGTCTATTGGTAATGCTCACTTTATCTATGACTTAGACGATTCTAAAGCATACTCAGATAGTGTAAAGGTGGCTAAGAAAGCTGAAGAAGAAGCCAAAGCTGCTGCTAAAGATGAAGAGAAGGAAGATAAAGAAGAAAAGGAAGAGGAAGCCAAGGATGATGATAAGAAAGATGAAAAGAAGGACGAAGGCTATCAGCCAATGGAATTCCGAGTGAAGGTAATGGCCAAAAAAGACATTCCTCAAGGAACTGCCTTGTTGAAAGGTGCTCGCATCATTACAATGAATGGCGATGAAGTTATTGAGAATGGGGATGTACTCATTGAAAATGCACGGATCAAAGCAGTAGGAGCCAGTGGTTCTCTAACTGTTCCAAGAGGTGCCCAAGTCATTGATATGTCAGGCAAAACCATCGTTCCTGGCTTTATCGATACGCATGCTCACATGTGGCCAGCTTGGGGTTTACAGAAAAATCAGGTGTGGATATATGCCGCCAACTTAGCTTATGGTGTTACCGCCACCCGTGACCCTCAAACAGCAACAACAGATGTACTTACTTATTCAGACCTTGTAGAAACAGGCGATTTATATGGTCCAAGAGTATATTCAACAGGCCCGGGTGTTGGTTATTGGATGTACAACCTGAAGAGCCTTGAGCAAACGAAAAAGGTGCTCAAGCAATACAGCGAGTATTACAACACCAAAACCATCAAGATGTATTTGGTGGGTAACAGAAAGCAAAGACAATGGGTGATTGAAGCGGCCAAAGAGCAGCAATTAATGCCAACCACTGAGGGTGGACTCGATTTTAAACTGAACATGACACAACTGGTTGACGGTTATCCTGGTCATGAGCATTCTTTACCAATTGCACCACTTTATAGAGATGTAACGTATTCGGTAGCCGAGTCAAAAATGGCATATACACCAACCTTGTTAGTGTCATATGGCGGTCCTTGGGCTGAGAACTATTACTATTCTCGCGAGAACCCTTATCATGACGAGAAGCTACAACGTTTCACGCCTTATGATGAATTAGCTTCTAAGTCTAGACGAAGACCAGGATGGTTTATGGATGAAGAGCATGTATTCAAAAGGCACTCAGAAGGTGTTAATTCAATTGTTTCTCAAGGTGGATTGGCCGGAATAGGTAGCCATGGCCAATTACAAGGGCTAGGGTATCACTGGGAGTTATGGTCTGTTGGTGCTGAAATGAAAGCTCATGATGCGCTTAAAGTAGCCACCATCTTAGGTGCCACAGCTTTAGGATTAGAGGGTGATATTGGTTCTATTGAAGCAGGTAAACTTGCTGATTTGGTGATCCTTAACGACAATCCTTTGACTAACCTGAGAAACACCAATAAAATTCATCAGGTAATGAAGAATGGAAGGCTTTACGATGCGAATACTTTAGATGAAGTATATCCGCGTAAGAAAAAGGCAGAGCCATTCTACTGGCATCAGGCTAAGCCAGAAGGATTACCTGGGATTAAGAAGTAGCCTAACAAGAACGTCATCTGAAGGGAGGTACCGCTGAAGGATCTCCTTATCCAGTGGGTAACTAAACCTGATAACTTGGCATCCCTTTAGGGAAAGAGGGTATTTGAATCAGAAAGAAGTAGTCTTTAGTACTCTGGGAAAGGTGACTAGCAATTAGAAAACAGAAACCGGTAGGGGAAACCTTGCTGGTTTTTCTTTTGGTATTTGATGGAATG